>DATLBC010000137.1:0-13705 GCA_035527095.1 Ilumatobacteraceae bacterium | reverse complement strand
TACGACACGTCGTCGATGCGGGTGATGATCGCCAACGCGGCGCCGTGGAGCTTTGCGCTGAAGCAGCAGTACGTGGCCGACTTCCCGCCCGAGTCGCTGTTCGAGATCTACGGCTCGACCGAGCTCGGCGTGAACACGGTGCTGCGACCCGAGGATCAGATGCGCAAGCCGGCCTCGTGCGGCAAGGAGGCGCCGATGGTCGAGATCCGCCTGTATGACGAACTCGGCGGCATCGTCACCGGAACCGGCCCTGATGCAACGGGTGAGGTGTTCGTGCGATCGACCGCGGTGTTCGCCGACTACTACAAGCAGCACGACAAGTTCGAGGAAGACCATCGCGACGGCTTCCAGACCGTCGGCGACATCGCGTATCGCGACGACGAGGGATTCCTCTACATCTGTGACCGAAAGAAGGACATGATCATCTCGGGCGGGATGAACATCTATCCGGCCGAGATCGAAGCCGCGCTCGAGTCGCACCCCGACATCTACGAAGCAGCCGTGTTCGGCATCCCGAGCGACGACTGGGGCGAGTTGGTCCATGCCGTGATCGTCAAGCGGGTGGGATCAGACCTCGACGAGGACGCCGTGAAGGCGCACTCACGCGAGCACCTGGCGAGCTACAAGATCCCGCGCTCGATCTCGTGGATCGACGAACTCCCCAAGACCGGCTCGGGCAAGATCCTCAAGCGCGACCTCCGCAAGCCATATTGGGAAGGCCGCGCGAGCAACGTCTGACCTCGGTGGCACCGCGGCGGTCAGACCGGGGACGTCGTCACTCCGCCAAGATGGCGTCGATCTGGCCGAGCGCGGCGAGCATGCCTTCCTCGGCGCCCATCGACAGAGTCTGTTCCATCGCATCGAGCGTCGGGAACGTGCTGCGGATCGTCATGCGCGTGGTCGAGCCCTCGCTGGCGAGATCGATTCGCATGACATTGACGGGAAGATCCGGATTCGGTTCTCCCTCATCGTCGGCGAAGCCGTCCTGCACCTCCAACAGGTTCGGCGCTTCGACCGCGCGAACGCGCCACCAACCGTGGTACTGCTCGCCGTCGGGTCCGGTCATGAAGTAGGCGACGGCCCCGTTCGGCGTGAGGTCGAAGTCGGTGAACGTTGCCGGATGGGTCGGCGGGCCCCACCATCGTTCGAGCTGACGCGGGTCGGCCAACAGCTGCCAGACTCGGTCGATCGGTGCGGAAAACTCCGAGACGATCTCCATCGTGAGTGCGGTGGGATCCTTGCGGACGTCGGTGACGGTCATGGCGTGGGGTTCTCCGTTTCCAATGGTGTGGTGGTGGTGCGATCCTCGGCGAGGAGTTGTTCGAACCGATCGAGCCGGTCGCGCCAGATCGACTCGAGTTGATCGAGCAGTTGCTGCGCTCTGCGGACGGTGTCGACGTTGCACCGCACGAGTTGCTCGCGCCCGCTCCGCCGCTTGACGACGAGCTCGGCGCGCTCGAGGACGGCGACGTGTTTCTGCACAGCAGCGAAGCTCATGTCATAGCTCCGAGCGAGCGCCGACACCGAGGCGTCGTCGAGCATCGTTCCCCGCACGATGTCGCGGCGCGTTCGGTCAGCCAGGGCCCGGAACAGCCGGTCGACTTCCTCGTCGGTCAACGTACATACAACCATATGGTTGCACGTTAACCTCCGACCCACCGAGGTGTAACCTCTGATAGCTGCGCCGATCACGATGAGTAGCGTCCGGGGATGATCGAGCTGCCCGAGGTCGTGCGCAACCGGGCGATCGCCGAAGGCCACGCTGACTGGATCGACGATCTGACAGACCTCGTGCGTGGGCTCGAGCGCGACTGGTCGATCGAGCTTCGTCGAACCTACGACGAAGGCACCGAAGCGTTCGTCGCCGACGTCGTGATGGCCGAGGGCACGCCCGCCGTCCTGAAGGTGCTCCTGCCCCGACGCGGAGGCGGCTTCGACGACCACGAGGCAACCGTTCTGCGACTCGCCGCGGGTGACGGCTGTCCGGTGCTGTACCGGGACGACCCCGCCCGCGGCGCTCTGCTGATGGAGCAGCTCGGATCATCGATGTTCGACCTCGGACTTCCCTATCGACAGCGGCTTCCCGCGCTCTGCGATGCGGCCGCACAGATCTGGCGGCCTGCGCACGACATCGAGCTGCCCACCGGAGCCGACAAGGCGGCGTGGCTGACCGAGTACATCTCCACGGTCTGGACCGAGCTGGACGAACCGTGCGAGCGACGCACGGTCGATCACGCACTGGCCTGCGCCGAGCGGCGGCTCCTCGCACACGATCCGGAACGTGCCGTCCTCGTCCATGGCGACGTCCATCAATGGAACGCGCTCCAGGCGAGCGACTCGTTCAAGCTCGTCGACCCGGACGGATTGGTGGCTGAACCCGAATACGACCTCGGGGTGATCCTGCGCGAGGACCCGGACGAACCGGCTGCAGCCGACACGATGATCACCGCCCGCCGAATGGCGGCCCGGCACGGCCTCGACGCGACTGCGATCTGGGAGTGGGGGGTGGTCGAGCGGGTGTCGACCGGGCTCGTGGCGACCAAGATCGACCTGCAGCCGGTGGGCCGCCACATGCTCGCCCTTGCGGACCGCATCGCCAGCGAGTGGTGACGCGATTACATCGCTGGTCTGACCGCTGAGGTACTCAGTGGAGGCAGAACTCGTTGCCTTCGGGATCGAGCAGCGTGATCCAGTGACCCTCGGGCTCATCGAACTCGCCGACGTGAGTGGCCCCGAGCGACACCAACTCTGCCGCCCGTGAATGCAACTCGGCCGGATGGACATGGACGTCGAGGTGCATCCGGTTCTTTGCTGTCTTGGCTTCGGGCACCTTCAGAAAGAACACGCGGGGCCCGACCCCGTCAGGATCGACGATGGCGAACGCCCGGTCAGGGTCCGACTGGTCGATGCCGAACGCCTCGAGCGCCGCTTCCCAGGTGTCGAAGCCTGCCGGCGGCGGTTGCTCGACATAGCCGAGCACATCACACCAGAACTCGGCGAGCTTGCGCGGACCTGCGGCGTCGACGGTGATCTGGATCGCTCGGGCCATCGCCCCATCATGACGCACCGGGAATCAGCCCGAGGTCGTCAGGTTCCTCCGAGCGCGGCGACCGCCTAGCGTCGGAGCCATGGGAGGATCGAACGCGTTCGTCGAAACGGTACTGAAGTCGCCGCTGCACCGGGTGATGTCCGCCAAGATGGTGCTCATCCGCTACCGAGGCGGTCGATCAGGCAACGAATTCACGCTGCCCGTCCAGTACGCCGACACCCCCGGTGGGCTCGTTGTCGTCGTGGGCCAGCCGGACACGAAGACGTGGTGGCGGAACTTCACCACGATGGGCCAGGCCAACGTGCTGCTCGCCGGGACGTGGGTGCCGATGACGGCGCACGCACTCCGCGGCAGCGAAGATCCCGAGGCCGTGACCCCCTTGCTGCGGTCATACGCCACGCGGTTTCCCAAGGTCGTGAGGTCGCTCGATGGCGACACCCTCGACGAACGAGTCGACCAGGCCGTCGTCGTCTGGCTGCGTGCGGCGTCGGGAGCGCACCAGTGACGCGCTGACGGCAGCGGTCAGCCTCGATCGGTGCCTCTCAGGGAGCTGACCATGTCCACGTTCTGACCGCTGCGTCGAGGCCACGACGGCATCGACGGTTACCCTGCTGGCTCGACCCTGAGGGACCATGGCCACCCCCGACCCCACTTCCGCCCCGAACGACGCCCGACGCGCACGCAGCGCCGATCCCGACCGGATCATCGTCAACGGACTCGTCGTCGACGCCTCCATCGGCGTGCACGACTTCGAGCGCGAGGCCCCACAGCGCGTCCGATTCGACATCGCCATCGAAACCGTCGACGACTATGCCGATCAGGTGCAGACAACCGGCTCCTACGTGTCCTACGCCGACATCGTCGAATTCGTCCTGACCCGAGCAGCGAGCGGGGAGCACATCGAACTCGTCGAGACCTGGGCCGAGGACATCGCCGTCTTCGCGCTACGCAACGAACTGGCGCACGCTGTCCACGTCACCGTCCAGAAGCTCGACATCTTCGACACCGCCGAGGGCGTCGGCATTGCAATCGAACGACGACGCCCGCAGCCAGATCCGACCTGATCGCCATGCGCCCCTCGCCACCGAGACCACCATCGACGCGCTGTCTGATCGCGCTCGGCTCGAACCTCGGCGACCGACTCGAGAACCTTCGGTCCGGCGCAACCAGTCTCCGCGACACCGACGGCATCGACGTCGTCGCGTGCTCGACCCTGTATGAGACCGCGCCGGTCGGCGGCCCCGAGAACCAGGGCCCCTACCTCAACGCTGCACTCAGCGCGAACACCACGCTCGGTGCCGCCGACCTCCTCGCCCTGCTCCATAGAATCGAGGCCGGCCGCGAGCGCCAACGCATCGAGCACTGGGGTCCCCGCACTCTCGACCTCGACCTGCTCGTGCACGGCGACCTCGTCACCGACGGCGACGCGCTCCAGGTCCCCCATCCCCGCATGCACGAACGACGATTCGTGATGATGCCCGTGTGCGACGTCGCCGCCGACCTGGTCCACCCACGCCTCGGACGGACCATGAGCGACCTTCTCGCCGACCTGCCCGTCGAACCCGGCGACCTCACCGCACGCACCGACATCTGGCACACCGACACCTGACACGCCGACAACCGACACGCGGAGCCACCCATGATCACGCCCGACCATCTCCTCCCTCTGTGGGAAGCCAACCGAGAGGCGATCGCTCACCCGATCCGCACCTTCGAGTTGGCCGGACGGTCCTTCGACGACCGCCCGTACCAGCTCGGGGTGATCAACCTGTCTCGCGACTCGACGTATCGCGAGAGCATCGCCCACGACGTCCCTGCCGCGCTCTACCGAGCCCGCCGCATGACGGTCGAGGGCGCCGTGATGATCGACATCGGCGCCGAGTCGACCGGCGAGAACGCCGACCTCGTCGACGTCGACGGCCAGCTCCGAACGCTGCTTCCCGTCATCGACGCGCTCATCGGCGACGGGCTCCTCGTGTCGGTCGAGACGTACCACACCGGTGTCGCGCTCGCCGCGCTCGACGCCGGCGCACAGGTGATCAACCTCACCGGCCGCGTCGACGATCCGGCGCTGTACGAGGCGATCGGCCGCCACGATGCGGGCCTCATCGTCTGCTACACGCCCGGCGACACCGCCCGCTCCGACGACGACGTTCCACCTGTCGAGACGATGATCGACGACCAGCTGGCGTTCTTCCGCAACCGGCTCGACCTGATCACCGGCTCGGGCGTCGACAAGCTGTGGATCGACCCCGGTTTCGGGTTCGCACTCAACCTCCCCGACGGCCCCGAGCGAGTGCGCTACCAGACCGACAACCTGCTGCAGTCGTTCCGCTTCCGCGAGCTGGGCTGGCCGGTGTGCGTGACGATGGCGTCGGCGGTCTACCTGTTCCACGACGAGGTCAGGGTCGCCGAAACCGCCATGGCGGTGCTCGCCCTGCTCGCCAAGGCGAACCTGCTGCGCAGCCACGAGGTCGCCCGGGTCCAGCCGGTCATCGACATGCTCGAGATCTGCACCCGCTGACGTTCAGCCGGCGCGCTCGACGAACGAGCACAGCGCCGAGATCAACTCCATCTCGTCGACGTCGCGAGCGCGCGTGTCCAGCAACTCGTCGGTGCACACCAGGTAGGCGAGACACCTCGCCCGGCTGATGGCCACATTGAGTCGGTTCTTCGAGAACAGGAAGTCGGCCGTGCGCGGCATGAAGTCCGATGACGACGTCGTCATCGAGAACAGCACCACGGCGGCCTCGCGGCCCTGGAAACTGTCGACCGTGCCGACCTCGACACTCCGCGTCGCGGGGTCGACCCGCAACGCGTCGGTGATGCAGCGCCGCTGGTCGTTGTACGGGGCCACCACCATGAAGTCGTCGACCATCAGCGGACGGGTCGTTCCGTCCTGATCGGTCCACGGCTGGCCGAGCAACTCCGACACCTTGGCCACCACGATCGCCGCCTCCTCTGGCGACTCGGTCGAGCGGCCTCTGTGCTCGGCGCGCAGCCAACGCAAGCCCGTCTGGCCCGCGGCCGACTGGCCGGCACACGACTCGTGACTGCGCAGCTTGCCGCCGTACATCACTTCGGAGATGAACCCGCACACGTCGGGATGCATCCGCCAGGTGGTCTCCAGCAGCACGCCACGATCGGCCGGCACGGTCAGCTCGCCGTCGAGCAGATGCTCGAGTACGCTTGCACCAGCGCCTCCCGGATGGCTCGCCTGCGACACCTGCGGCAACTGCTGCGGATCGCCGAGCAGGATCACATTGGTCGCCGAGATCGTGGCCGCCACGGTGTCGGCCAGGCCCAGCTGGCCGGCCTCGTCGACCACCAGCACGTCGACCGGGTTCTCGCGCATCGGCTTGCTCGCGAACAACCACGTCGTGCCCGCGATGACGTTGAAGTCGCCTCGCGCCACGCCGGCGTTGTCGTCGACGTACCGAATGCCGCGAACCGAACCCTGCTTGGCCTTGCGGACCGCTCGCAGCGAGTCGCGCTCGCCTTCCTCGGTAAACCGATCGACCACCGCCTGCATCACGTTGTCGATCGCGGTGTGGCTCATCGCCGTCACGCCGACGCGGAGACCGGCATTGACGAGCGTGCGGATCATGTGGGCCCCGGCGTACGTCTTGCCCGTTCCCGGCGGGCCCTGGATCGGGACGTAGCTCCGATCGAGTCCCGGCGCCCATCCACAGATCGCGGGCACCTCGCCGACGAACACCCCATCATCAGGGCCACGACCCGGCAGGAACGCAGGGAGATCGCGGCGCAGCATCGCGTGGCCCACCCGGTCGGCGCGGCCGGCCAACATCTCATCGGCCAGGTCCTCGAGCGCCGTCAACTTCGCGCCCTCCTCGAACCACTTGTAGTGAACGAGCGACGTGGGAATCACGCCCGCCTCGACCGCCTTGTCGTCCCACGTGACCCACAGATCGCCGGCAGCGAGGTCGATCTGCTCCAGCTTGAAGAACAGCCACTTCTGCTCGTTGAGCGCCACGATCAGCTTCGAGCCCTGCTGAATGTCGACGTCGATCGGTTGCGGCGGGAACGTGAAGCGCGCCCACGGCCACTTCAACGGCTTGCCGGTCTTTGCGCTCACCTGCGGCTTCGTCCCCCGGAACGTCAACCGCGTGATCGCCGACAGCGAGTCCAACTGATCGACCTCGTCCGCGATCGACCGTCGGTAGGCGTCAGCGCCGACCACCTGGCGCTCGCGCCGCCAGTAGCCGAGCAGGTCGCCCATCAGATGCTCGACGGTGCCGGGGCCGAACGCGTGGAGCTCCTCGATACGGGCGTCCAGTTCGGTGGCCGGTTCCTCCCGGCCGAGTACTGCGTCGCGCCACGCGACGTCGGCGGGGCGTTGCGTCACCAACCAGTCGCGCAGAGCGCCGGTGGCGCGCACATCGTCCTCGTTGTACGCGGCGATCTTCGTGAGGCTGGCCTCGTCGCCCGACCCCATCCAGCGCTCGTACTCGACGACTGCGCCGGCGCCCTGGTCGATCTCGTGGCCGCGCTCGTACTCGGTGAGCCGCTCGATGTGCTTGAGGCCATAGCCCTCCACACCGACCTGCATCGCGCCCTTCACGATCGGGAGCAGGTCGACGAACAGACCCGTGCTGATCAGCTGTTCCAGCGCGAGTTCCGCGACGCCGTGCTCGGTCACCAACCGTTCGAGCGACGAACGCTCGGTGTGGTTGTAGTGGTAGACGTGCATGTCGGGGAACTGCGCCCGGCGGGCGGCGAGGTGGTCGACGAGCGCCTTGGTGGCGACCGCCTCCTCCACCTTGTCGTGCGCCCAGAACGCCCGGAACTCCCACGCGCCCGCCGCCGACTTCTCGATCAGGCCGAACAGGAAGAACAGCTCGGCGTCGGCATGCCAGAACGGGTGACCTTCGAAGTCGAGGAACACATCGCCGTCATCGGGTGCAGGAAGCGCAGCGAAACCGATCGGATCGGGAGCGTCGTCGACGACCGGTGCGGTGAGCAGCTCGAACGGCGGCTTGTGGTCGGGCGCGTTGCGGGCCTCCACCTGGAGGCGCGCCTGGCGCACGAACGCCTCGCGGCGGGCGTCGTCGATGTCGGCGACCTCATGGTCGAGGACGGCCAGCGCGGCGATCGTGGTCACGCCGTTCTGCTGGAGTGTGAGGCGATCGGCGGTGCGCACGCCGGCCACGTGCACGAGCGAATCGGCCTCACGCCAGGCCGCGTCACACACCATCTCGAAATCGCAGAACTCACAGTGGTCGCACGGCTTGGCTCGGGTGCCGGTGAACGCGCCGTCGGCGAGAAGCTTCGCCAGTTGGCTTCGCAGCCGGCGCCAGTAGGCGAGCACGTCGGCGACCAGGACCGACTCGGATCGACCCGAGCCCAGCTCGATGTGCATCCGCTCGGGAAGCACTCCGGTGGCCGCTTCGATCGCCTCGGCGTAGAAGCACAGCTGCAGTACGTGTCCGGGCTTGGCTTCCCTGCGGGCAAGTTTGGCGTCGATCGGCTCGTAGGTGGATGTCCCGGTGTCGGGGTCGTCGACGCGGCGGAGGAAGTCGGCGATACCCCGGATGCCCTCGTGCACGAATGGCATCTGGAACACGATGTCGTGGCCGTCGGCCAGCACGTCGCCGACGCGGTCGACCCACTGCTGGAACGACTCGCCGATCGCCGTGTCGCGCTCGGGTACCTCGAACACCGACAGGCCGGCTTCTCGGTAGCGCTCGAGCACGGCGGCCTCGTGTTCGAGGCCTTTGGTCAGCAGCATCTGGGCCATCTCACCGAACGGGCTCGACGGTTTCGGACGGGTGCCGGCCTCGACCTCGTGCTGCAACGTGAGGAAGTGCGCGCAGTCGAGCCACGCCGTGATCTTCGAGGGAGTGAGGAGCCGTTCCGCCATCTGCCCATCATGACCCGGCCCATCCGTTTGCGTCGCGTTTCGGGTGACCCGTCCCACCCAAATCTGCCCACAAACGGGGTGCTACTGGTCGGTCAGTCGAGCAGCGCTTCGAGATCGACGTCGTTCGAACCCAGGACGAACGCAACGGGCCTGTCGGTCGAGACCACCGACAGGGCTGCCGCGAGACGGTCCGGGAAGTCCTCGGGATCGACACATGGATCCGGAAGACCCACGAGCGTCAGGTCGGCGCGCGCCGCGCGTTCGCCGATCACGTCGCCGACGGGCCGCTCGTCGATGATCACATCCACGTCCAAGCGGAGCCGGGCGCTGGCGAAGAGCTCGCGGAGGTTGTCATCCACGTCCTCGGCGGCATCGGCCCGCGGCACCACCATCCGCACGGTCACCGTTGCCCGCCGCCAGAGCTTCGACGACCGCAACGCGTCGGCGAGCACGATCATCAGCGCTCCGTTGTCGCGAATCGATCTCAGCCAGACGTCGATGCTCCGACGCTCTCCGAAAGTGGTGTCGTCAGGCGCCCTGACGATCACGATGTTGCGACCCGCGTCGTGGATCCGACTCACCATCGTGGCGTACTCGCCGGCATCGGACGTGGTCTCGCCGTCACCGAGCACCACCGTGTTGGGCATCAACGTGCCCAGCCCATATGCCTCGACCAGCACGGACGCGCCGACGTACGGGGTTGGTGCCGACACCACTCTCACGAGCGCCGACACGTCACGCTCGGCGAGATGCTCGCGAACGGTGTCGGCGAGCTGGCGCTTGCGTTGGGTCGTCGTGGGCTCCGGCAGGATCGTCGCGATCGTCAGCATCCCCCGGCTTCGCGTCAGAGCGTTGGACAGCTCGATGAGATACCACCGTTTCGTCGGGCTTCCCGCCAACACGAGAATGTTCGGTCGCCAACTCTTCGTGTCGGTCGAGCGGCGGATGTGCGATGCCGCCCAACGAACGATGTTGATCCAGATCCCCTGGCGGAGGTCTCCCCAGCGACTTTGTGCCCGACGGCGATTCAGCAACGTCCAGATGACGCCCACGAAGATCACGGCGATGACGGTGGCCACCGGATTGATGAGCAGCATCACGGCGACGCAGCCGATCGCCCCCAGCAGCGACACGCTCCAGTGGATCCTGAAGGTGGGCCGGAACGACGGGTTGCCGAGGTACGTCTCGCCTGCAGAGACGAAGTTGACGACCGCGTAGGTCGCGAGGAAGAACATCGACAGCACCGGTGCCACCGCATCGAGGTCGCCGAGCAGCACCACGACGAGAGCGATCGTCAACGAGACGTAGGTGCCGATACGAGGTTCGTCGTTCGAGCCCGACCCCCGACCGAAGACCCTCATGCGTCCCGGCAGGACACCGTCGCGGGCGAGCGCCTGCAGGATTCGAGGCGCACCGAGCATGCTGCCCAGGGCGCTCGACAACGTCGCGCCCCAGACTCCGACGATCACCGCGGGACCCCACAATGCGAGCTCACGCATGATCAGCGGGTCGTTGACGAGGGCACTCTGCGACGCGCGACCGTCGAGCACCAACGGGATCGTCATGTAGATCACGTAGCTGACGGCGATCGCTGCGAGCGTGCCGCGAGGAATCGAGCGACGGGGGTCACGGAGGTCGCCGCTCATGTTGACGCCCGCCATGATCCCCGTCACCGCCGGGAAGAAGACCGCGAAGGCCTTCCAGAACGAGGCTGGCTCGAAGCTGCGGGGCAAGGGAGGTTCGTTGACCTGTTTGGTACCGAAGTAGAACACGACCAACGACAGCCCGATGGCGGCCATGATCACGTACTGGGCTCGAATCGCTGCCTTCGCCGAGATCAGAGCGAAGATCGCGACGACGATGGTGGTGCCGAACGCGAGGGGCTGGATCGGAATGCCGGGAGCGACGACGTTGACGGCCTCGGCGAAGCCGAGGGTGTACAGCGCAACACTCAACGCCTGGGCGAGGTAGAGCGGAATCCCGACGGCTCCGCCGATCTCGGCGCCGAGCGAGCGGCTCACCATGTAGTACGCACCTCCGGTGCGAACCTGCTGGTCGGTCGAAATCTGCGAAATCGAGAGCCCGGTGAGCAGTGTGATCGACGTGGCGATCGTCACGATCAGCAGCGTGTTGCGCAGCCCGACGTTGCCGACCACCCAACCGAACCGGAGGTACATGATCACGCCGAGGATCGTCAGAATCGATGGCGTGAACACCCCGCCGAACGTCCCAAGTCCCGCTCGGGGAGCTTTCGGTTCCTTCACGCTGTCGGTCTCCGAACGCTCGAATCGACAAGTCGCCGATCTGGATCAGCCACCGTACATCGGTTGCTCTTGCTGCACAGACGGCCTCTCGCAGTGCTCGACCGACGGCGCCGCGTCGATCCAGAGTTGCAGTGACGAGATGAGTAGCGTTCAGCCGTGAGCAACGTCAGTTCGAAGCGCCGGGCTGCAGCCGTCGCCGTCGCCCCGCTGTTCCTGTTGGTGATTGCGTTGGTGGTGCAGGCCGTCTTCCGCCAGTCGTCGTCGATCGTCGTCGGGCTCCTCGGCATTGCACTGCTCACGGCCGGAGCGTGGTGGGTGGTCACCGAGGTCGGCGTCGTCAAGTTGGTTGCCGCGCTGACCGGAGTCGTCGGCGCCGTGCTGGTGACCGTCGCGTTGGCGCAGGCGTTGTCGAAGTTCGAGTACGTCGTCCTGCGCCTGGCGCTGATCGTCGCGATCGTCTACCTGATGGTCTTCCTGGCCAACTACGCGTTGAAACGACCCGTTCCGACATCGTCGGTGCGCGTCAAGGCCGCCCCGTCCAAGCCGGTGTTGCTGTGCAATCCCTGGTCCGGCGGAGGCAAGGTCGACAAGTTCGGACTGGTCGAACTCGCCGACGAATTGGGCATCGAGACCGTGTTGCTCGCCGAAGGGCTCGACCTCGAACAACTCACTCTCGATGCCGTCGCGAGAGGCGCCGACTGCATCGGCATGGCGGGCGGCGACGGCTCGCAGGCCCTCGTTGCGTCGGTTGCGGTGAAGCACGACCTTCCCTTCGTGTGCATTCCAGCGGGTACTCGAAATCACTTCGCGCTCGACCTCGGACTCGACCGCGACGACCCGCGCACTGCGATGCTCGCCTACCGCGATGCGATCGAGCGTCGCGTGGACTTCGCCACCGTCAACGGCCGTCTCTTCGTCAACAACGTGTCACTCGGGATCTACGCGACCATCGTGCAGTCCGAGGACTATCGCGACGCGAAAGTCGAGGTCAGCAGCAAGATCGCGTCAGAGCTCCTCGGCCGCCAAGCCGAGACGTTCGACCTGCAGTACACGGCACCCAACGGCAAGGAGGCCGACGGAGCGTTCGTCATCATGGTGTCGAACAACAGGTACGTGCTCGGCGCCAAGCGCGACGTCGCGCAGCGACGGCGGCTCGACGGTGGCGAACTCGGCGTGTTCGCGCTGTCGCCGCGCAATGGCAGGCAGGCCGCTCGCCTGATGACGATGGCGATGCTCGGCATGCCTGACTACAGCAAGTACTGGTGGGAGTTCCAGGCCACCGAGTTCGACGTGCGTTCGAAGTCGGGATCGGCCTACATGGGGGTCGACGGCGAGGCACTCGAGGCCGACACGCCCCTGCAGTTCGAGATCCATCCATTGGGTCTGCGCATGTACGTGCCGGAGGGCAACCTCGACGAAGTCGAGCGGCGCCGGGCCCGCGATCTCCGGCTCGCCGATCTGACCGAGGTCGCCCGCGGGCGCGAGCCCGGCTCGACCCCACCCAGGTGAGCACCCGCCAGTTGGCCTAACATCGCCGGATGGCCACCTACGCTTGCCCCACCTGTGGAATGTCCGTCAATGCAACCTGCGGCGAATGTGATACTCCGCTCGTGAACGACACGATCCAGCGCGACGACGGATCCTCGGTCCAGGTCTCCAAGTGCCCGAACGGCCACGGCAAGATCAAGTCGCCGATGTGTTGCGGGGCCGACATGGCCTGCTCCATCGCCTGACCCCACGACCTTCCCGTTTGCGTCGAGATTCGGGTGGGACGGGCCACCCGAATCTCGACGCAAACGTGGTGGGCTCAGCGGTACAGGTCGCCGCTGAGGTACTTCAGTCCGCTGTCGGGCTGCACCGTTACCACGGTGTGCCCCAGTCCGAGTTCGCGGGCGAGCCGAATCGCGCCGAGGATGCTGGCGCCGCCACTCGGGCCGGTCCAGACGCCCTCCACCCGTGCCAGCTGTCGCGCCGACTCGAATGCCTCCTCGGAACTCACCAGCTCGATACGGTCATAGGAATCCTCGGTGATCAGCGGTGGGACGAATCCGACACCGCCACCCTCGATGCGATGCGTCCCCGCAGGGTGACCGGAAATGACCGCCGACTCCGACGGCTCGACCACGGTGCGCACGACGTCGGGCCAGCGCTCACGAATCGGACGCCACGTTCCGGTGAACGCGCCACCGACACCGACGTACAACGACAGCCCATGGATCTCGCCGTCGATCTGCTCGATCAGTTCACGTCCGATGCCCAGGTAGCCGTCGAGGAGATCGAGGTTGTTGAACTGATCGGTCGGGTGGGCACCCTCGGCCTCGACGATCTCGTGGACGCGGGCGATCATCTGTGGGATCAACTCGGGATGGATGCCCTCGTCGCTGTGGATCAGCTCGACGTCGGCGCCGAGTGCTCGCATCGTGGCGATCTTCTCCTCGGCGAACGCGTTCGACGACACGATCTTGAGCGGGTAGCCCTTGATGCTGCACACCAGTGCCAGCGAACTTCCCG
>DATLBC010000136.1:0-2460 GCA_035527095.1 Ilumatobacteraceae bacterium | reverse complement strand
CCTGCCCGTCACCATCCTGAACGCACCCGACGACACCGAGGTGTTGATCCTCGAGATGGGCATGCGCGGGTTCGGTCACATCAGCCAGCTGTGCGAGATCGCCCGGCCCGACATCGGCGTCGTCACCGTCGTCGGCCACGCGCACACCGAATTGGTCGGTGGACTCGACGGCGTCGCCGCGGCCAAGGGCGAACTCGTCGAAGCGCTTCCATCGAGCGGCACCGCCGTGCTCAACGCCGACGATGAACGGGTTGCCGCGATGCGGTCGCGGACCCGTGCCGATGTGATCACCTACGGAGCTGCAGGTGATGTGCGCGTCAGCGACATCGTCCTCGACGGATTTGCCCGAGCGCGTTTCCGCGTCGACACGCCATGGGGGAACGGGACGACACAGCTCGCCGTGCCGGGAGCGCACATGGTCACCAACGCGGCGGCAGCGATCGCTGTGGCCGGCACGGTCGGCGTCGACCTCGCCGCAGCGCTCGCAGCGCTCGAGTCGGCCGCAGTGTCCGGGATGCGCATGGAGGTTGCCACTGCCCCCGGCGGCGCAACGATCGTCAACGACGCCTACAACGCGAATCCGACGTCGATGCGTGCCGCCCTCGACGCGCTCGCGGCGATGGACGCCGGTCGGCGTGTCGCCGTGCTTGGATTGATGGCCGAGATCGAGGACGCCGAGCCAGCGCATCGGGAGGTAGCGCGACACGCCGTCGACCTCGGTGTCGAGCTCGTGGCGGTCGGCACGGCCCTCTATGGCGTCGAACCGGTCGATGACGTCGTTGCGTGTCTCGGGCCGCTCGGCCCCGAGAGTGCTGTGCTCGTCAAGGCGAGCCGCTCCGCCGGGCTCGAACGGGTGGTTGCGCAGCTCACCGCCGGCGAGTGATGAGCGAGCACACCAGATCTGCGGGGTTCGCTCATCGCTGATTGCTCAGGCGGTGGTCAGAGCAGGCGGGTCGCGTTCGTCGGAGTGAACGGCTCGCCGCCGTCCTCCACCGCCAGGAACGCGGACTGCGGGAGTCGTCGCAGGTCGACCCACCATGCAAGGAACAGGGCGACGACCGCGCCGAAGCCGAGTACTGCCCGCGCTCCGATCCACTCGATCACGACACCGAACAGCAGGTTCCCGATTGGCACGGTGCCGCCGAACACCATGAACCACAGCGGCATCACGGTCGCACGCTCGGTGTTCTTCATGTTGAGCTGGAACGTGGTCGTGATCGCCGTGGCGGTCATGAAGTAGAAGAACCCGAGGATGAACCCGACCGGGAAGGCCAGCTGAGGGCTGCGGATCTGCGAAAACAGGGCCAACGCGACTGCGAACCCGGTGAAGCCTCGCACGATCAGCACCTTGCGGTCGATCGACGACAGGAATGTGCCGACGGACAGCGCGCCGAGGAATGCTCCCGCTCCCCATGTCGCGTAGAGCCAGCGGTAGGTCGTGCTCGACGGGGCGATGTCGAAGTTCAGCCGGGCGACCGACGGGAAGAGCCCGATGTACACGAGGCTGAACAATGAAAACAGGAACATGCCGAGCAGCAGCCGGTTCAGTACGAGGCGTTGCTTGGCGATCTTGAGTCCAACCGTGAGCGACTTGAGCCCTCGGGCGGTGTTGCCGCTGCGGACGTCGGGCATCTTCACGATCAGCAGTGCAGTGATGAAGAACAGGTAGGTCCCCGCGTTGACGAGGAAGATGCTCGACACGCTCATGCCGGCCACGGCGAGCACGGCGGCGAGAACCGGTCCGACCACTCGGGTGCCGTTGATCATTGCCGAGTTCAGCGAGATGGCGCCGGGGAGGTCCTGGCGGTGCACCAGCAACGGCATCGACGCTTGGAATGCCGGGGCGTTCAGCGCGTTGGCGATGCCGATGCCGAGCTGGGCAAGAAAGATCGTCCAGAGTGCGGTTTCCGCGGCGACGAAGTAGGCGATCGCAATCGTGAGCACGACCGACGCGGACTGCATGGTCAGCTGGAGCTTCTGTTTCGACACCCGGTCGGCAAGCACGCCGCCAGGAATCGACAACACGAGCAACGGTCCGAGCTGGGCGAACACCATCAGACCGACGAGTGCAGGTCGTCCGGTGCGGTCGTCGATGTAGGCCGGCAGCGTGAAGTTCTGCATCCACGTGCCGATGTTCGACAGTGCGAGGCCAACGAAGATGATCCGGAACCCGCGATACGACAGTGCGGCGCGCGCAGTGCCGGCCTTGTGCCCGTGGTCGGGTGGAGTGTCGATCTCGGCGGGGGCGGTCATTGGGAGCAACTGAGTCGTCTTGACCCGCGGGTCAAGTTACCCGACCGATCGGGACCTCAGCGGAACTGCCGGAAGCAGGATCGAAGGTCGTCGACGAACAGTTCGGGGACTTCGAAGGCGCTGAAGTGTCCGCCGCGTGGCTGCTCCTTCCAGTACCGGATGTCTGTGAAGCTGTCCTCGACCCACCGCCGTACCGGGGGCACGATC
>DATLBC010000135.1:0-56519 GCA_035527095.1 Ilumatobacteraceae bacterium | reverse complement strand
CGCGGATGGAACCGAGACGATCGACGATCGCATCCAGCGGCGTCTGCCCGGTGCATTCGTTCGACCAATCGGGATCAACGTCGGCTTCGGATCGGTTGCGAACGAAGTGCTGCGCCTCGTCGAAGGCGACAACGGGTTCTTCCTGTTCTGTCACGACGACGTCGCGCCGGAGCCGGACGCCCTGCGTCTCATGGTCGAGGAGCTGTACCGGTCGAACGCCGGCGCTGTCGGGCCGAAGCTCGTCGAGTGGGACGATCCGAGCGTGCTCCAATCGGTCGGTCTGGGGATGGACCGATTCGGCGAGATCGATCCCGTCATCGAGCCGGGCGAGGTCGACCAGGAGCAGCACGACGGGGTCCGCGACGTGTTCGTCCTGTCATCGGCGTATCTGCTGGTGCGGGCCGACTTGTTCCGCGAGCTCGGCGGCTTCGATCCCGCCATCGACTTCTACGGTGAGGACACCGAGCTCTGCTGGCGGATCCACCACAGCGGCGCCCGCGTGGTCGTGGTCCCGTCGGCGCGCGTGCGACACGTCGGCCGGTTGAGGCAGCGACGACCTGATCTCCGACACGGGTTGCTGCGAGCTCGTCACCGGATGCGCTCGGTCGCCACGTTGACCGGCGCGTCGCGTCTGCCGGTGCGGTCGATCGAGATGGTGCTGCTGACACTGACCGAGTTGGTCGTCGGGCTGTTCACCGCCCGTTTCGGTCAGGCATGGAACTCGTTCCGGGCGCTGATGGGACTGGTCCCGCGAACGCCGGCGTTGCTCGCTCGACGGCGTGAGGTGAAACCGATCCGGCGGGTACCCGAACGGGAGGTGTTCAGCCTGCAGGAGCGCGGCAGCGCCCGCCTCAATTCGTACCTCCGCAGTCGCGAGACCGCGACGTACGTGGGATCCGGCGTCCAGGTGCGACGGTGGCGACAGAGCACGACCGCACCGGTCGTCGCCTGGATCGCCGTCATCGCGGGCCTGATCGTGGGTGCGCGATCCTTCTTCGAAGTCGGCCTGCCGCCGGTCGGCGAGTTCCTCGCGTTCCCCGAGAGCCCGCGGCAGCTGCTCGAGACGTTCCTGTCGGGCTGGAATCAGAACGGCGCAGGCGCCACGTCGCCGAATCCGACCGGATGGGCCACGCTGTCGGGGCTCAGCGTGTTCACGCTCTTCCACATGGGCCTGCTGCAGACACTGTTCGTTCTCGGCCTCCTGCTGGTGGGCGCCGCCGGCGTGTGGAGACTCGTCGCTGTCTTCCCGTCGACTCGGGCGCGTATCGCCGCGCTGCTCGTGTACTCCCTCATCCCGATTGTCAGCGGTGCGATGTCCGGTGGCCGGCTGACGGTGCTGGTCGTCTATGCGGCGACCCCGTGGCTGCTGCACCTGATGCGCCGAGCATCCGGGATCGAGACCGCCGATCCCGCCAGCGCCGAACTCGGCATCGCCGACGGGATCATCGAACTCGCGCCGGGTGACCGCCTCCGTCGCGTGCTTGCAGCAGCACTCGTCTTGGCGCTCGCGGTCGCCTTTGCGCCGGTGATGCTCCCCCTCGCAGTCGCGCTCACTGTCGTGTTCGCGCTCGCCACGGTGCTCGCACGAGGGTCGCTCGTCACCGCGGGGTGGTCGTTGGTCGCCGGCCTCGGCGCGGCGGTCGGGGCGGCGATTCTGAACCTGCCGTGGATCACGTCGTGGTCGTGGGAGGGAGTCGTCGGAGCGCCACCGATCGGTGAGGCCGGGCTCGGTCTGGTGCCGCTGGCCTCGTTCGAGATCGGTCGCACCGACTTCGCGGCACTCGCCCTGGCGTTGTATCTGCCGGTGATCGCTGCGGTACTGCTCGCCCGGGCGTGGCGGCTCACCTGGGCGATCCGCTCCGCCCTGATGGTGCTGGTGTTCGGCGGCCTCGCAGTGCTCGCCGACGGTGGATCGATCCCGTTCGCCATGCCCGAGGCGGGGGTGCTGCTCGTGCCGGTCGCCGTCGGGCTCTCGATCTCTGCCGCGGCGGCGCTGGCGGCGTTCGACCTCGATGTTCGCGGGGAGACCTTCGGTTGGCGCCAGCCGCTCGGCATCCTGGCGTCCGTGGCCGTCGTGATCGGACTTGCCCCGGGAGTCGCTGCGCTGGCCAACGGTTCGTTCGACGTTCCCAACACGCCGCTCGCACGCTTGCTCGACGCGTCGCTCCCGCCCGCCACACCCGACGGCGACTACAACGTGCTGCTGATCGGTGATGCGCGGGTGTTGCCGGTGCCGTCCACCGAGTACCGCGACGGTGTCGCGTGGGCGATCATCGACGATGACGCGCTCGACGTGCGCGATCGATGGATGCCACCCTCCAATGCTGCCGCCGAGTTGGTGACCACTGCGCTCGATGAGATGGCAGCGACGTCGACGTTGCGAGCAGGTCGCCTGTTGGCCCCGCTCGCAATCCGGTTCGTCGTGGTCCCGGAGTTCGACGGCGTCAATTCGACCGTGAACGACCCGCTGCCGCTTCCAACCGGACTGGTCGCCTCGCTCGAGGACCAGCTCGACCTCGTTGCGCTCCGGCCCGGTCTCCCGACGCTCGAAGCGTTCGAGAATCGTGCCTGGATCCCGAAGCAGGCGCAGCTCGATGCAGCCGTATCAGACGCGAGCGAGACCGCCGGCGCCGAGGTCCTGGTCCGGACCGACCTCTCGGATTCGGTCCCGCTGTTCATCGGGGCCGACCAGCTCGGCACCTCGACCGACGACGTGTCGGCTGGTGTCGTCCACCTGGGCATACCGTTCGATGACGCATGGACGCTTTCTGTCGACGGGACATCGATCGCACCTCGCAGGGCGTTCGGGGAGACCACGGCGTACGACGCTTCGTCGCCCGGGGTCGGTTCGCTTCGCTACGACACGTCGGCACTGCGCTGGCTGGCGGTGATCGTTCAGACCCTGTTGTGGCTCGCAGCCATCGTGGTCGCTGCGCGGGTGCGAGTGTCGGTCGGCCGACGAGATTCGGTGCTGCTCACCGATGAAACGCTGATCGATCTCAGCGACTCGGCCATTCCGTCGTTCGTCGATCCCGGTCTGCTCGTCGAGCCGGACGATGACCAGGCAACGCCGAGCTCCGACGAGGTGACGACGTGAACCGCCGTGCCATACCGGCACTCGTCGTGCTCCTCGTGGGTTTCGCCGGCCTGATCGCGGTCGGCCGCGAACAGCCGACGACTGCCGACCCGTTCTTCTCGGCGCCCGCCGGGGCATGGATGCCCGCCGTCAGCGACAACGCCGCGCTCACGGGCAGCTGGTTCTGTCCCGGAGTTCCTGCGACCGGCGAGGACGGCGTCGGTGGTGAGGTCGTGGTGGCCAATCGCGACGATGAGCAGCTCGTCGGACGATTCACGATCCTCACGCCTGACGGCGTGGGTGCAAGCGAGTCACTGGTGGTCGAGCCATGGTCGCGCACGACCATCGACGTCGACGCGTTCGTGACAGCGCCCTTCGCCAGCGTCGTGGTCGAAATCGACGGCGGCCGCGGGTTCGTCGAACAGCGTGCGCAGCACCCGGCGGGCGATTCGGTCGCCCCATGCGCCGACAACACCTCAGACGAGTGGTACTTCGCCGACGGGTTCACGGTCGACGGCAGCATCGAGACACTCGTGCTCACCAACCCATACGACGACGCCGCGGTGGTCGACCTCGTCTTCGCCACCGAAGCCGGAGAATCGACGCCCGCGGCATTCCAAGGGTTCACCATCTTGCCCCAGTCGGTCGAAACCATTCCGATCGCTGACCTGGGTGCGCGCGACGAGCCGGTGATCGCGGTGAAGATTGCCGCCGAACGTGGGCGTCTGGTTGTCGGTCGGGCGCAGCACTATCTCGGTGGCGGTCGGCTCGGCTACGGCGTCTCGCTCGCAGCGCCGGCGCTGCGGGACCAGTGGTGGTTCGCCGATGGCGAGGCCGGCGACGGCATCACCGAGACGTTCGCGATCTACAACCCGACCGACGACGATGTCCAGGTCGACGTGGTCTTTCTCGGGATCCCGCTCGATGCCGGCTACGGAGACACCGAGCCCATCGACGTCCCGGCACATCAGGTCGTCGTGTACGACCCCGCGGCCGACGCCGACACCACCGGGGGACTGCCGCCAGGCCGCCACGCGTCGGTGTTCTCCACACTGGCCGAACAGTCGATCGTGGTCGAGCGGATCCTCACCCGTCCGGCCGGCGATTCGGTGGCGACGTCGGTGGTCGTGGGCGCTCCGCCTCGGATCAACGACGGCTACGTTGCGTCACGCTGGCACCTCGGCCTCGGCCCGACCGATCCGGCGCCTGCGGCGCTCGTGATCTACAACGTCGACAACGTCGACGGAACGATCACGATCGAAGCCGTTGGACCGGGCGGGCCGTCGGCGGTGCCCGCTCTGACCGACGTGCCGATCGGTGCGGGACAGGTGATCTCGATCGACCTGGTCGATCCCGACGTGCTGAACAGGGAGTTGATCGTGCAGTCGAACAATCGGGTGTTCGTCGAGCGGTCCCTCCCGCGAGGCAACGCGCTGACCGGTACGTCGGGATCCTGGGCGCTGCCCGCCGCCGGCGACTGACGACGCCTCCTCGGCCCGGGCGCCGTAGCCTCAGGTGGGATGGAGCGTGTGATTGTCGCCCTGGTCATCATCGTCGTCGTGGGCGTCGTCGCGGCGGTGGCCCGGCGTCGTCGTGTCCCGGATGCGCCCACGCAGCGCCGCTTCAGCGCTCCCGAGCAGCTCGATCGGAACGACTTCGCGCGTCCGGACGCTCCGTGGCTGGTAGCCGTCTTCTCGTCGGCGACGTGTGACGTCTGTGCGCAGGTCGCCGCCAAGGCCGCGGTGCTCGAATGTGCTGACGTCGCAGTCGTCGAGGTGGAGTACTCGGCCGACCGCACGTTGCACGAGAAGTACTCGATCGACGCAGTGCCGACGTTGGTCGTCGCGGATGCGCAGGGCATCGCCGTGGCGACATTCCTCGGGCCGATGACCGCAACCGATCTGTGGGCCGCAGTTGCCGAAGCGCGCGAGCCCGGCTCGACGCCTGGTGGCGGCAGCTGCCAACGCGACGCCGCGGATGGAGTCACCGACGATCTCAGTCGACCCTGAAGCCGTCGGCGCGGACGAGCGCATGGGCCTCGGCCACGGTCGCAGCCTCACCGGCAGCGGCGCCTTCGCCGAGCAACACGTCCACGCGGTCACCGACGAGATCGTGCACCCGGGTGAGCAGGTCGCGACGACGCAGGCCCAGCGAGATGGTCGCTGCGAGTGGCACGCATCCGGTGAGCCGCGCCGCCAGATGCGGATCGCGGTCCAGTACGTACTCGGCGAGGAAGTAGGCGCGGCCGAGACGCCACTGTTCGATCGCCGGGCCGATCGCGAGCCGTGACGGTCGGGCGATCAGGTCCAACGCCTCCTGGGTCCGGCCGGCCCGCAGCAGAATCCATGCCACCTGAGCGTCTCCGACCGTATTGGGCATGCGCGACGTGACCGCACCCACGACACCGTCGATCGTCGTTGCCGCAAGCGCCTCGTCGTGTCGGCCGAGCCACGACAACGCCATCGCGTGGACCATCTGGATCACGCCGAGCCCGGGAATCCGGAACCATCGCTCCTCGAACGTGAGTCGGGTGACCTCTGCGGCAGCCTCGAAGTCCTCGTCAGACAGGGCGACCAGACCGGCCAGGACCGCCGGAATCGGGCTCTGCTCGAGCAAAGAGCCTCCGTCGATCGCTGCTGCCTGCTGAGCCAACATGCGGGCACGATCGAGGTCGGCTCCGATGGCCAGTGTCCCTGACAGGATGAAGAGTTGCGCCGCCCACGATCGCCCAACATCGGACGCCTGCTGCTCGTCGAGCGTCTGGACGAGCTCGAGGCCCCGTTGAGCGAAACCGGTCGCCACGGCATAGTCCCCAGCGAAGACCGAGATCTGGGTTGCTGCGAATGCCGCTGCGACGGCGACGTCGAACGGCAGGCGGTCGTCGTGGACGAATGCCGATGTGAACCAACGTATGCCGTCGACGTTGCGGTCGCCGTTGAAGAGAGCAGCGCGTCCCGACAACACTTCGGCTGCAGCGACGACGTCGCCGCCACGAGCGAACCAGTCGGCCGCGCCGAGCACGTTGTCGACATTCGTCAACCAGTACAGCATCTCCTCCGGATCGAAGTGTCCGGTCGTGACGAGACACGAGCAGTGCGTGCGTACCCATGCGGCGTGACGATCACGGACATCGTCAGCGCGTCCAGCGGCAGCAAGCCGATCGAGACCGTAGAGGCGGACGGTCTCCAAGAGCTGGTATCGGCTCGTCGATCCGGCGTCGGCGGTGACCTGCACGAGCGATCGGTCGACGAGGCCGCTCAACACGTCGAAGCGCGTGCCGGTCTCGGGCTCGGTGCACACCGCATCGACGCCCCGGGCGTCGAAGCCGCCGCGGAATGTCGCCAGTTCGGTGAGCATCGTCTGCTCGTCACCGTCGAGGAGGTCCCAACTCCAGTCCATCATCGCCTGCAGCGTCTGCTGACGTTGGCGACGCGCCCGCCGACCACCCGACAGCAGCGAGAACCGCTCATCGAGGCCGGCCTCCAGTTCGCTGAGCGACAAGTGGCTCACCCGTGCCGCAGCCAGTTCGATCGCCAGCGGGATGCCGTCGAGCTGCGTGCAGATCTGGTCGACCAACTCCACGTCCGCGGGCCCGGGGTCGAAGTCCGACGTGGCTGCGGTGGCCCGAGCGAGGAACAGCTCGCGCGCCTCGCCCGAGTCCGCGCCCATCGACGGGATCCGCCACACGCGTTCGCCCTCGGTGCCGAGCGCCTCACGGCTCGTCGCCAGGATCGTGAGATTCGGCGAGCTGCGCAGCAACTCGTCGGCCACATCGGCGGCATCGTCGACCAGATGCTCACAGTTGTCGAGTACCACCAACGTCGGCGCCCGCTCGACGTATTCGACGATCACATCGATCAGACGCCGACCGCCCTCGGACGCTCCACCTCCGACGAGCCCGATCGCGCCGGCCACCTGCTGCACGATCTCATCGGGATCGGCGGCCGAACGCAGATCGGCCAGCCAGGTGCCTCCGTCGAAGCGGGCGCTGACGTCGGCAGCCACTTCGAGCGCAATTCGTGTCTTGCCACAGCCGCCCATGCCGCTGATCGTGACGAGCCGGTGATCGCCGAGGAGCCCATCGAGTCGTTCGACCTCGGCCTGCCGTCCGATGAACTCGGTCAACTGCACCGGAAGGTTGTTCAGGTCGGAGCGCATCGACCGCAGCGGCGGGTGAGATCCGTCGTCGAGCTGCCACAGGCGCACGCGCTCGCCGAGATCACGCAATTGGTGCTCGCCGAGGTCGATGCCCGCCGGATCCGGGGACAACCGGTGGACGACGTCGGATGCGATGATCTGGTCGGGATGGGCGACCCCGTTGATCCGAGCAACACGATTGAGTGCCGGTCCGAAGAAGTCACCGTCTCGCTCGGTCGCCGGACCCGCATGAAGCGACGTCCGAATCCGGATGCCGTCGGGAACCGACCACGACTCGCCCGCAAGGGCACCGCATGCGGCTCTGGCGGCGCCGATCGCCGGCTCGCCGTCATCGAACATCGCGATCATCCCGTCACCGGTGTGCTTGAACACCCGACCGCCCGCGTCGCTGACGGCCCCGTGCACGATCTCGTCGTGACGAGCAAGCACCGTCGGCATCAGATTCTCATGGAGTTCCCACAGCGCGGTCGAACCAACGACGTCGGTCATCAAGAACACCCGTGGCACGACCCGCCCTTTCGTCGGTGGAAATCAACTGCCTGCTCCGGTCATCGTGTCAGCTCGGCCGACGACTTGCCGTACTGCACACCGAAGCCCAACGCCTGGCGGTCATCGCCGGTACTTCCGTCCCGTCGCCGAACACCTTGACAACCACATCCTCTCAACTGCGTGGCACCCCCTTGTCATGATTGGGGGTATGGGTTCCTTTCGCGCCGCGATCGGGGAGAGCACCGGGGAGTCGGCGCTGGAAGCGGTGCGGTTGCGGCTGGTCGCCTCGCTCGTGGAGGAGTCGAACGGTGATCAAACTCGTCGCGTCCTCGGTCGGGCCTCGGACGCGTGGCCGGGTGTCCGATGTCGACGTGTCGGCGTTGGATGCTGTCGGGGCCCGAAGCGCATCGCCGGGTCCAGACCGCACGCCTGCACGAGGCACTGCCCGAGTGGGCTGACGCCGAGGCCGACGGTCGTGTCGGTGTCGCCTGATCGGAGCTGATGGCCCGTATCGCCAAGAACCCGCGGATCCCGGCCGCCGTGCTCGAGCGTGATTCACCGGCACTGTTGGACGATGCGATCGGTCGGTCGTTCGACGAGTTCGAATGCCGCACCCGCATGTGGGAATCGTTGGCCGATCCTGACGGTGACCGCGACCACAACGAACGCTCGCACGCCAACCGTGACGTGCGCATCCGGCCCCGCCCCGAGGGTGGTTGGACGATCAGCCGGAACCTGGCCGAGCTGGACGGCTGCCAGGTCAATGAGATCTTTGCGTGGTTCATCGACGCCAAGTGGCACAGCGACTGGGCCGATGCCCGCAGCCGCCTTGGGAATGCCGCGACCACCGCCGACCTTTTTCGCACCGAATCCCAACGACGCGCTGACGCCTTCGTCGCGATGGCCAAAGCCGCCGCATCCGCAACGTCGTCGTCCGCACCCAGACCGGTCGGCGCCTGCATCCTGACGACGCGATCAACGCCGCCTTGATCGGCCACATCCGACGGGTCGTCTACGACAGCTCCGGTACCGTCATCGAGCTCGGACGCCGCCAACGACTGTTCCGAGGCAGCTCACGCGACGCGGTGATGTTGCTACTGACCACGCGTGGGGATCGGCTGCGACCGGCCGACTGCCTGGTGCGAGGCCGATCACTCCGTGTCCTGGAAGGCCTTCGGCGCCCCAGTGCCCAGCAACGGTGGCGGACTCTGCGACTGCCACAACCAGCTCAAAGAACGAGGCCCCAGGTCTCCCGCGACGACCACGGCACCTGGAACGTCATCGACCCCGACGGCAACGAGATCACCTGAACGATCAGTGGGCGACGTTCTCGTCCGCGGGTTGGCCCGACTCTGCCATGCCCTGCTGGATCAGCTTGGCCACTTCGGGACCGTCGATCGTCTCGCGGTCGAGCAGTGCCTCGGCGATCAGTTCGAGGCCACGCCGGTGCCGGCTGAGCACGTCGCGGGCCCGGCTCTCCTGGGTGGTGAGGATGCGGGCGATCTCCTCGTCGAGCAGCTTTGCCGTGTCGTCGGAGTACTCGCGCTGCGACGACATCAGGTCCTCGCCGAGGAACACCGCTTGCTGGCTGCTCCACGCCATGGGTCCGACGCGCTCGGACATACCCCATTCACGAACCATGCGGCGGGCGATTCCGGTGGCCTGCTCGAGGTCGTTGGCGGCACCGGAGTTGAGATGGCCGAACACGATCATCTCGGCGACACGGCCGCCCATCGCCTTGCAGATCGTGTCCTCGAAGAACTCCTTGGAGTAGGTGTGGCGCTCCTGCGGGAGCGACCACGTGACGCCGAGCGCCATGCCGCGAGGCAGGATCGTCACCTTGTGCAGCGGGTCGCCGTGGGGGAGCACCGTGGCGAGCAGCGCATGGCCGCCCTCGTGGTAGGCGGTCGCCCGCTTCTCCTCGACCGACAAGATCATCGACTCGCGCGTGGCGCCGAGGACGACGCGATCGCGGGCGTTCTCGAAGTCGATGCGTTCGATCTCCTTGGACCCCCGGCGCACGGCGACGAGAGCCGCCTCGTTGACGAGGTTCGCGAGGTCGGCGCCGGACATGCCGGGCGTGGCCTGCGCCATGGTTTCCATGTCGACGTCCGGGCCCATGCGCTTGTCGCGGCTGTGCACTTCGAGGATCGCCTGACGCTCGGTGGCCTCGGGCAACGGGACCACGATCTGGCGGTCGAATCGCCCGGGGCGCAGCAGCGCCGGATCGAGGATGTCGGGCCGGTTCGTGGCGGCCATGATCACGATGCCCTCGGACGTCTCGAAGCCGTCCATCTCGGCGAGCATCTGGTTGAGGGTCTGCTCGCGCTCGTCGTGGCCGCCACCAAGGCCGGCGCCGCGCTTGCGGCCGATCGAGTCGATCTCGTCGACGAAGATGATGGCTTTGCCCATGCGGCGGGCCTGCTGGAAGAGGTCGCGTACGCGGCTGGCGCCGACGCCGACGAACATCTCCATGAAGTCGGACCCGGTCACGCTGAGGAACCCGACGCCGGCCTCGCCGGCGACCGCACGGGCGAACAGGGTCTTGCCGGTGCCGGGAGGGCCGACCAGCAGAATGCCCTTGGGAACGCGGGCGCCGATCTCGCGGAAGCGCTCGGGCATCCGCAGGAAGTCGACCACTTCGGTGATCTCCTGCTTGACGCCGGCGTACCCGGCAATGTCGTCGAACGTGGTCGAGGGACGGTCGGCGTCGTAGGCCTTGGCCTTGCTCTTGCCGATCGACATCACCCCGCCCATCTGGCCCTGGGCGCGCCGCTGCATCCACACGAAGAATCCGATGATCAGCATCACCGGCAGGAAGATCGACAGGATGCCGAGTAACCAGTTGTTGCTCGCTGGGGTGAACTTGTAGGCGACGTCGTTGTCGATCAACAGCTGCTCGTCGGCTTCCGATACGCCTCGCGGGCCTCCACCGGACGTCGAGTACTTGTCTTCGTTGGTGAACTCGCCAGTGATCTTGCCGGACTCGTTGATGTCGGCCGTTGCGATGTTGCCCTCGATGACCTGGGTGCGCCATTCGGAGTACTCGAGCGACTCCCCGCTGTTGCTCGGCCACAAGCTGGGCACGAGGAACGCTGCCGCAAGCACGCCCACCAGCACCCAGATCGTCCAACGCGGCCAGCTGCCGGGTCCGCGCCCGCTCGCCGGGGTGCCGTCGGCATTGAACTCGTTGCCTTTTCCCTTGCCGGTGTTGGCGGGCGGGCGCTCACCATGGCGGCGGTCGGCAGAGTCGTCGGGACGCTTCGATCCGCGACCGCGACCGGGGGGCGGAGGCGGTGGAGGAGGCGGCAGATCGTTCATGTATCCATGCTACGCAGGATCTGGCTCGATGCCAGGTCGTGCTCCCCGGCACCTCGACGAGTATCCGCCACCCGACACGCGTTCGCGATCTAGCGTTGAGGCATGCATCGCATGGAACGGGTGACGGTTGGGGTCCGCCAGTGTTCGCGAACCGGGTGTTCGGAGCGGGCGGAGGTGACGCTGACCTATCACTACGGTCGGTCACAGGTCTGGCTCGACGATCTGACTGCGGAGCGCGACCCACATGCCTACGACCTGTGCAACCGCCACGGCGGGAGGCTCTCGGTTCCCGCAGGTTGGTACCTCGACGATCGCCGATTCGGCCGGCACACCCTCATCGCGGTCTGAACTGGCACGCCGGCTGGGATGAGCGGGATGACCGTATTCGGTCGGTTCGCTCATCGCTGAGATGCTCACCGGGTGGGCGATGAGCCGGGTGACCGCATGCGGTCGGTTCAGTCATCGCTGAGTGAAGCCCGAACGTTGCCGGATCGACTGCGGATCGTCACGGATGGCGCGGGTTCGGTGCCGGCGCCGGCCGGTAGCGTCGACAGGCGTGGCCGGCTCAGCGCACGATCGCGCTCGCACTGGATTCGGGTTCTCCGGGGGGTTCCTTCCGTCGGTTGCCCCGAGGCCGATCGACGCCTCGACCGCCGTCGTCACCTTCATCGGCTCGTGGACGGTCGCACAGGTGGTCTCGGCGGTGATCTTGGTCGTGGTGGGCGACGCAGATGCAGCAAGCGACGCATCGTTCGGGGTGCTCGCCATCGCACTCTTGGGCGCCTGGGCGTCGTACCTCATCGGGATGTGGATCGCATCTCAGCGTGCGGGTTCGGGCAACATGATCGCGGACTACGGCTTCACGTTCCGGTGGGCCGACGTGGTCGGACTGGCGATCGGCGCTGGATCCCAACTGGTCGTGATCCGCGTCGTCTACCTGCCGCTCGAGGCCTTGTGGCCCGACACGTTCACCCAGGATCGACTGACCGAGAACGCGCAGGACCTCGTCGATCGTGCCGGCGGCGCCTCGACGCTGCTGCTCGTTGCCGTGGTCGTGATCGGCGCCCCGGTGGTGGAAGAACTCTTCTATCGGGGTCTGCTGCAGCGCTCGCTCGCCGCCCGATTCAATGAGGGAGCGGTGTTGGTCGGGGTCGCGGCCATCTTCGCTGCGGCGCATTTCCGCCCGATCGAGTTCCCCGGGCTGTTCGTGTTCGGCCTCATTCTCGGAGGGGCGGCATTGCGGGCGAAACGCCTCGGCCCGGCGATCACCATCCACATCGGGTTCAACCTGACCGGCCTGCTCCTGGTGTTGTGACGTCGCCGGTCGGTGACGTCGAGCGACCCCGCGGATTTGCCATGATGGATCACTTGATGCCCACCTGTGAGCGCCTTCGATGAGTGACGACACGCGCCCTGCCGACGGCGAAGCTCGTGAGATCCCGGACGGCGAAGCTCGTGAGATCCCGGACGGCGACGACTTCGGCGAGTGGTTCGATCGCGAATTCGCCGACGAGGAAGCAGCCGCCGACGAATCGCCCGTCAGCGAGGCTGACGACACCGGCGCCGCCGTTGCGTCTCCGTCCCTCGCTCGGAGGGTGATCGCTCGGGTCTTCCGGCGGCCGGTGGCGTGGTGGCAACGGCCCTGGAGCACGGAACGAGTCGTGCGCGTGCTGGTCACCTCCGCCGTCCTGGTCACCACAACCGTGGTGATGATGATGGTCGTTCATCTGAACCCGTTGTCGCCGTCGCGTGACCTGATCTTCGATGACACGACACCGACGGGCGGGGACATGGGAGCCCACGTCTGGGCACCGGCGTTTCTCCGCGACCACTTCCTGACGAACTTCCAGCTGTCCGGCTGGAGCATGGACTGGTACGGCGGGCTCCCGTTGTATCGCTTCTACATGGTGATCCCGGCGCTCGCGATCGTGGCACTCGACGTGATCCTTCCGTACGGCGTTGCGTTCAAGCTCGTCGCCGTGTCCGGATTGCTTCTGTTCCCTGTGGCGTGTTGGGCATTCGGGCGCCTCGCCGCGTTCCGACACCCGATACCCGAGCTGTTCGCGGTCGCCGGCTTGTGCTTCCTGCTCGACGAGAGCTTCTCGATCTATGGCGGCAACGTGAAGTCGACGATGGCAGGGGAGTACTCGTTCTCGATTGCGCTCACGTTGGCCATGCTCGGACTGGGTCTGCTGGCCAATGGTCTGCGCACCGGCCGATTCCGAGTGTGGACCGCCGTCGTGCTGTCGCTCGCGGCCGTATCGCACGGCATCGTGCTGATCTTCGTGGCCGTGAGCGCCGTCATCCTCTGCCTGGTCTGGCTCGATGGGCGGCGCCTCGTCTTCGCCGTGACCACCGGCGTGACCACGCTGTTGTTGTCGGCGTGGTGGGTCGGGCCGTTCCTGTTCGGCCACGAATTCATGACCGACATGAAGTACGGGTTCCGCCCCGAAGGCGCGACCGACTCGTTCTGGGACATGTTCTTCCCGCTGGCGGCCCCGCTCGACTTCATCATCACCGCACTCGCCGTGGTCGGGTTCGTGGCGATGGTGCTGCGTCGGCACCTCACCGGAACAGCAATCGGGCTGATATGCCTCGCCTTCGTTGCACTCGTCTACTTGACGCGTGACAGCTTGCCGTTCATCGGATTGCTGTGGAATCCGCGACTGCTGCCGTTCGTCTACCTCACGCGGTACCTGTTGATGGTGATCGGTGCGCTCGAGCTGATCAACTGGCTCGTCAACGCCGCTCGCGACCGGCGCACGTCGTCACAGCTCACGGCGGTGGAAGGGGCGGTCGCTGCGGGGGCCATCACGCTGTCGTGTCTGCTCGTGTTCGGCTGGATGTACGAGACCCTGCCGGGTGGAGGACGTGTTGCGGACGGCGAGACCTCGGTCTACGCGTGGGGTCCGTTGCGCAAGGGCCCCGAATCGGGGCGTGCGGTCGCCGATGGGTGGACTCGCTACAACATGCGTGGGTACGAGGGCCGCCCGAAGTACCCCGAGTACAACGAGCTCGTCACCACGATGGGCGACATCGGCAACGAGCGCGGGTGCGGTCGGGCTCTGTGGGAGAACAGCGGCGACAACGGCGAGTACGGCACCACGATGGCGCTGATGCTGCTGCCGCACTGGACCGACGGGTGCATCGGTTCGATGGAGGGCCTGTTCTTCGAGGCCTCGGGCACCACTCCGTACCATTTCCTCACCGCCGCGGCGATGTCGAAGCAGTCGTCGAATCCTGTCCGCCAGTTGCGCTACGTCAACAACGACGCGACCGCCGGTGTGCAGCACATGTACGACCTCGGAGTGCGGTATCTCATGGTCAGAACGCCAGAGGCGAAGGCTGAGGCTGACGCGCAGGCCGATCTCGAGTTCGTCACGACCTCGGGGCCCTGGGACATCTACGAGCTGCAGGGTGCCGGCATCGTCGAGGCGCTCACCGTGCAACCGGTCGTGATCGATGGCCGCGCTGGTGACCAGCGGGAGCGCAACCTCGAAGTCGGTACCAGTTGGTTCCAGCGCCAGGACGAGTGGGCGGCGATGCCGGCCGACGATGGCCCCGACTCGTGGCAGCGGGTGCCCGTCGAGATCGATCTCGATGCTCGCGTGGGTGAGCCCGACGACCGCAGTCGCAATGTCGACTACGTCGTGCCGGCCGAGCCGATCGAGGTCGTCGAACTCGACCCGGTCACGGTGAGCAACGTCGACATCGAGCAACAATCCGTCAGCTTCGACGTCGACCAGGTCGGCGTGCCCGTGCTCGTCAGGGTGAGCTACTTCCCGACGTGGAAGGTCGAGGGCGCCGAAGGTCCGTACCGGGTGGCGCCGAACTTCATGGTCGTGATCCCGACCGAGAATCAGGTGACGCTCACCTACTCCAAGACCCCGCTCGACTGGTTCTTCTATTCGTTGACGTTGTTCGGTCTCGCCTTGTGTTTCTACTGGAGGCGCAAGGGCGATGTCGTGTACGCCAGCGATCGGCCGAGCTGGCGCCCGCAATCGGCGATCGACGTCAACGCGACGTCCGAGGAAACTGCTCTCGCCGACCCGCCACTGGCGCGGCCGTCGCCCGATCCCGTCGAGGTGTCTCCCGCGCCCGCCGACGAGGGCCGATAGCCTCTCGTCGGTCATGTCTGTGCTCGATTCCATCGTCAAGGCGTACGACATCCGTGGCACGGTGCCCGATCAGCTCGATGCTGAGGTGGCCCACGCACTCGGTGTCGGGTTCGCCGCGTTCGTCCGCTCCGACCAGGTCGTCATCGGCCGCGACATGCGGCCGTCGGGCCCATCGCTCGTCGACGCATTCACCCGCGGTGTGACCGAACAGGGCGTCGACGTCATCGACATCGGGCTCGCCTCGACAGACCTCATGTACTACGCGGCCGGGGTACTCGACGTCCCGGGCGCCATGTTCACCGCGTCGCACAATTCCGCCGGCTACAACGGCGTCAAGCTGTGTCTTGCCGGTGCTCGTCCCATCGGAGTCGACACCGGACTGGTCGACGTGCAGGCAACCGCTCAACAGGTGCTCGACGGCCACGGTCCTCGACCGGCCGTCACCTGCGGCACGCGTTCCGAGCGAGATCTGCTCAGCGACTTCGCCGATCACGTCGTCGGATTCATCGACCCCGCTGAGATCGGCTCGATGAAGGTGGTGGCCGACACCGCCAACGGGATGGGCGGCTTGGTCGTGCCGGCCGTCTTCGAGCGGCTCGATGGTGTCGAACTCGAGGTGATGTTCCCCGAACTCGACGGAACGTTCCCCAACCATCCCGCCGACCCGTTGCAGCCCGCCAACCAACGCGATCTCCGCGCCCGCGTGGTCGCCGGCGGCTTCGATCTGGGCTTGGCCTTCGACGGCGATGCCGACCGGGTGTTCGTCGTCGACGAGACCGGGAACGGACTCAGCGGGTCGACCACGACCGCGATCCTGGCCGCAGCGACGCTGCGCCAACATCCGGGCGCCACCATCCTGTACAACCTGATCTGTTCCAAGACGGTCCCGGAGGTCGTCAGCGAGCTCGGTGGTACTCCCGTGCGCACCAAGGTCGGCCACTCGTTCATCAAGCAGATCATGGCCGAGACGGGAGCGGTGTTCGGTGGCGAGCACTCGGCCCACTACTACTTCGCACGCAACTTCAACGCCGACAGCGGGCTGATCGCATCGCTGATGGTGATGGCCGAGGTCGGTCGTGCCGGCAGGCCGCTGTCGGTGGTGCGCCAGCCCTACGAGCGGTACCAGGCGAGCGGCGAGATCAACACTCAGGTCGACGATGCGGCGGCGGTCATCGAACGCATCAGCGATCAGTACGCGGACTGCACGCAGGACCGTCTCGACGGGCTCACCGTCGACTGCGGGTCGTGGTGGTTCAATCTGCGCCCCTCGAACACCGAACCACTGTTGCGGTTGAATCTCGAGGCCGGCGACCGCGCAGCGTGCGACGATGCCGTCGGCGAACTCCTCGCCCAGATCACCAGCTGACATCGAACCTGGAGAAACGACCATGTCACTTTCACCCGCTCTGCTCGAGATCCTCGCTTGTCCGGAGGACAAGGGCCCGCTGTACTACATCGAGTCCGAGGCGTCGCTCTACAACCCGCGACTGCACCGTGCCTACGACGTTCGCGACGACATTCCGGTGATGTTGATCGCCGAAGCGACGACGGTTGACGATGCCGAGCACGAACGGCTGATGGGGATCGTTGCATCGGCTGGGATCGCCCCGACGTTCGAGCTCGATTCAAGCGGCAGCTGAGAGCTGCCGACATCAGAGTCGTGGTGCGCCGCCGCAGCACGTGATCGGAAAGGTACGGTGGGGACGATGAGTCAACAGCGCTGGATTCGGCGCATCGCCGCTGCTGCGCTTGTCGCCGTGGCCTCGGTGGCCGTCGCTGCCACCTCCTCGCCTTCGCAGCAGGTCGAGGCGCAGACACCCGCCGGTCTCGGTGCCGGGGGCGAGTTCCACGCGCTCACCCCCTACCGCGCCTTCGACTCGCGGCCCATCTCGCCGATCAACGTCTCCAACCCGGGTGCACGCCGCATCGATCCGGCGGCCGAGTTCAACGTGCGGCTCGCCGGCACCGGCACGTTGCCGGCGGCATCGGCCGACGTGCTCGCCGTCGTGGCCACCGTCACCGTCGTCGATCCGACCGGAGCTGGTTGGTTGGCGGTACGCCCGTCGGGAACCGCTGTCCCAAGTCCTCGTTCGTCGCTCGTCAACTTCTCCCGCGGCCGCAATGTGCCGAACCTGGCGATCGTCGGGCTCGGCGCCGACGGTGGCGTCACGGTCACGATGGGCCCGAGGTCCGGCGGCACCGCCAATGTGATCATCGACGTGTACGGGTTCATCTCCAAGTCGTCGTACTCGGAACGCGGTTCTCGCCTCACGCCGGTCGGGCCCGCCCGGTTGGTGGACACCCGCGAGACGCGCACCCCGCTCGGCGCCGCCCAGGTCCGAGCCGTGAAGATCCGTGGCGCGAACTCGTACATGCCGACGCTCACGCCCGCGGTCCCGAACCGGGCGACGGTCACCGCAGCACTGGTCAACATCGGCGTGGTCAACAACCGGGCCCGCAGCACCGCGACATTCCTCAGCGCGTCTCCCGCACCGCCGACGCCTCCGATCAAGACGTCCAACGTCAACGTCGGCGCCGGCCAGGTCAAGACGGTGTTGGCGGTGGTGCCGGTCGTCGACGGCAACATCTACGTCTACAACCACTCCGGCGAGACCGATCTGATCGTCGACATCTTCGGCTATTTCGAGTCTCGGCCCGATGACACCACGACCGGTCGTATCGTCCCGCTCGAAGCGCCGTTCCGGGCCTTCGACACACGCGAGCCGGCGTTTGGCAACCTTCCGCTCGGCACCGGAACCGTCGAGGACTGGAGTTTCGATGCCTTCACCAAGTCGGTGTCGCTGCCGTCAGGTGGCGGAGTCGATCTCAGCGCACAGTCGGCGCTGATCGGCAACCTGACGGGCACCGACCTCAACCGGCTGTACCCGAGTGTTCGGGCGTCGACGTACCTGACTGGTTTCCCGGGCGATGCCGGACGGCCGCTCGTTGCGAATCTGAACGTGGTCGAGGGCGAGGTCGTTCCGAACATGTCGCTGATCCCGTATTCCAGGACCGGTGCCGCGAACGTGATCAAGATGTACAACCACTACGGCAGCATGCACTACCTGCTCGACGTGTACGCCATCGTCTTGAAGTAGCTCGGCAGACGCCGACGCCCTCGGTACACTCGTTTCCACCGAATCGCCGGGCTGAGTCGATCGGTGCCTGAAGGCCCCTGCCCGGTTCGCCACACAACGAACCACGGAGGCTTTTCCATGTCCGACACCGCCACGCCCACCACCACGTCGACGCTCGCTGCCCGCAAGGACTTCCGCGTCGCAGATCTCTCGATTGCGCCCTTCGGCCGCAAGGAGATGATCCTCGCCGAGCACGAAATGCCCGGCCTGATGGCGCTGCGCAAGGAGTACGGCGAGTCCAAGCCGCTGGCAGGCGCCCGCATCTCGGGCTCGTTGCACATGACGATCCAGACGGCCGTGCTCATCGAGACGCTGACCGAACTCGGCGCCGAGGTGCGCTGGGCGAGCTGCAACATCTTCTCCACCCAGGATCATGCCGCCGCTGCCGTCGTGGTCGGACCGAACGGCACAGCGGACGACCCGCAGGGCGTTCCCGTGTTCGCCTGGAAGGGCGAGACGCTCGAGGAGTACTGGTGGTGTACCGACCAGATGATGACGTGGCCCGATGCCGCCGACGGGACGAAGTACGACGGTCCGAACATGATCCTCGACGACGGCGGTGACGCCACGATGCTGCTGCACAAGGGCGTCGAGTACGAGAAGGCCGGCGCGGTTCCGGATCCGACGGAGGCATCGAACCCCGAACTGGCCATCGTGCTCGGACTGCTGCAGCGGACGTTGAAGTCCGACCCGGGCAAGTGGACACGCATGGCGGCGCACATCAAGGGCGTCACCGAGGAGACCACCACCGGCGTCAAGCGGCTCTACAAGATGATGAGCGACGGCGAGCTGCTGTTCCCGGCGATCAACGTGAACGACTCGGTCACCAAGTCCAAGTTCGACAACCTGTACGGGTGCCGCCATTCGCTGGTCGACTCGATCTCGAGGGCGACCGACGTGATGATCGGTGGCAAGACCGCAGTCGTGCTGGGCTACGGCGACGTCGGCAAGGGCTGCGTGCAGTCGCTTCAGGGGCAGGGCGCTCGCGTGATCGTCACCGAGATCGACCCGATCAATGCGCTGCAAGCGGTGATGGAGGGCATTCAGGTGCTTCCGATCGAGGACGTCGTCGGCACCGCCGACATCTTCGTGTCGGCGACGGGCAATGCCGACATCATCACCATCGAGCACATGCAGCACATGAAGCACAATGCGATCGTCTGCAACATCGGCCACTTCGACAACGAGATCGACATGGCCGGCCTCGCCCGCTCGGGTGCGGTTCGCGACGAACTCAAGCCCGGCACGGACGTGTGGCGATTCGACGACGGTCACCAGGTGATCATCCTCGCCGAGGGTCGGCTGGTGAACCTCGGGTGCGCCACCGGCCACCCGAGCTTCGTCATGTCGTGCTCGTTCGCCAACCAGGTGATCGCTCAGATGGAGCTGTGGAACAACACCGAGGACTATCCGCTCGGCGTGTACGTGCTTCCGAAGCACCTCGACGAGAAGGTGGCCCGACTCCACCTCGATGCGCTCGGCGTCAAGCTGACCGTGCTCAGCGACGAGCAGGCCGAGTATCTCGACATGGACCCTGCGGGCCCGTTCAAGCCCGAGAACTACCGCTACTGACCCCGCCTGTCCTCGGGCCGCTGGCTCGGGGAGCAGGATGCGGAGGTGAGTTCGAACTCGCCGTGCTTCTGCGCCTAGTGTGACGCGCGCCACGTCTGGCATCGTCGACGAAAAGGGGAAGCATGGAGAACGAGATCCGCGTTGGTCGAGCACCCGCACGGCACGTCGACGACGGCGAGTCGCTGCTCATCGTCGACGATCTGAGGACCCAGTTCGCCGTTGCGGCCGGGTCGGTTCGTGCCGTCGACGGTGTGTCGTTCGAGCTCGCTCGCGGTCGCACACTCGGGGTGGTCGGCGAGTCGGGATCAGGCAAGACGGTGCTGTCGCGCTCGATCATGGGCCTGAACACCACGTCCAACGCCACGACGACCGGTTCGGTCCAGTACGCCGGCGAGGAGCTGATCGGTAAGTCCGCCAAGCAGAAGAAGGCCCTGTGGGGCGCCGAGATGGCGATGGTCTTCCAGGACCCGATGACCTCGCTCAACCCGGTGGTCACCATCGGACGTCAGCTCACCGAACACGTCCGCTATCACCTCGACATGGGCAAGAAGGAGAGCGAAGAAGTCGCCGTCGCCCTGCTCAAGTCGGTCCACATCCCGGACGCCGAGAAACGCCTCGACGTCTACCCGCACCAGATGTCGGGCGGCATGCGCCAGCGGGTGTGCATCGCGATCGCGCTCGCCTGCGGTCCCCGAATGCTGTTCGCCGACGAGCCGACCACCGCGCTCGACGTCACCGTCCAGCATCAGATCCTCAACCTGCTCGCCGAGCAGCAGAGCGATCGCGCGATGGCGATGATCCTGGTCACCCACGACCTCGGCGTCGTCGCTGGCCGGACCGACGAGATCATGGTGATGTACGCCGGCCGGGCGGTCGAGAAGGCACCGACCGCGAAGCTGTTCGGCGCGCTCCGTCACCCCTACACCCAGGGCCTGCTGTGGTCGATCCCCAAGGTCACCCAGCCGAAGCACACCCGATTGAACGCCATCCCGGGCCGTCCGCCGAATCTGATCGACCCACCGCCCGGGTGCAAGTTCGCACCACGTTGTGCCTATGCACAGGACATCTGCCGTACCGAGGAGCCCGAATTGCGTTCGATCGATGCACCCGACCACGTCTTCGCGTGCCACCTTCCTGTGGGTACCGCCGAGGGTGAGGCGGCGTTCCAGGCCAACATCGAGAGCGAATTCCCGCCGGCGCTCGCTGCGGTCGGCAAGCTGCGTGCCAGCGAAGAAGTGGTGGGCTGATGGCCGGCTCCGGAACTGCCCACCTGCGCCCGATCGACGACGTGTTGCTCCAGGTCACCGACCTCGTGGTCGAGTTCCCGGCCGGCAAGGGGCGCACCGTCAAGGCAGTCAGCGGCATCAGCTTCGACATCGCACCGGGCGAGACCCTCGGGCTGGTCGGCGAGTCGGGATGCGGCAAGTCGACAACCGGCCGGGCCCTGCTCCAGTTGCCGAAGCCGACGAGCGGTTCGGTCGTGCTCGATGGAGAGGATCTCGCGGAGCTCGACGCGGAGACGATGCGCAAGCGGCGTACGCAGCTGCAGATGATCTTCCAGGACCCGATCTCGTCGCTGAATCCCCGCCGCACGATCGGCGAGGTCGTCGCAGAGCCGCTGAATGTATGGGGGCCGAAGAACAAGGACGAGCAGTGGAACATCGTCGCCCGCATTCTCGACCAGGTCGGCGTCGACCCCGGCCCGGCGCGCTACAAGCGGCCCCACGAGTTCTCCGGCGGTCAGTGTCAGCGCATCTCGATTGCTCGGGCGCTCGTGATGGAGCCGCAGTTGATCATCTGTGACGAGCCCGTGTCAGCACTCGACGTGTCGATCCAGGCTCAGATTCTCAACCTGCTCGACGACCTCAAGGCCGAGCACGGTCTCACCTTGGTATTCATCGCTCACGACCTCGCCGTCGTCAAGAACATCAGCGACCGCGTCGCGGTGATGTACCTCGGCAAGATGTGTGAGATGTCGGAGGCCGACGAGCTGTACGCCCGTCCAGCACACCCCTACACCGACCTCTTGCTCGGCTCGAGCCCGGTGCCCGACCCGGACATCGATATCCACTCGGTGCGGGTGATCGAAGGTGAACTGCCGTCGCCGATCTCGCCCCCGTCGGGCTGTCGATTCCGCACTCGCTGCCCCTTGGCCGACGACATCTGCGCCGCCGAGGAACCCCAGATGCGCCGGGTCGGCGACGACCACTACGTGGCCTGTCACCACCCGCTGATCGAGCCCTGGAGCGACGACCAGGTCGTGTCCGCGGCCGTGTCCGTCGGAGCCCCGACATCGGGTGAGGCTCCGACTGTGTGACATCCGTCATGTGTGCTAGACAATCGATGGTCTCGCCGGGTCGGAGTCGTCTCGGTGAGGGGGACGTTCGTTGGGTGCACCTCTGCACGTCGGCGTCGGCATCGTGAACGACTCACCAGTTCAACCACAACCACACACCATCAAGATGGGGGATCCATGCGACAGCGACGAGTAGTTACTGCACTCGCCATTCCGTTGGTCTTGGCGTTCGTGGCGGCCTCGTGCGGGAGCGACGACAGCTCCAGCGAGACCGACACCGGCGGCGAGACGACCGAAGCGAACACCGAGACCACCGACGACTCGTCGGAGCCAGAGGACACCACGGCGCCCGAGGAGGTCGTGACGACCGTCGACGCCCCCGACGAGATCGCGTACGGCGGTGACGTCATCGTCGGCCTCGAGGCAGAAGCGCAGGGTCTGCGTCCATGGGAGGACGTGTTCTCCTCGAACTCGTACAACATCATGTACGCCATCTACGACACGCTGTTCGCGCAGACTGCAGACGGCGAGTACGCGGGTTTCCTGGCCGAATCGATCGAGCCGAGCGACGACTTGACCGTCTGGACGATGACACTGCGACCCGACGTCACGTTCCACGACGGCACTGGGCTGACCGCGCAGACGATCGTCGACATGTTCCCGATCCAGCAGGCCGGCGCGAACACATCCGGTATTGTGGCGTCGTCCAAGTTGGTCGCCGTCGCAGCGGTCGACGACCTCACGGTGGAGTACACGCTGAGCGAGCCGAACTCGGCGTTCATCTCAGCGCTGGACGGCGGCGACCTCGGCATGGTCTTCGAGCCTGTGGCAGCCGCCGCTGACCCCGTGGCATTCAGCCTGAATCCGATCGGGACGGGTGCATTCACCATGCAGAGCCGTGACCCCGACAACGAAACCGTCATCGTGAAGAACCCGGACTACTGGCGTACCGACGCGGACGGCAACCCTTTGCCGTACCTCGATTCGGTCTCGTTCCGTCCGATCCCCGACGAGGGCAACCGTCTCGACGCGTTGATCTCCGGCACCACGAACGCCATGATCACGCTGCGACAGGGCACGATCCGTGACGCGCTGGAGGAATCGGGTCTGAACTTCTACCAGTTCCAGGGCAGCAACATCGGCGGTGGTTACTTCAACACCCTCAAGGCGCCCTTCGACGACCAGCGCGTCCGCTTGGGTCTCGTGACGCTCACCGACCAGGACGAGATGATCAAGGCGCTCGGCGGCGAGGGCATCTCGCAGGCCGGTTCGCAGTGGTCCTCTGCCGACAGCCCGTGGTTCTACGAACCGGCGGCGGCCGCCTACTCGAACTTCGACTTCGACAAGGGCAAGGGACTGCTCGAGGAGTACATCAACGATCCGGCACGTTCGGACGGCAAGGGAGCTGGTGAAAAGATCGACGTGACACTGTCGTGCCCGCCCGACCCGTCGCTGATCGCCTACGTGCAGGTGATCGAGCAGATCTGGAGCGGTTCGGAACTGGTCAATGTCAATCTGACGTCGTTCGACCAGGCCACTCACATCCAGCTGGCGCTCACCGATGAACACGATGCGCACTGCTGGCGTATGAGCGGTGAAGGCGACCCCAGCGGGTACATCAACCCGGCTGTCGCTGATCCGGCTGAGTCTTCGTTGAACTTCTCGAACTACTTCGATCCCGAAATGGTGGGATGGACCACCGAGGCGGGACTGACAACGGACTTCGAGACCCGCAAGGAGCTCTACGGCAAGATCAACCAGCGTTGGAACGAACAGGGCGTCTACTGGTACGCCGGCCAGACAGCGACGCTGGTGGCGACCGATGCCGACATCTACGGTCTCGACAGCTGGACGCTGCCGGACGGTGCACCAGGGCTGGGAACGCCGAACGCCGAGGCTCGTTGGGCCGACGCCTACATCACGCAGTGAACCGCCACTGACGTCAAGACGGACTCCGGGGAGAGATCGCACTCATCATGATCAAGACGATCGCATTCATACTCTTGCGATTGGTCGCCACGTTGTTGGCGGTCACGTTCTTGACCTTTGCGATGGTTGCGCTCCTCCCCGGAGATCCCGTCGACACGATCCTGGGCACCGCGCAGCGGGACCCGGCCGTCGAAGAGCAGATCCGAGAGGATCTCAACCTCGACGACCCGTTTGTGGTTCGCTACTTCACGTGGTTGGGCAACGCGGTCACCGGCGACCTCGGTTCGTCGTACATCACCGACCAGCCCGTGGCCGACACCATCAGCCAACGCGTGCCGGTCACTGCGCAGCTCGCATCGATGGCGATCCTCATCGCGGTCATCGTCGCCATTCCCGTCGGCGTGCTGGGCGCCTACAAGCAGTCGCGATGGCAGGACACGACGAGCTCGGCGGCGGTTCAAGTTGCCCTGTCGATCCCGAACTTCATCGTCGGCATCTTCCTGATCTGGCTGTTCGCCGTGCAGCTGAACTGGCTCCCGTCATCGAACTGGAGCCGGTTGAGCGACGGCGTCGTCGACAATCTCAAGACGGCGATCATGCCGTCCGTGGCGCTGGCGCTCGGCGCGATGGCCCTGTTCTCCCGTCTCATTCGTTCCGACATGGTCGCCACGCTGAAGGAGGATTACATCCTGTCGGCCCGGGCCAAGGGCCTGAGCGATCGCTACATCCTGTTCCGACACGCACTTCGCCCGAGTTCGCTGAGTCTGATGACGGTCGTCGGCATCACCTTCGGTGCACTGCTCGGCGGCACCGTGGTGATCGAGACGCTCTTCGCCATCCCCGGCCTCGGGTTCTCTCTCATCAACGCCATCAATGCGCGCGACATCCTCCTGATCCAGGGGATCACCGTGTTCATCGCCGTGATGTTCGTGATCATCAACACGGTCGTCGACCTCCTCTACGTCGTACTCGACCCACGAATTCGAAGGAGCTGAACCGTGGCGACCACCGAATCCGGGTTCGAGAAGACCGAGGAGACCCTCGCGGCGAACAGCGCCCTGACGGCCCGTGCGAACGCGGCAGCTGCGGCCGATTTCGAAGTGCCGCCCGGCGTCGAACAGCCGCGCCAATCGGTCTGGAGCATCTTCAAGGAGATGCCGTTTCTCGTCAAGTTCAGCACGATGTGGCTGGTGGCCGTTCTCTTCGGTGCGATCTATGCACAGCTCGACGTGCGCGTGTTCAACGGCTCGCTTCCACTCGCCGATCCGAACCTGATCCTGAGCGGGTTCAACCCGTCGACCGGTGAGTTCGGCACGACCGAAGCACTCGAGGGTCCGTCGTGGGCGCACCCGCTCGGGACCGATGCGCTGGCTCGCGACACGTTCTCCCGGGTCGTGCACGGTTCCTACGTCAGCGTCATCGTCGCGGCCGTCTCGGTCATCTGTGGTGTGATCGTCGGTGGCCTGATCGGGTCACTCGTCGGCTTCGTGCGGGGCAAGACCGAGACCGTGTTGATGGCCGGCATCGACGTGATCCTTGCGTTCCCGGCGCTCGTGCTGCTCCTCGCACTCATCTCGATCCTCGAGGTCCGCAGCCTCTTCGTGATCAGCTTCATCGTCGGGCTGCTGTCGATACCCACGTACACGCGTGTCTCGCGAGCCAACAGCCTTGCCATCTCCAACCGCGAATTCGTCACCGCCGCTCGGGCCATCGGTACGAAGAGGTGGAAGATCCTGTGGCGCGAGATCATCCCCAACGTGTTGCCCACCCTGATTGCGTACGCGTTGGTCGCTGCCGCCGCAGTCATCGTCGTCGAGGGGACGCTGTCGTTCCTCGGTCTGAGTGTGCAATTGCCCACCGCGACGTGGGGCAACATGATCAACCAGGCGCGACGTGACATCAAGCAGAACGTCTGGCAGGTGGCGTTCCCGGCATTGGCTCTCACGCTGACCGTGCTCGCGCTCAACCAGGTCGGCGACTTCTTCCAGCGTCGCAGCTCGCACCGCGCGTCGTCGCTCTGAGGTTCAGACGGTCGCGCTCGTTGGTTTCGCAAGCTGCAGGCGCGGCAGAAAGAACTGCACGAGGGGGCCGATGGTGATCGCGAAGACGGCGGTGCCGACACCGATCGCTCCGCCGAGGACGATGCCGATCACGAGCACGGTCAGCTCGATCGATGTGCGTGCGAATCGGATCGAGATCCCGCGCCGAGCGAACCCGGTCATCAGCCCGTCCCGCGGACCCGGTCCCAGCCCGGCGCCGATGTAGAGGCCGGACCCGATCGCGATGACGACCACCCCGCCGAGCATCATCGCACTGCGGGCCACGAGGAGCTCGGGCTCCGGGAGCAGCGGAAGCATCAGATCGACCACGAGCCCGATTTCGATGGCGTTGAGGATGGTGCCGAGGCCCATCGTCTCGCCGAGCGGAATCCACAGCAGCAACAGCACGACCCCGGTGATGATCGTCACCTGACCGACGGCGAGCCCGGTCAACTCGGCGACTCCCGTGTGGAAGACGTCCCATGGAGCGGCGCCCAGGTTGGCGTCGATCAGCAGCGCGATACCGACGCCGAACACGGCGAGCCCGAGCACGCATCGGGCGATGCGCTCGACCGCCCGATCGGTGGGGATGAATCGGCTCACCCGGGCACGCTAACCAGTCGCGAATCTCGTTGCGATGAGCGAAGTGCGCGTATCCGGTTGCTTCGCTCATCGGCGGGTCGGTTACTGGCTTGGCGATGAGCGAGGTGCGCGTATCCGGTTGCTTCGCTCACCGGCGGGTCGGTTGTGCGGTTGGCGGCCGGGAACTCTGTGACAGCCCCTCGTCACACTGGAGTCCATGATGTTCCAGATTCGTTGTGCCGGATGTGATGCCCCGGGAGCTGCCGTGTGCACCACCTGCCGTTTCGCGCTGCTCGGGCCCCGCCCGCAGTCCGGGGCTCATGGCGTCCACGCCGCCGTGCCGTTCACGGGTCGGGCGCGCGATGTCGTGCTCGGGCTCAAGTACCGAAATCGCCGCCAAGTTGCACGACACCTCGCCGGGCTGGTGGTCAACGCGATCGTCGCCAACGGCGACCACCGGGGCATCGACACCATCACGTGGGCGCCGACCAGCGACGCCAGGCGCCGGTCGCGTGGGTTCGACCAGGGTGAACTCGTCGCCCGGCACGTCGCTCGCCAACTCGGGGTGCCGTGTCGCCGCTTGCTGGTCCGGTCGGGCCCTGCGGGCACGCAGACCGGCAGAACCCGTGTCGAGCGCCTCAACGGCCCCGAGTTCGCTGCCCGCCCCGGGCTCGCTGGACGGCGGGTGATCGTGGTCGACGACGTCGTCACCACGGGGGCGACCATGCGCGCTGCGGCCTCGGCACTCCGACATGCCGGCATCGCCGAGCCCATTCTCTATGCCATCGCTTCCACGCCGTCGGGCGCTGTCTCCACGGCTCGGCGCGCGACGACGGCGCCGGTCCGGCCGACACTCGTCGCCTGACCTGTCTGGTCGCGTCGCGCCGGTAGGCTGGACGGCTGCATGGGAATTCTCGATCGCATCCTCCGCGCCGGTGAAGGCAAGAAGATCAAGGCGTTGGAGGGCATGGTGCCCGACATCAGCGCCTTCGAGCCCGAGATCAGCGCGTTGTCCGACGACGCGCTCAAAGCGAAGACATCCGAGTTCCGCCAGCGGCTCGACAACGGCGCTGACCTCGACGACCTGTTGCTCGAGGCGTTCGCTGTCTGTCGCGAGGCGGCCGTGCGCACGATCGGCCAGCGGCACTACGACGTCCAGATGATGGGTGGAGCCGCGCTGCACTTCGGGTGGGTCGCGGAGATGAAGACCGGTGAGGGCAAGACCTTGGTGTCGACCCTTCCCGCGTATCTCAACGGGCTCACCGGCAAGGGCGTTCACCTCGTCACGGTCAACGACTACCTGGCGCGCCGCGACGCCGAATGGATGGGCCAGATCCATCGCTGGCTCGGTCTCAGCGTCGGCCTGATCATCCCGGGCCATCGCAACAGCCCGCCCGAGAAGCGCGCCAGCTACGAGTCCGACATCACCTACGCCACCAACAACGAGATGGGGTTCGACTATCTCCGCGACAACATGGCGCAGACCAAAGCCGACAAGGTGCAGCAGCGTGGTCACAACTACTGCATCGTCGACGAGGTCGACTCGATCCTGATCGACGAGGCGCGCACGCCGCTGATCATCTCGGGGCGTGTCGGTGATGCCGCGAAGCTCTACTACCGCTTCGCATCGATCGTGCGCGGGCTGCAGCGCGACATCGACTACGAAGTCGAAGAGGACAAGCGCGTCGTCGTCCCGCTCGAAGAGGGCATCGACAAGGTCGAGCGGGCCCTCGAAGTCGAGAACATCTACGACAACGTCCAGGCCAACCTCGTCCACCAATTCACCGTGGCGCTCAAGGCCAAGGAGCTGTACCGGCGCGACAAGGACTACATCGTGCAGGGCGGCGAGGTGAAGATCGTCGACGAGTTCACCGGTCGCATCCTCGAGGGGCGTCGTTGGTCCGAAGGCATCCACCAGGCCGTCGAGGCCAAAGAGGGCGTGAAGATCAAAGAGGAGAACCAGACCCTCGCCACGATCACGTTGCAGAACTACTTCCGCATGTACGACAAGCTCGCCGGGATGACCGGTACCGCCCAGACCGAGGCGGCCGAGCTGATGGGCACGTACGGCCTCGGCGTGGTGCCGATCCCCACGAACCGGCCGCTTGCGCGCATCGATGCGCCGGACCTGATCTACAAGTCCGAACAGGCCAAGTTCGACGCGATCATCAACGACATCGAGCCCCGTCACGACAAGGGTCAGCCGATTCTCGTCGGTACTGCCAGCGTTGCTCGTTCCGAGATCCTCGGACGCCTGATGACTCAGCGTGGCATCGCTCACGAGGTGTTGAACGCGAAGCAGCACACACGCGAAGCCGAGATCGTCACCCAGGCCGGACGTCTCGGCGCCGTCACGGTCGCCACGAACATGGCGGGTCGTGGCGTCGACATCCTGCTCGGCGGCAACCCCGAAGGGCTGGCGCGTCATGACGTGCTCAAGGAGGGCCACTCGCCCGACCTGCTCGTCGACGAGTACGAACTGCCCTTGCCGATCGAACAGATGCCCGACGACTTCCGCGAGGCTCGCACCAAGGCGCTCGCCAGATACCAGGCACTGCTCGCCGAATACTCCGCCGAGTGCAAGGCCGAAGGTCAAACCGTGCGCGAACTGGGCGGTCTCTACGTCGTCGGTTCCGAGCGTCACGACAGCCGGCGTATCGACAACCAGCTCCGCGGCCGCGCCGGACGTCAGGGAGACCCGGGGGAGAGCAGGTTCTTCCTCAGCCTCGATGACGATCTCATGCGCTTGTTCGCCACCGGCGCGCTCAACTACGTCATGGGCCGAGCGCTGCCGGACGACGAAGCGATCGAGGCCAAGATGGTCACCAAGGCCATCGAACGGGCCCAGACCACCGTCGAAACCAAGAACGCCGAGATCCGCAAGAACGTCCTCAAGTACGACGAGGTCATGAACGAGCAGCGCAAGGTGATCTATGCGCGTCGTGATCAGATCCTCGACGGCGAGGATCTGCGTTCGGCGGCCATGGAGTATCTGGCCGAGGCGGTCGATGCGCTGATCGGAACTCATTGCGCGTCGGCGGCCGACGACGAATGGGACCTCGAAGGACTCAACAAGGAGCTCACGCTCTACTTCCCGAACACGATCACCGACGCCGATCTGCGCCAATGCGGTGACACCGATGAGATCTACGACCTCGTCATGGGTCAGGCCACCGAGCACTACGAACGCCGCGAGCAGGAGCTCGGCAACGATGTGCTCCGTCAGGTCGAGCGCCAGGTGATGCTGCGCATCATCGACCAGCGGTGGCGCGAGCACCTCGAGGAGATGGACTACCTGCAGGGGGGCATCAACCTCCGAGCGATGGGTCAGAAGGATCCGCTCACCGAATGGCAGCGTGAAGGATTCGAGATGTTCGGGTTGATGATGACCGGCATCGCGCAGGACTTCGTCAAGTACGTGATGAACGTCCAAGTCGTCCAGAACCAGGTTCCTGCGGTCGTCGGCGACGCACCTGCGGTGCAGAACATGCAGACCAGTTCGTCCGACGACGCCGACATCGGTGGCTTCGACCAGGCCGCCCGAGCGGCGGTTGCCGAGGGTTCATTGCCGCCGGACGCCGTACCTGCCGAGGCAGCACCGGCAAAGCAGCAGACCGTCGTGAAGGACGCGTTCGACAAGACGCCGCGCAATGCGCCGTGCCCATGCGGGTCCGGAAAGAAGTTCAAGCAGTGCCACGGCGCGGCCTGATCGCGATCCATGCGCGACTTCACCTCTGATCTCCGCGATGTCGGGCGGCGCCTCGACGAAGCCGAGTCGTATCTCTCGGTCTCCGACAACCGTGAGCGCTTCGCCGTGCTCGAAGCCGAGATCTCCGATCCCGCGCTGTGGGACGACCAGGATCGTGCCAAGAGGCTGAACACCGAGTACGCCAACATCCGCGACGATCTCGCTGTGTTCGACTCGCTCACCGATCAGCTGGCCGATGTCGACGCGCTCCACGAACTCGCGCGTGATGAAGACGACGCATCGCAGGAACCCGACATCGAGGCCGCGATCGCCGCGATCGGTGTCACGCTCGATCAGCTGGAGCTGCGCAGCCTGTTCACGGGTGAGCACGACGACAGCGACTGCATTGTGCAGATCAACGCGAAGGATGGCGGCGTCGACGCTCAGGACTTCTCCGAGATGCTGCTGCGCATGTACGAGCGGTGGTGCGAGCGACGCGGTTTCACGATCAGCCTGAACTATGTGTCCGAGGGGGCCGAGGCCGGGATCATGTCCGCCGAGGTCACGATCTCGGGTCGCTACGCCTACGGACTCATGAGCGCTGAGCGCGGTACGCATCGCCTGGTTCGCATCAGCCCGTTCGACAACCAGGGCCGCCGTCAGACCTCGTTCGCTGCGGTCCAGGTGTGGCCGTTGCTCGAAGACGTCGAAGTCGACATCGACGAATCCGACATTCGGATGGAAGTGTTCCGAGCCTCCGGTGCGGGTGGCCAGCACATCAACAAGACCTCGTCAGCCGTCCGGCTGATCCACGAACCGACCGGGTTGGTTGCCAGCTCGCAGGAAGAACGCAGCCAGCTCCAGAACCGCGAGCGCGCGATGGGGCGACTCACTGCCATGATCGCCGCCAAAGCGGAGGAGGACCGTGCCGCCGAGCTCGACGCGATCGGGGGAAAGCAGGCCCAGGTCGGCTGGGGCAGTCAGATCCGCAGCTACGTGCTGCAGCCCTACCAGATGGTCAAGGATCTGCGCACCGAGATCGAGACCAGCGACGTGTCCGGCGTGCTCGACGGCGACATCGACGAATTCGTCGAAGGATTCCTCCGCATGCGCCGGGCCCAGGGCGAAGCGGACGCCTGACGCCTGCGGGCGCGTGGGCAGCGGTACCCTTGGCGGGCCCTCCGGGGGAGACTGATCATGATTCGACTCGAGAACGTCACCAAGAGCTATTCGACCGAGATCGTCGCCGTGCGCGACGCGAGCTTCGACGTCGCCAAGGGCGAGTTCGTCTTCCTCGTCGGCCCGTCAGGCTCCGGCAAGAGCACGTTGTTGCGCATGCTCAACCGTCAGGACCGTCCCGAGCGTGGCGCGGTCTGGGTCGCCGGCCGCAACATCGTCGACATGCCCCCGAGCCGCGTCCCGCACCTGCGCCGCAACATCGGAAACATCTTCCAGGACTACAAGCTGCTCCTCGAGAAGAACGTCTTCGAGAACGTTGCGTTCGCCCAAGAGGTGATCGGACGTCCATCACACGTGATCAAACAGCAGGTGCCTGCCGTGCTCGAACTCGTCGGCCTGGCCGGCAAGGAAGACCGACTCCCGCATCAGCTCTCCGGTGGTGAGCAACAGCGTGTCTCCGTTGCCCGCGCCTTCGTGAACCGGCCGTTGATCATGTTGGCTGACGAGCCCACCGGCAACCTCGACCCGGCAACTGGTGAAGGCATCATGCGACTCCTCGACCGGATCAACAAGACCGGAACCACCGTGGTCATGGCCACCCACGACCAGCGCATCGTCAACACCATGCGCAAACGGGTCATCCAGCTCGACCGAGGCGTCATCGTGCGCGACCAGGCCCGCGGCGTCTACGAGTGATCTGATCCGATGCTGTCACGACTTCGATACACACTGCGTGAAACGCTCGACAGTTTCCGCCGCAACGCCACGCTCACCGTTGCCTCGATCATCACCGCAGCGATCTCGCTGCTCGGCGTCGGGCTCACGCTGCTCAGCCAGCACGCCTTCGACAACCTGCTGGCCCGCTGGGAAGGCGGCGTCGAAATGATCGTGTTCATGAATCCGACGGCGACCGAGGATCAGCTGACGCTCGTCGGCGACGCGCTCACCACGAGCGATCAGTTCATCGAGAGCTTCGAGTACTGCGACGAGGTCTGTTCGCTCGCTGAAGCCGACCGCATCTTTGCTGGTGAGCCCGGCGTGCGCGATCTGCTCACCGAGGACACCATCCTCACCCAGTTCAAGGCGGTGCCGACCGAGGGCACCGATGTGGATCTGCTGCGACAGGTGTCCGACCAGTTCGCCGAACTCCCTGGTGTCTACGACGTGAGCTTCGCAGAGGACCAGATCAGTCTGATCAGCCAGTTGCAGAGCTTCTTCGGATTCCGCCTGCTCCTGCTGTCGGTCTTCCTGCTGCTCGCCGCCATCTTGCTGATCTGGAACACGATCAGAACGGCGATCTTTGCGCGAAGACGGGAAATCGAAGTGATGAAACTCGTCGGCGCGACCGACTGGTTCATCCGGATCCCGTTCATGCTCGAAGGGCTCCTCCACGGCATCATCGGTGGCGTCTTGGCCAGCGCCGGACTCTGGGCCTGGAACTCCCAGTGGACGTCTGGCGTCGAGAGCTTCCCCGACAACAGCGGATTCTCCGCGCTCGTGGTCGTCGACGGCTACGACCAGACGGTGATGCTGATCATGCTCGTCATCGGAGCGTTGGCCGGCGCCATCGGCTCCGGCATCGCCGCATCGCGGTTCCTCGACATCTAGCGGCGCTCGCATGTGGGTCGGAGTCGATCCCAGCGGGCGGTTGCGAGCTCCGATGAACGATGATGATCGCCGGTCGGCGTCAGCTGCACTGCGCTACGTCGCACCCTGTGTGGGGTTCGGCGATCCACACGAGGCCATGTCAGATCCCGAATCCGTCGTAGTGCGCGCCGCTTCCGATGCGACGCCGTGTCCCTATGCACACCGGCGCAATCGCCAGCCGACGTCGTCATGGGCGCCAAGCGGATGGTCGCCACGATTCGGCATGACCCCTGCATGGCCGAGAAGGCAGGGGTCCGCTCCATCAGTGGCTCCCTCGATGACCCAGCGCCCGTAGCCGTGGTCGTCGAACGCCGCGGCGTATCGGTCGAACTTGTGGTCGCTCGCGGATCGATCGAGGGCGCCGCCCATTTCGTGCATCACCTCGGCGTCGGCGTGCATCGCTGCAAATGGGGCTCGATCGTCGTCGTGCCAGTGTCGAAGGACCAGCCGATCGGGTGTCAGCCGCATGACCGGTGAAGCCATGTCCGAAACGAGGTCATCCGCGGGCCAGATCGCCAGTTCGGCCGGCCGATCGGCGGGGTCCTTGTCGATCGGCATCGTCCACTCGCTGTAAGGCAGGTTCGTGCCGATCACGATCCGACTGGCGCTACCGGCCAAGGTGCGATGCAGCCAACCCGACGGAGCCTGGAGCCGACATCCGGGCTGAGTGTGGGTGACCTTGCCGTGTTCGTCAGCGAACGAGCCGGCGCCCGCGATGACGAACGTGACGTTCTCGAACTCGTGCCAGTGCAGGACCTCGTCGTCGTCATGAACGTCGTCGAATGCCAACCCGTGAAACCCCATGCTGGCGACCAGGTCGAGGGCCTCCTGCTCGCTGATCGGCTCCCCTTGCGTGAACTCGTACTCCATGACGGCACGTTCCCTTCGTGAAATCCGCTCGCGACCCGGCCGGTCCGACGTCGGCGCCCCGGGCATCCTTGCATCGCCCGGCTCGGAAATCCATTGCCCGAGCACGCAGTCTCGGCGCGGCGTCTCGGTGCCGGGCTCTCGTGTCGGCGCTCGTCGTGGCTACCTTGCGTCTCCATGGAGTACACGCAGATCACGTATGAAGTTGCCGACTCGATTGCGACGATCACGTTGTCGCGGCCAGAGCGGATGAATGCGTTCACGGACGTGATGATGCGCGAGGTGATCGACGCGTTCGATCGGGTCGACGCGGACGACGATGTCCGTGTCGTGATCGTCACCGGGGCGGGGGAGCGGGCATTCTGTGCCGGCGCCGACCTCGGCGGCGGGGGCGCCACCTTCGCCAAGGGAGGATCGGACATCCAAACCGACGTGGGCGTTCCTCGCGACGGCGGCGGGATGGTGTCCTTGCGGATCTTCGAGTGCACCAAACCGGTCATCGGGGCGATCAACGGTGCGGCGGTCGGTGTCGGGGTCACGATGACCCTGCCGATGGACATCCGGCTCGCGTCGGACAACGCCAGGTTCGGCTTCGTGTTCGCACGGCGCGGCATCGTTCCCGAGGCCTGCTCGTCGTGGTTCCTGCCCAGGCTCGTGGGAATCAGCACCGCCGCCGAATGGTGCTACTCGGGCCGAGTGTTCCCCGCTGTCGAAGCGCTCCAGCGGGGGCTGGTGCGCAGCGTGCATGCCCCCGACGACCTCGTGCCCGCCGCCCGCGAGCTGGCTCGGGAGATCGCGGACAACACCGCGCCGGTGTCGGTAGCGCTGACGCGTCAGATGCTCTGGCGCATGCTCGGTGCGGACCATCCGATGGAAGCGCACCGTGTCGACTCGCGTGGCATCCAGTCGCGAGGCGCCAGTGCCGACGCACGAGAAGGTGTCGAGAGCTTCCTCGAGAAGCGGCCGCCGGTGTATCCCGTCAAGGTGTCCGACGGGTTGCCCGACCTGTTCGTCGACTACGTCGAACCGGACTTCCACTGACGGCGTTCCCTCGGGAGATGGGTGACGTGTGACACGTCGGATTCTGGGAATTCCTCAAGCTCTGGGTGGTTCTTACCGATGTCTTGAACACGCCGGCGAAGATCGCTTCGTACGACACACCAATCCCCCGAAGGAACTGACATGACAACGTTGTTGATGGAGAAGCTGGAAACCGGCGACGTGATCGAGATCAAGTCGGGCGACGACGTGATCACCGTGCTCGTACTGCTGGCCACCGACGACGCACTCGTCCTCGATCCCTGCGATGGTGCCACGCCGTTCGTGCTCAACACCGAAGAGCTTGTCGAGTACCGCAAGTTCGACGCCGAAGCCCTGTTTGGCTGACGCATCAGCCGAGTTCGCTCGGCCAACAGATCTCCCGGAGGCGTCCCCCTTCCGCTTCTCGGAGAAGTCCCCCTAACGTGGGCGCCGTGCACGACACGGCGCCCACGTTGTTTTTTCGGGTCGGTGGGATGCCGTTCTTCGAGGCGCTCGTCGATGCCTTCTACGACGGGGTCGCGACCGACGAAGTGCTCCTGCCGTTGTATCCGGAGCAACCGGACCTGACCGGTGCCCGTCGCCGCCTCACGCTGTTCCTGGCCCAGTACTGGGGTGGGCCGCCCACGTACATGGAGGAACGGGGCCATCCCAGGCTGAGGATGCGCCACTTCCCGTTCCACGTCGGTCCGCGCGAGCGGGATCGATGGCTGGTCAACATGGCTGCTGCCGTCGAAGCTGTGTGCGTCGAGCGCTCGGCTCCTGAGGGCACTGCGGCAGAGTTGATGGCCTACTTCGCGCCCGCCGCCGAGCACCTGCGCAACGACTCGGGACCGTCCATCTCGTCACGCGGCACCGGCGGATAGGTTCGTCTCACCATGCACACCATCGACGTTCGCGATCTGCGCAAGGACTACGGCACGGTCGTCGCCGTCGATGGACTGAGTTTTCACGTCGGCGCAGGCGAGGTGTACGCACTGCTGGGTGAGAACGGCGCCGGCAAGTCGACCGCCGTCGAGATCCTCGAGGGTCATCGGACCGCAACGTCGGGTTCGGTCGAGGTGCTGGGGATCGATCCTGCGCACGCCGGCCGTGACTTTCGGGACCGAATCGGCATCGTGCTGCAGTCGTCGGGGGTCGAAGCCGAGTTCACCGTCCGTGAGGTCATCGAGCTCTATGGGGGCTGTTATCGCAATCCCCGCCCGCTCGATGAGGTGGTCGGCTTGGTCGGGCTCGACGAGAAAGTCGATGCACGTATCGGTTCGCTGTCGGGCGGCCAGCGACGGCGAGTCGACCTTGCTCTCGGCATTGTCGGTCGCCCGGAGCTGTTGTTCCTCGACGAACCCACCACGGGTTTCGACCCTTCGGCGCGTCGAAAGTCGTGGGACCTGATCGAGGCGCTCGGCGACGACGGCACCACGGTGCTGCTCACCACGCACTATCTCGACGAAGCCGAGCACCTCGCCGACCGAGTCGGGGTGCTGTCGTCGGGCCGCATGATCGCCGAGGGCTCACCTGATCAGCTCATCGGGCAGGTGAGCGGCACCGTGATCAGCTTCATGCTGCCCGACAGCGTGTCGACGATGGACGCGTCAGCGACGTTCGGCCAGCTCCTGGGCGTTGACATCCGCATGTCGGGGAGGCTGGTCGAGGCGACTGTCGATCAGCCGACGGCCGCCGTTCATCGCATCACAGGTTGGGCGGTCGACGCGGGTGTCGAACTCGAGTCGCTGTCGGTGAGTCGGGTATCGCTCGAGGACGTCTACCTGTCGCTGACCGACGATGCACATGGGGCAGAAGCGTGATCGGGTTCCCCTCGACGTTCGGCCTGCTCGTCGCGCAGACGCGCTACCAGATCGTCACCTTCTGGCGGATACCTGTGGCGGTGTTCTTCACGCTCGGGCTGCCGCTGATCATGCTCGTGCTGTTCAACGCACTCTTCGGCGGCGGTACCTTCTCCACGTCGGAGGGCGAGATCTCGGCGCAGCAGTTCTACACCGGCGGCCTTGCAGCGTTCACGGCGGTCTCCGCGACGTTCACCAACCTCGCCAACATGGTTCCGTTGCGACGCGATGAAGGCGTGCTGAAGCGGTGGCGGGGCACCCCATTGCCGACGTGGGTGTACCTCGCCGGATTCATCGTGTCGGCGGTGATCATTGCATTCGTTGGGGTCGTGCTGATGCTGACCCTCGGCCTGGTGGTGTACGACCTCGAGATCGAGGCCGCCAAGATGCCGGCTGCCATCATGACGTTTCTCGTCGGCGTCGGTTCGTTCGCGGCGCTCGGAATGGCGCTCGCAGCGATGGTCAAGTCGGCGAGTTCCGCTTCTGCGGCTGCGAACGCGATCATCCTCCCGATGGCCTTCGTGTCGAACATCTTCATTCAGGTCGACGACGCGCCTGACTGGATCGTGGCGCTCGGCAACTTCTTCCCGCTCAAACACTTCGCCGAGGCCTTCCAGAACTGCTTCACGCCCTTCGTCGAACCGCCTGCGTTCGAGTGGGCGAGCATGGCCTACGTCGCGTTGTGGGGCGTGCTGGGCCTTGTCGTTGCGCTGTGGAGGTTCACGTGGGAGCCGAGCGGAAGCGCCCCGCGCGGTCGTCGATCGCGCCGCGCCGCCTCCGACGCGGGCTGACGTTGGTTCCGGGCTCGTCGGCGCATGAACCGGTCAGGAGAAGACCACGGTCTTGCGCCCGTGGACGATGACGCGGTGTTCGAGGTGCGCTCGCACAGCGCGAGCGAGCACGATCGTCTCGAGGTCGCGACCGCGAGACGTCAGCCGGGCGACGTCGTCACGATGGGTGACGTGCACGGTGTCCTGTTCGATGATCGGTCCTTCGTCGAGGTCGGCCGTCGCATAGTGCGCGGTGGCGCCGATCAACTTCACGCCGCGCTCGTAGGCCTGGCGATACGGGTTGGCGCCGATGAAGGCGGGAAGGAACGAATGGTGGATGTTGATGATCCGGTTCGGGTGGGCCGCAACGAAACGGTCGCTGAGGATCTGCATGTAGCGAGCCATCACGACCAACTCGATTCCGTGCTCGTCGAGCGAGGCGAGGACTCGGGTCTCCTGCTCGGGCTTGGTCTCCGGGGTGACCGGGAGATGGAGGTGCGGCACGCCCATGTGTTCGGCGATGTCTGCGTGGTCGGGGTGGTTCGAGACGATGAGACGCAGATCCATCGGCAGCTCGCCACTGCGCCACCTCGTGAGGAGGTCGTAGAGGCAGTGAGGTTGCCGCGACGCCATGATCGCCGTGGGCGTCGGCGTGTCGGTGAACCGGAGATCGACGTTCATGCCAAGGCGATCGGCGACGGGTGCGAACGCCCCGGCGATCTGGTCACGACCGAGACTGAACCCGTCCAGGTCGAACTCGACGCGCTGGAAGAACACGGCATCGTGGGCCGCGGTGCCGGGATCGACGTGTTGCTCGGCGTGCACGATGTTGCCGTCGTGGTCGGCCAGGAACTGTGCGGTCGCAGCGACCACTCCGGATTGGTCAGGGCATGAGAGCAGCAGGACAGCGGTCACGGCCCATTGTTCTAGCGGCGTTCTCAGCGAAGGCGGGGCCCGAGCGCAAAGCACCCGACCGCAGTGGCGGCCGCAGCGTTGAGCGAATCGACCCCGTCCGCCATCGGGATCCGGACGGGGGTCGCAAGGGTGAGGAGTTCGTCGCTGAGGCCCGACCGCTCCGAACCGATCATGATCCCGACGCGGTCGCCTGGCGTGATCGACCGGATCGAGACTGCCGTGGGGTCGGGCGTCATCGCATAGAACTCGATGTCGCTCAGCGAGCGGAGTTCACGGGGCAGGTCGGTTGTTCGGGCGTGGGGGAGCGCGAACACGGTGCCCATGCCGACGCGCAGAGAGCGGCGCGCCAGGGGGTCTGCACTGGTGTGGTCGAGGATCAGGCCATCCCAGCCGAGGGCCGCAGCGTTGCGGATGATCGAGCCGATGTTGGAGGGATTGTCGACCGCCTCGACGATCACGAGTCGTTTCGAGGTCGCGGCGAGTTCGGCCACGCTCGGGCGCGCCGGTCGGTCGAACAGGGTCACGATCGAGAGCGGGATGCCGAGCTGGGAGACCACTCGGCGGACCTCGTCGCCGCCGCCGTACACCGGACAGTCGAGCGACGACGCGATGTCGGGGATCCGTTCGGCGTCGACGAGGGCGGCAACCGCCCGACAGCCAGCGGCACGTGCTCGCTCGACCACGAGGTCGCCTTCGGCGAGGAACATCCCCGCGCCGGCATCGTCGCGCTTGTCCGCTCGGCTCGCCAGACCGCGTTCGTTGAGCCGGAACTGGCGATATCGAGGGTCGTCCGGATCGTCGATCCGGATCACCTCCATGGCCTCGACCTCAACTCATCACCCACGTTTGCGTCGACGTTTGCGTGGCCCGCCCCACACAAACCTCGACGCAAACGGGTCGTTGCTGGCTCGTGCATCAGAAGTGGTACGGGTAGGGGGACCAGTCGGGAGGGCGCTTCTCGAGGAAGCTGTCTCGACCCTCCTGCGCCTCGTCGGTGCCGTAGGCGAGCCTGGTGGCCTCGCCGGCGAAGATCTGTTGACCGACGAGGCCGTCGTCGATCAGATTGAACGAGAACTTCAACATCCGCTGGGCCGTCGGGCTCTTCGCGCAGATCTCGCGACCCCACTGCAGCGCTGTCGCCTCCAGCTCGGCATGGGGGATCGAGGCGTTCACCGCCCCCATCGCCACCATGTCGTCGGCGGTGTACTCGCGACCGAGGAAGAAGATCTCTCGGGCGAACTTCTGGCCGACCTGACGGGCGAGATAGGCCGATCCGAAGCCGCCGTCGAAGCTGGCGACGTCGGCATCGGTCTGCTTGAAACGAGCGTGCTCGGTCGAGGCGAGCGTGAGGTCGGACACGACATGCAACGAGTGCCCACCGCCGGCCGCCCAGCCCGGCACCACGCAGATGACCACCTTCGGCATGAACCGGATCATCCGTTGCACTTCGAGGATGTGCAACCGTCCCGCCCGCCCGGGTTCGATCGTGTCGGCGGTCTCATCGGCGGCGTACTTGTAGCCGTCCTTGCCGCGAATGCGCTGGTCGCCGCCCGAGCAGAACGCCCAGCCCCCGTCCTTCGGTGACGGGCCGTTGCCGGTGAGCAACACGCATCCGACATCGGTCGCCATGCGGGCGTGGTCGAGGGCGGTGTAGAGCTCGTCGACCGTGTGCGGTCGGAACGCATTGCGGATCTCCGGCCGGTCGAACGCGATGCGCACCACACCGGCGTCGACGGCACGGTGATAGGTGATGTCGGTGAACTCGAAGCCATCGACGGCGGTCCACGCCGACGGGTCGAAGATCTCTGACACGGTCGAGTGCGGGGGGCCATCGTTCGCCATCGCCCCATGTTGGCCCATCGGGTACCGTTCGCCCATGCCGCACGCCGACATCAACGAACAACGGATGGTCGACGGAGACACCAGCGGTGACGCTTCTCTCGTGTTCCTCCCCGGACTGCCGGCCTGATCGTGCCCCGTCTCGAGGTGTTCGGCGTCGAGGGACTGCCCGAAATCGCCGCTGGCGATGATCTTCCCGCACAGATCGTCGAGGCCGCCCGGTCCGCTGGCGACCCGATCGTCGATCGCGACGTCGTGGTCATCACCTCCAAGATCGTCTCGAAGGCCGAAGCGTGCGCGATCGAACTCGATGACATCGAACCGTCGCCGTTCGCCGTGTCGTGGGCTGCGCGGTGGGAGAAGGATCCGCGCATCGTCGAGGTGGTGCTGCGCGAGTCGAAGCGGATCATCCGCCAGATCGGACCGGTGCTGATCACCGAGACCCACCACGGGTTCTGCTGTGCGAACTCTGGCGTCGACCAGTCCTCGAGCGGTGCGCACGGACGAGTGCTCGTGCTCCCGAAGGACTCCGACGCATCCGCCCGCCGGTACCGCGAGCGTTTCGCCGAGCTCGGCGTCGATGTTGCGGTGATCATCAGCGATACCTTCGGGCGCCCCTGGCGAGAGGGGCAGACCGACATCGCCATCGGAGTGGCCGGCGTCCATCCGCTCCACAGCTACATCGGAGAGGTCGACCCGCACGGCCACGAATTCCGAGTGCAGGAGATCTGCACCGTCGACGAGCTGACCGCCGCTGCCGAGCTGGTCAAGGGCAACACGAGCCGCGTCCCGGTCGCCGTGATCCGCGGATTCGAGTGGACCACGGACGACTCGGCGACGATGGCACCCGTGTTGCGCGACGCCGAACGCGACCTCTTCCGCTGACGATCAGGCCAGCGCTGGGGCGGCGATGGTCAGCCGACGAGATCGTTGGCGATGCCGTAGAAGTAGTTGCCCGACAGGCCGAGCGAATCGACGTCGATGCGTTCGTCGTTGCCGTGGAACCGAGTGCCGAACGTCGAGAAGTCCATCTTCGGCGAGAACAGCCCGGCGCCGTACGCGGTGATCCCGCGCTCACGGTAGAAGCGGGCGTCGGTGCCGCCGACGATGAGGCCCGGGACCAGCTTCGCTCCCGGGTAGGCGACCTGGGTGTGCTTGGTGACGGTCTCCCACAACGGGTTCGACGGTCCGAAGTCGCACGACGTCGGATCGCTGTGCTGGAGAACGGTGATGTCGACGTGGCCGAACATGTCGCCGAGCGCCTCGCGCAACATCGACTCGACGTCGGCCCGGGTGGTGCCGGGCACCGTTCGGATGTCGACGTCGATGTCGACGACATCCGGGATGGTGTTGGTCTTCTGTCCACCGTGGACGACGTTGGGGGAGAACGTCGTGTGGGTCTCGGCGTGACATCGCCGGGCGACGGGGATCGGCAGCGTCTCGATCGTTGCCATGATCGTGTCGCTCGACAACAGACCGTCGCGTACGTCGTCGGGTACGTTCATCGTGGCGACCTGATCACGCCAGATGTCATCGATGTGTGCGGCGGGCTGGTACTGCGAGAGGCGCCGAACGATCTCGGCGGCCTTGATCAGGGCGTTGTCAGCACCGAACGGCATCGATCCGTGGCCGGGCGTGCCGCGGACGCGGAGCCGTCGCCACGCCAACCCCTTTTCGCCGACGTTGACGGTCACCGTGCGGTCGCCGTGGTCATCGGTGGTCGACCATCCGCCCAGCTCGGTCAGCACGTAGTCGGCGGCGATCGCGTCCCAGTGGTGTTCGACCATCCACTCGGCGCCCCAGACACCACCGGCTTCCTCGTCGCCGACGCCGAAGTAGATCAGGTCGCCCCTCGGTCGGAACCCCTCGGCCGCAAGTCGTCGGAAGGCGACGGCCATCGACGAGGTGAGGTTGAGCATGTCGATCGCTCCTCGACCCCACACCTCCCCGTCGATCACCTCGCCGCCGAACGGGTCTTCACTCCACCCGTCGGGATTGACGGGCACGACGTCGGTGTGCGCCATCAGACACAGCGAGGGCGCGTCGGGATCGGTGCCCTCGATCCGCGCCACCATCGAATCTCGTCCCTCGCGGGGTGTGAAACGCTCGACGTCGAGACCCGCACCTTCCAGGTAGGTCACCAGCAGGTCGGAGTTCCGGGTCTCGTTGCCTGAATCGGGCGTGCCGTCGTTGACGCACGCGTTGCGGATCAGTGCCTGCAGCAGTTCGGTGGTGGGACCGGTGAACTCGTCTGGGGAGGCCATGTCCGCACGCTAGTGCTGGGCGGCCTGACGCTGCTCACCGTCGCGTCGTCAGGATTGCCGTTCGAAGAGGTAGGCGAACGGCGACCTCGTGTAGGCGATGCCGCGGAACGTCTGGTGCAGGTGTTCCCTCGTCACCTCTATGGCCCGCTTGGGAATCAGGTACGTGTCGAGGTCAGTCGAGGTCACTCGATGGACGCCGTGGCTGGCAGCCACGACAGCGTGTAGCCGGTACCGGGGATCGATCGAGGCCATGGCCACGTCTCCATGGCTCGAGTTGACCAGCAGGTGCCCGCCGACTCGCAGGTATCGCGTGCAGTGTTCGGACACGAATCCGGCATACAACGAGATCAACAGATCAAACGAGTTGTCGGCGAGATCGAGGGGCTCCTGATAGTCGGAGTGAAGGAACCTGACGGCATGAGCGCTCGGGCCGGGCCCGAACTCGGTCTGCAGTCCACTGATGCCATCAGGGTCCGAAAAGAACTGGTTCGCTCGCCGATCGACGTCGACGAACGTCACCGACGGCCAGATGAAGGCGGGGGTCAGGTCGACGTACGAGCCCGGATAGAGGACGGTGGTCGCCTGCACCGCGTCGGCCACCGCGGCGAACAGTTGATGCCGGTCGCCGACGGATTGGTGCTGCTTGATCCACAAGTCGCGTGTTCTGTCGGGCACGTTCACGACCTGAGGCGCATCGTCACCCACGCGGGTCGGGTCGACCGATTCCCGTCACGATCGTGCGCCAGATCGTGTCGACGCGGTCGGCGTCGAGCGAGGTGGACGCATGGGCCACCAACGACGACAGCCATTCGTCGACGCGTTGGCCCTCGACCAATGCGCTGCCATGGACCAGATCCTCGGCGGCGGATCGTTTCGAGTCCGGCGCGCCCCAATAGACCCTGGCCCACTGGTCGCACGACGAATCCGCCGCCCGCAGCAACTCGTCGAGCGGTCCGCGGGCGATCGCTGCCTCGCCGACGAGGACGGCATCGTTGCGGGCGCTGCGCAGCAGTTCGGGGTCGGGACGGTCGGCGACGACCGTCGTGATCGCAGTCACGCCGGCGGGGCCGACGACGACGTGGTCGATCGCTCCGAGTGCACCGCCGATCTCGTACACGACTCGCCACGGCGGCGTCGGCGCCCGGTGGAGTGCCTCGGCAGTGAGGCGCAGGCCGGACACCGGCTTCGCCTCGTCGGGGCGTAGCGCTGCCATCGAGCGGCGATACCAGGCGAACGCCACCACGATCGCGACCGGCAGGAGGATCAGCGGGACGACGATGCCGAAGCTCACGTGTCCATTGTGGCGTTCAGTCGAGGCGTCGCAACGGACCGTCGCCAACGACGTGAGCGACCAACTTGATGTGCGCGTCCGTGACCACGGCGCCGGCTCCCGACACGATCACCGGGTTCAGGTCGAGTTCGGCGATTTCGGGATGGTCGGACGCCAACTGTGCTGCTGCGACGACCGCGTCGACCAACGCCGACGAATCGAAGTTCGCGCCATCGAGCGCAGCGGTCAAGCGTGTCTCGGTCAACATCGTCGCCGCGCTCGCCGGTGACACCGGCGCCAGCCGGCTCGTGCGGTCGTCGATCGCGTCGGCCTGGGCCCCACCCAGGCCGACCGACACGATCGCTCCGAGTCGGTCGTCGTGCTCGCAACGAATTCGCACGTCGACGCCCGGAGATGTCATTGACTGCACGATCAGGTCGTTCGCGTCGTCGCCGAGCGAGTCTCGCATCACCGCGATGGCCTCGGCGATGTCGTCGTCGGTGGTCAGGTCGAGCGCGACGCCGGCGCGTGCGGACCGTCCTGGCCTCCGACGAACTGCCTTGAGCGCGACCGGGAAGCCGACGGAGTGCGCGTCGCTGGCCGCGTGTTCGGGGTCGGTCTCGGTGGCGGCGGCCATGTCGATGCCGTACGCGGCGAGCAGACGTCGCTTCGTTGCCAGATCGATCCGGACCTCGCCGGCGATGCCGGCCACTGCGTCATTGATGATCGAGTGGGCAACGGCTGGGTTCACCGGCCGGGCGACGTCGGGGGGTGCGTCAGCCTCGTCGCGACGCCATCGTGCATAGGCATACGAGCGGCCGAGCACAGCGGCAGCTTGCTCGGGAAACGTGAATGCCGGGACGCGCGAGCCGGGCGACACCGGACCATCGGCGCCTCCCAGCATCACGGCGATGACGGGCTTCTCTGCTCCGTTCGCAGCCTCGTCGACATCGCGGCCGGCGGCGTCGACGTCCTCGACGACCGCCGGTGCGTAGATGACCATGACCCCGTCGACGTCGGCATCGGCGAGGGCAGCCGTGATGGCTGCGGGATAGTCGGACGCAGTGGCGCTCCAATCGAGCGTCACCGGCCCGTCGACGGGAACCAGACCGGCCGACTCGAGCGCTGCACGTGCGAGCGTGCCCGGACTGCGCGAGTTGGTGACGACCGCAATGCGGGGACCCTCGAGAACGGGTTGAGTTGCCATCACGCGGACGGTCTCGAGCAACGCAGGGACGGTTGGGACCTCGATCAGCCCGGCCTGCTGGTACAAGGCACCGCCCATCTCGCCGGTTGCTGCGGCTCCGGTGCGAACCGCCACGATCGGCTTGGTCCGCGACACCCGTCGGGCGATCCGGGCGAACTTGCGTGGGTTGCCGAACGACTCGGTGTACATCGCGATCACGGTGGTGTTGTCGTCCTGCTCCCAGAACTGCAGGAGGTCGTTGGCGGAGATGTCGCTCTTGTCGCCGAGCGACACGAACCACGACACGCCGAGGTCCACCTCGCTCGCCTTACGGAGGAACGAGCCGCCGAGCGATCCCGACTGCATCGAGATGGCCACGCCGCCCGGTGGCAGCGTGACGTCGACGAGGGCAGCCTGGAGCCGGGTCTCCGGACGTGGCGAGGCGATCCCCATGCTCGACGGCCCGATGATCCGTAGACCGTTGCGTCGTGCTCGGGTGACGAGTGCGGGCACGTCGATGTCGGTCCCGTCGACGGAGGTGACGATCACCGCGCCCCGCATCCGTTTGGCAATGCATGCGTCGATGGTCGCGTCGAGGTCTCGCGCCGGCACGGCGATGATGGCGAGTGAGACCTCGTCGGGGAGCCCGCCGATCGTGCGACAGCACGGATATCCGTGGATCTGGTCGTGACGGGGGTTGACCGCATGGATCGGCACATCGACGCTGTTGGCAACGTGGCGCCAGACGGCGTCGCCGACCGAGCCAGATCGTTCGGAGGCGCCGATCACGGCGATGGCCCGAGGCAACAGAATCCGGGCGACCGCTCGCGAGTCGGCACGTTGCTCGCGACGTTCGACGCTGTCGAGGAACTCATCGGTGTCGGCCAGCTCCCAGTCGAGGTCGACGACCCCCGAGTCGAACCGTCGCTGGAGCGGCCAACCGGCCTTGGCGAACACGGCGAGCATCGCCCGGTTGTCGCCGAGCACTTCCGCTGTGAAGCGTTCGATGCCGTTGGAATGTGCGATGGCGGCGAGATGCTCGAGCAACAGCGTCGCGATACCGGCGCCCTGGTGGCCGTCGTCGACCATGAAAGCCGCTTCGGCCTCGTTGCGTCCGGGCCAACGTTCATAGCTGGCCCAGGCGATGAACTCGTCGTGCGACTCGACGGCGAGCGCAGCTCGGTCGACCATGTCGACATCGGTGAAGTGGAGCAGTTCCTTGTCGCTGAGCTCGGGCTTCGGCGAGAAGTACCGGCGGTAGATGCTCTCAGCGGATTGACGGCCGTGGAATTCGGCAAGCGCGGGTCGGTCGTTCGCCGTCAGCGGTCGGACGAAGACGGTGTCGCCATTGCCGAGTACCACCGTGGAGGCCCAGGGAGACTCGGAGGCCGGCATGGTGCTCACCTCCTCAGCATGTCACCTTCGTGGTGGGGCGCGTACCTGTGTGACGTCTGTTGTGCGAGACGTTCGAGTGCCTAGGGTGTGGTCGTGGCAGCGCCCATCACCGTCTTCGCCAGCGCCGAACTCGATCTGCACACCACCCCCGACTGGCACCCGGAGCGCCCCGGTCGTTTGGCCGCATCGCTCGCAGGGATCTCGGGAGCAGGGTTGCTCGACGCAGTCGAGTTCCGCGAACCTCGTCTGGCGACGGTGGCCGAGCTCGAGCGGGTGCATGCACCGAGCTACGTCGCGCAGCTCGCACGTTTCTGCGAGCGCGGTGGCGGCGATCTCGACCCCGACACATTTGCTGCGCCGGGCTCGTGGAGCACGGCGCTGCGGGCAGCGGGAGCGGTGCTCGATGCCGTCGATGCACTGAAGGCCGGATCCTGCGATGTCGCGTTCGCGGCCGGCCGACCGCCCGGCCATCACGCGGTGCCCGACCGGGCGATGGGGTTTTGCCTCGTCAACAACGTTGCCGTCGCCGCAGCAACGTTGGCGGCCGACGGACAGCGGGTGGCAGTGGTCGACTGGGACGTCCACCATGGCAACGGAACACAGGACATCTTCTACGACGACCCGAACGTGCTGTATGTCTCGGCCCACGAGTACCCGCTGTATCCCGGTAGTGGTCGCGCCGACGAGACCGGCGGGCCGAATGCTCCGATGTCGAACCTGAACCTGCCGTTTCCGGCGGGTACCCGTGGTGACGTCTATCGGCGTGCGGTCGACGAGGTGATCGCTCCGGTGGTCGAGCGCTTCGCTCCCGATTGGCTGTTCATCTCTGCCGGCTTCGACGCCCACCGCAACGATCCATTGGCCGGGCTCGAGCTGACCTCGGCCGACTATGCCGACCTGGCGATACGGCTCCAGCAGCTCGCGCCGGCCCGTCGCACGGTGGTGGTGTTGGAGGGCGGCTACGACTTCGACGCATTGTCGCTGTCGACCGGGGCCACGCTGTCGGCGTTGATCGGCGAGTCGTACCGACCCGAGGAGGTGTCGACCGGCGAGGTCGGTCTCCCGACCGTCACTGCTGCGCGCCAACGCTGGGACCTCGCCTGAGACGCGACGTTGGTCGGCGACCACGCCGTGGATGAGGTCAGGGCGGAGACCGGTCGGGGGCGCCCTGGCCGATGCCGAGGTCGTCGGCGACGGCCGGCACCACTCGGTCGCAGATTCCGCCGCCGGTAGTGGGAGATCTCCCCGCCACCGTGGCAGCGACGATGGTGCGGCCGCCTTCGAGCACCCACACACACGCGAGAGCGCCGTCGACGGTCCCAGTGTGCCCCCACCCGTATTGATCGATCATCACGCCCGGCCAGGCAAGAACGCCGAGATCGGCGTCGCTCGCCGTCGCGAGCATCATCGCGACATCGTCGGTCGACACGATGAAGGTTCCTGCTCCTCCCAGTCGTGACAGCCGCTCGACGCCCGGGCGGTACTCGATGTCGGTGGGGAGTTGACCATCGGTCGTGAGGTGCGCGCCGTTCGACCCGATCGGATCGAACAGGTATGCCTGGGCGGCTGCGTCGAGAGTGAGTCCCGTGACCTGCTCGATCAGCAGGCCGAGCGCGCAATAGTTGCCGTTCGAGTAGGTCCAGCGACCGCGTGTGCTCGTCGGTGGCCGGTCGAGCAACGTTGGCAGGAAGCCGGCGCACTCACTGCCGCCGACGAACCAGGCCGGCCGGGCAACGGGCATCCCCGAGGTGTGCGCAAGCAGTTCCCGCAGCGTCACATCCGCCCAGCCGGGGTGCGTCGGCACGGCGATGTCGGCCCAAGGCATCGGCGAATCGACGTCGAGCGAGCCTGCTTCGTCGAGTCGAGCGATCGTCATCGCCGTCAGGAGCTTGCCGACGCTGGCGACCACCATCGGCGAATCAGAGCTGGCTGCCCCGCCTTCGATCGTCGTGCCCGAGGCCCGGCTCACGACGATGCGGCCGTCGCGAACGACCGTCATCGAGGCAGCGGCATTCGAGCCGGCCAACCCGTCGAAGGCGGCATTGGCACGGGGCATTCCCGGGTCCGGCAGCGGCGCCACGGTCGTGGTGGTCGTGGTCGTGGTCGAGGTGGTGGTGGTGGTGGTGGTGGTCGTCGAAGTGGTGGTCGTTGTCGTGGTCGTCGACGAGGTCGTGGTCGTCGGGGCCGCCGGAACGACGCTGGTCGCCGACTCCGAGCCGGCGGCTGACTGGCCGGCACAACCTGTTGCGAACAGCAGCAATCCGACCATCACGACGGCCGACTGCGCTCGCACACTGTCACGATAGGCAGCGCGTCAGACCTCTCGGTGCCACTAGCGTCGCCGACGATGAGCTGGGAGCTGAGCGATGACCACGAACTGCTGCGCACCACGGTGCGCGAGTTCGCCGAGCAAGAGATCGCTCCGCACGCCGCCGAGTGGGATCGGTCCTGCCATTTCCCTGTCGACGTGGTGCGGGCGATGGGCGAACTCGGCTTGTTCGGCATCGTGTTCCCTGAGCGGTGGGGCGGCGGCGGTGGCGACTTCGCCTCGTTGTGTGTTGCCATCGAGGAGCTTGGTCGCGTCGACCAGTCGATGGGCATCACCTTGTCGGCCGGCGTCGGGCTCGGCGCCAATCCGATCTTCCGGTTCGGGACCGACGACCAGCGCGACCAGTGGCTTCCCGATCTCGTCAGCGGTCGAACGCTCGGGGCGTTTGGGCTCACCGAACCCGACGGCGGATCCGACGCCGGAGCAACCCGGACCCGTGCGGTACTCGACGGTGACGAGTGGGTGCTCAACGGATCGAAGGCGTTCATCACCAATTGCGGCACCGACATCACCTCGATCGTCACGGCGACTGCTCGCACGGACGACGGCATCTCGGCATTCGTCGTGCCGGCCGGTACGCCGGGGATGGTCATCGAGCCCGCCTACGACAAGCTCGGCTGGCACGCGAGCGACACACACGGGATCACGTTCGTCGACTGCCGGGTCCCGGCCGAGAATCTGCTCGGCGCTCCCGGCAAGGGCTTTCGCAACTTCCTCTCGATCCTCGACGACGGCCGCATCGCGATCTCCGCGCTGGCGCTCGGCTCGGCGCGGGCGTGCCTCGAGGCATCGGTCGAGTATGCGAAGCAGCGCCACGCATTCGGTGGTCCGATCGGGCGGTTCCAGGGTTTGGCGTTCCAGCTGTCCGATCTCGCCGTGCAGGTCGAGAACGCCCACAATCTCACCTACAAGGCAGCGTGGCTGAAGGACCAGGATCGTCCGATCGGCCAGGCGGCAGCGATGGCGAAGCTCTATTCGACCGAGGCGGCGATGGACGCCGCCCGGCTCGCCACTCAGGTGTTCGGCGGCATGGGGTTCATGGAGGAGACGCCGATCGTGCGCTTCTACCGCGACGCCAAGATCCTCGAAGTGGGCGAGGGAACGAGCGAGATCCAACGCCTCGTGATCGCCCGCAACCTGGGCCTCCCCGTCGAGTGACGCTCAGTGCGACGACCAGAAGCCGACGAGTGCGTCGGCGACGGGGTCGATGTCGTGCGCGATCCACCAGTGGCCGCGGCCGTCGGGGCGGAGCACCTCGGTGCCGAGTCGCTCGGCGACCTCGCCCGACAGGCTCGAGGGCACGTACTCGTCGAGTTCGGCATCGATGACGAGCCCCGGCGGGAGCGTCGTCGTCGCGAGGCGATCGCCGAGCTGACCCACGGCGGGCTGAGCGCCCGTGCGATAGAGCCGCAGGATGCATCGTCCCATCTCGTCGTCGAGCGCGACTGCGAGTTCTCCGGCGATGTCGTCGGGAAGTCCGAGCCCGGCGAACCGTGCCGTGCGCTCGTCGAGACTCGAACCGGCAAATCCGGCCACGGTCTGCTCGCCGATGTCGGGCATCTGCCACGCCTGGGCCATGTCGTGCCACCCGTAGTCGGTGTGCAGGATGCCGGCAATGTCGCCAACCCATGTCCGCGCGAGCTCGGGTCGTCGAGCGAGCGCGCCGTAGACGTGGCCGGCGCCCCAGTCGTGGCCGACGAGATCGATCGCCGTTCCGTTCGCCGCAATGGCATCGAGTTCGCCGACGAGCCAATCGGCGTGGTTGTCCATGGTGGGATCGAAGCGCTCCGGAACCGGTGCTCCGAAGCCCGGTGGCGACAATGCGACGACCGTCGCCTGTCCTCGATCGCGCAGGCTGCGTTGAGGATCGCCGCGTACGGTGGCGGGTCATGGAGATCTCGACGACGTCCCGTCTCGCCCGCCGCCTCGGCTCCGTGCTCGAACCGGTGGTGGGACAGGTCTACTTCTCACCCGAATGCCACGCGAACTACGTCGACCTCGGCTTCGACCCCAGCCCCGGTGAGGCCAACGGCGTGGCCCTTCCCGATGGGCCGGCCTACTTCGCAAGCCGCGGGAGCCTGCTCGGGCAGGTTCCGGGCGAGGTGGTCGCCGCCGCCTTCGGTGTGTTCAGCGCCGCGGTCGTCGTGCCGCTGGTGGAGTTGGCCTGGACTCGCACTGACGCGGACACGATTCGAGCGGCGCGAGCCGACGGGGCGTTGGCGCAGCTCCGTCGACTGATCGGCGGCCGGCCCGACGGCGTCGGTCGGGCACGCGAGTTGTTGCAGATCGCGGCCGCGCCGTTGCCGATCAACGGTCGCCATCTGGCCGCGGGCGTTGCCGCGCGTGCTGTGCCCGACGACGATCTCGCAGCGGTGTGGCATCTCGGTGATTTCCTGCGTGAGTACCGCAGCGACTGCCACAACGCCGCGTGGGTGGCGGCCGGATTGACCGCGACCGACATGGGGCTGCTCACTGAACTCTCGTGGGGGATGCCCACGCGCAGTTACAGCCGGACCCGTGGATGGACCGACGACGAGTTCGATCGGTCCGAACACCGTCTGCGCGACCTCGGCTACCTCGACGGGTCGGGCACCGACACCCACCTGTCGCAGCCCGGTCGTCACGCTCGCGAACAGATCGAGGTGGCGACCGACGACCAGATGCGCTCCGCACTCGATGCGCTCGCCGACGACGTCGACGAGTTGTTCGAGGTCCTTGCCCCGTGGGGCGAGACGATCCGGGCGGGCAAGGGCTACCTCGGCGCCGGCCCCCACGATCTCGGCTGACCGTTCGGTTTGGGCGTGATCGTGGTTCGCCGATTGAATGGAGTCAGAGGGCGGGCTTCCAGCCCACCGCTTCGAAGGAGAAGTGATGACGAACCAGCATCCGGCCACTGTGGCCGACAGTCTCACCGTGCACGGCGACCTGTACCAGGGCGACCTCGACAAGCTTGCCGATCACTGGTCGAAGCTCGACGCACGGCTGCGATCGTTCGACGCCGGGACCGTGTCCATGCAATTGTTCGTGAAGGACCGTGACACCAAGAGCCAGCACGTGACGCTCGACATGAAGGTCGACGGTCACAGCCCGCTCGTCGCAACGTCTTCGAACAGCGACCTCGACCGGGCGCTCAACGAGGTACGCGACGAGATGATCCGTCAGGTCACCGACATGAAGACCAAGTCGGAGCCGCGCAACAACAAGCATCTGCGCAACACCGTTCGCGACTGAGCGGCTTGCAGCCGCTCGGGTTCAGCCGGGAAGTTCGACGTCGACACGCGGGCAGTGCTCGAGGACCTCAGACATCGCGTCGGTCACCGCCGAGAGGTCGATGTCGGCCATGAACGTGGTCAGCGTCAGGTGTGCCAGCACCCAGCCCGGGTCCGAGGCCCACGGTGGCACGAACTGTGCCCGCTTGACCAGGCCCTGGCTACGCAACTCGCCGAGTGCCGGGATGGCGAAGAGGTCGAGCTTGCCGGAGAACAACAGCCCGAGGGTGTCGGCGCGTCCGGCCCGGAACGCCGCCCGGATGAACGTCGCCACCGACAGGTAGCCCGAGAGGTACGCGCAGTCCTTGGTGAACGGAGCACCGCCGGTGATCGGCGCGCCACGGAAGATGCGTCGCGTCGACTCGAACGCCTGCTCGGGGCTTGGGCTGCGATCGAGGAACCAGCGGTACAGCTCGATGAAGTCAGCGCCGTCGATCACCAGCTGGGTCGCGACGATCCGGTCAGCGAGTCGGCGGAGTCGGTCCATGCCCAAGGTGCCCGACACATATTCGGAATAGACAGCGAGCCCTTCCTGCGTGCGGGCGGTTCCCGGGTGTCCGATCGCCAGGATCGGGATGTCGGTCTGTGAGCGGCCGTTGAGGCCTGTGGCCACGTGGATGAACGCCTCGTGATTGAGCAGCTGCGCCGAGTCCTTCGCCGTGAACTTGGCGTCTCGGCGGATCTTGATCCTGCTGGTCGACGCGACGGCGTTGGCGGACAGTTCGTCGACCAGGAGCACCTCGGGCGCGGAGTCGCCGAAGTGCTCGGCGACTTCGGCCTTGATGAACGCCGCCACCTCCTCGCCGGTGCGGCTCCGAACCACCGGAGGAACCAACGCCGCCGCTTGGAGGTCGATGAGCGATTCCTGCACCTTCTGCGCAAGTTCGAGCGGGGTGGCGGGGTCGTAGCGCAGCGGTTGGTTGGGGACCCCGTACAGCTTGCGGCTGTAGGCGTAGAACGCAGGGGTGCCGACCGTCGACAGCATCAGAGCGGTCGACTCGATTGCGGTGGCCTCACGATCGAGCCAATCGTCGACGACGTTGCCGGGACGCAGCAGGCGCCGCACGGCCGAGATCCCGTCGAGGACCGAGGTCGGGTCGACGGGAGCGTAGGTCGGCTCTGGGAGCTTGTTGGCTCCGCTGGACAGGAACTCCTCGCGGAGTTCGGCGGGCCATGCGAGCGCTGACAGCACCCGCATCGGCTTGGCGACATCGTGGAGGATCTGTGCCGCTTCGCGGTACCGATCGTGCGCCTGGTCATTGCTCATCGGCGAATCATGACACGGCGGTCGCCACTCGCGATCGATCCAGCGCCGGGTTCAGTCGTTGTGGACCCGGCGGGCACGACGTCGACCGACGCCCCAGGCGGTAGCTGCCCCGATGGCCATGAACACGATCAGCATCGCCCAGAGCGGCCACCGGAAGTCGAACCACAGGAAGTCGAAGTTCGCGCTCTCGGTGTTCTGGAAGACGAAGAGCAACGCCACGACGGCGACGACCACGATCGGTCCGAAGCGGCGGACCTGGTCGGTCGAACTCGGCTGATCGGGAAGCAGCGGGAGGTCGTCGGGCACAGACTGATTCTATGTATCGCGAGCGGGCGATTCCCGCTCCGAACCGGTCGAGAAGGCCGAGCTAGCATTGGTCATGGCCCACCCCCATCGAGCCGGCGCGGTGCACCGTTCGCACGCACGGCGGGGACTGTCTGGTGTTGTGCTGCTCGGTCTCGCGTGGTGGCTGCTTGCCGCCGGCTCGGTCGCCGCCTGCTCGTGTGCACCGTTGACCGACGACGAGGCGCTGGCTGAGGCCGACGTGGCCTTCGTCGGCACGCTGCAAGAGATCCGGATCCCGGACAACGTCGTGTCGTGGTCGTCCGACGATCCGGTTCGCTTCGTGTTCGCGGTGACCGCTGTCTACAAGGGCGAGGCATTCGAGCAACAGTCGGTGGTCACCTCGCGTGATGGTGCGAGTTGCGGACTCGAGGTCGCCGTTGGTCAGACAGCGCTGGTGTTCGCGCGGACCGAGGGGTCACGCCTGGAGGTCGGCGAGGTCACGTCGAACCTCTGCTCGGGGACTCGTTCGCTCGGTGGTGAGCCGATCCCCGACAGCTTCGGCGCGCCGAGTTCGCCCGAACCGGGCTCGTCGGCGATCGGAAGCGACGGTCGATGGCGGCTATCGGTCGACACGTGGATCGGTGCGGCGATCGTGATCGCCGCGCTCGGCCTCGGCGGCGCTGGCATCGTTCTCGGTCGACGCGCGCGCCGCGCCTGACGGCTTCGTCCGCCTCGACGCGTTCATGACAACGTGGTCGAAGGAGGAACACCATGGACTTCGAGATCTCCGAACAGATGTCGACCATCCTCGAGATGGTCGACGACTTCATGGATCGCGAGGTGATCCCGCTCGAGGGCGAGATGCTCCACGGTGATCCGACCGTCCTCCAAGATCGCGTGCGAGCTGCTCAGGACAAAGTGCGCCAGATGGGGGTGTGGGCGCCCAACCACCCGGTCGAGTTCGGCGGCCTCGGATTGAGCATGGTCGACCACGGCCTGCTCAGCGAGGCGCTGGGCCGCAGCCCGCTCGGCCACGTCGTGTTCGGTACACAGGCGCCGGACGCCGGCAACATCGAGATCCTCCACACGCACGCAACCGACCAACAGCGTGAGCGATATCTGCGTCCGCTCGTGGCCGGCGAGATCCGCAGTTGTTTCTCGATGACCGAGCCGGAAACTGCTGGCTCGAACCCGTTGCTGTTGGAGACGACAGCCGTGGAGGATGGCGACGAGTGGGTGATCAACGGTCAGAAGTGGTTCACCAGCTCCGCCGATGGCGCCGATTTCGCCATCGTGATGGCGGTCACCGATCCCGACGCCCCTCCCTATGCGCGCACGAGCATGATCCTGGTGCCCACCGAGACGCCGGGGTTCAACCTGGTGCGCAACGTGAGCGTGATGGGTCACGCCGGAAGTGGCCACGCCAGCCACGGCGAAGTGAGCTACCAGAGCTGTCGGGTGCCGATGGACAACTTGCTCGGCCCTCGTGGCGGAGGGTTCGCGATCGCGCAGGAGCGTCTGGGTCCGGGGCGGATCCATCACTGCATGCGCTGGCTCGGGATTGCCAGCCGATCGTTCGACCTGATGTGCGCTCGCGCCAACGAGCGGGTGATCGACCCGAACGGCGACACGCTCGCCGACCGTCAGGTGATCCAGCACTGGGCCGCCGAACTCGACGCCGAGATCCGTGGCGCCCGCCTTCAGACGTTGCATGCCGCGTGGATGATCGATCAGCACGGCGCGAAAACGGCCCGTGACGAGATCGCTGCGATCAAGTTCTCGGTCGCCAACACGATGTTGAAGGCCGTCGACACGGCGATCCAGGTTCACGGTGCGCTGGGCGTCACCGATGACACGGTGCTCGCATATTGGTACCGCCACGAGCGCGCTGCTCGCATCTACGACGGAGCCGACGAGGTCCACAAGACGTCACTCGGACGCCGAATACTGCGCCGCTACGCCACCTGACCGGCGTCAGTGGTCAGGCGAGGCGGGGGAGCATCTCCTTGGTGATGGCGTTACGGGCGGGGCGACCGTTGCGCCAGCGGTCGATCTCGTCGATGGCGTGATCGACCATTCGGCCCAGTTCGCTGCCGAGCGAACCGGCGAGGTGCGGGGTGATGAACACGTTCGGCAGGGCCCACAGCGGATGGTCGTCGGGCAGCGGCTCGGGGTCGGTCACGTCGAGCACGGCCGACAGCCGTCCGGTCGAGACCTCGGCGAGCAGCGCCTCGTGGTCGAGCAGGGCGCCGCGGGCGGTGTTGATCACGGTCGCCCCCGTTCTCAGCGCGGCGAGCTGCTGCGTGCCGATCATGTGACGCGTGCTCGGCAGGTCGGGCGCATGGATCGACAGGATGTCGACGGTCGCACACAGCTCGTCGAGTTCCATCCTCGACACCCCGAGGGTCGCCGCTTCGGCGTCGCTCACGAACGGGTCGTAGAGCGCGACACCGAGGTGAGGAAATGCGCCGAGCAGTTCGATCACGCGACGACCGATCAATGACGCCCCCACGATGCCGATCGTCTTGTCGTAGTTGCCGACCGGGATGTCGTGCGCCTGACGGAAATCGCGCAGCGACGCATCGCGAGGTGTGCGCCGAACGTCACGTTGCCAGACGACGTCCTTGTTCGCGAACAGAATCGTGGCCAGCGTGAACTCGGCGACCGGCTCGGCGTTGGCATCGGCGCCTGACGTCACGCGGATGTCGCGGTCGAGGACGTCGGGGCTGATCGTCTGCTTGACCGTGCCG
>DATLBC010000134.1:0-23256 GCA_035527095.1 Ilumatobacteraceae bacterium | reverse complement strand
TCGCAGCATGACCGCCGAGGCTACCGGCCACCGTCTCCCCGCTCCCCCGACGTTTCCCCAAGTCCCCAACCACGTTTGCGGCGAGGTTTCGGTGACTCGGTCCACCCGAACTCTGCCGCAAACGTGGTTGGGGGCTGGAGTCAGTGAGACGTGTCGGTGTCTGCGAGGAGCCGCAAGGCGTGCGGGAGGACGTCGATGACGGCATCGAGCTGCTCGACGCACCCCTTGGTGCTGCCGGGAGTGTTGACCACAATCGACTGCCCTCTGATGCCAACGACGCCTCGGGACAGGCGCCCCAGCGGATTGCACAGGCGCATCGCCTCGGCGATGCCCGGTGCCTCGCGCTCGATGACCGAACGGGTCCCTTCGGGAGTCTGATCCCGCGGCGCAAAGCCGGTACCACCCGTGGACACGATCAACCCGGCGAATTCGTCGGACATCTCCAGGAGAATCGCAGCAACCAGATCGGCGCCATCGGCAGTCACGCGATGTTCGACCACATCGAATCCGTTGGCGCCGAGGTACTCGACCAATGCCCGACCACTGAGGTCGTCACGAGCGCCGTGCATCACGCCGTCGCTGACGGTCACGACCTTTGCACGGGGCAGCCCTGCGTCGCTCACCGATTCGTTCACGAGACCCGACGGTACCGAATCATCACCATGCCGTCGGTGTCGGCGTCGTGCGGCAGCACCCGCCATCCCTGTCGGAATGGCCGCCAGGAACCGACGGTGGGCGGGGTCGGGTCGACCGCGAACCCGGGAGGCGCCGCATGATCGACCGACTCGGCGGCGGTGATCGTGCAGACGCTGTACACCAGCCGCCCGCCAGGCGCAACGAGGGTGGCGGCGGACTGCAGCAGGCGCCCCTGCAGGGCCGCGAGATCGACGACATCGCTCGGCTGAATCCGCCACCGAGCGTCAGCCCGACGGCGCAGCGCTCCGAGTCCGGAGCAGGGCGCGTCGAGCAGCACTGCGCCGAACGATCCTGGGCGAAACGGCGCTGCGTCACCGTCTGCGACGACGACCGGCACCTCGAGGCCGAGGGTGCGGACGTTGTCGGCAACCAGTCGAGCGCGGCGCACGCGCTGGTCGTTGGCGACAACGATCGCACCACCCGAGGCCATGGCCGTTGCCTTTCCGCCCGGTGCAGCGCACATGTCGAGCACCAGCTCGTCGTTGCTCGCCTCGACCGCCGCCGCGACCCACTGCGACGACTCGTCCTGCACGTAGCCATCAGCTCGCTCGGTGACCGGCGGCGCCTGATTCATCCGTTCGAGCGCCGGCACTGCGTCGTCACCGAGTTCGGTGCGGAACACCTCGACGATTTAGTCCGGGTAGCTCAGACGAGCCCCGTCGGAGGGCCACGCCATGTCGGCGACGGACAGCCGAGCCACCTTGCGCAGCACAGCGTTGACAAAGCCTCGCGTGCGTTTCGGCGCGAGTCCGACGGTCTCGCTCACCGCGGCATGCGGGGGGACCCCGGCGAACACCAGCTGATAGGCACCCAGTCGGAGCACCGATCGTGTGGCCTCATCGGGAGGGGATGCGACGAAACGATCGATCACGGCGTCGCAGGACCGTCGCATCCGGGTCGTTCCGTAGACCAGCTCCGTGACGAATCGGCGGTCCATGTCGCCGAGACCCGACGACGCAAGCATCGGCCCGAGCACGAGGTTCGCATAGGCGCCGTCCGACTCGATGCGGCGCAATGCGTCGAGCGCAACTCGGCGAGCCGTCCGCGGGGCGCCGTGAGCGGTGCCGGTCACAGGTCGCCGAACAGTTCGTCGGGCGTCGGCTGTGCTCCGTTGCGCCAGGCAGCGAACGCCATGGGTGCCTTTCCCTCCGGTTGCACGATGATCGGCACGACTCGACCGTCGACGAGGCGAGCCTCCCTGATCTTCAGGCGCTTGCCTCGGAAGATGGTCCACGCGCCGCCGACGCGGATCAGGCGGTGTACGTCGGACGGCGCCATGGTCCAGTCGATCTCGAAGTCGGCCGAAGCGAACTTCGCGGCGTACGTGACCTCGCCCGTCTGCGGTTCCGGATCGTCGATCCACTCTGCGAGCGGGCGGCCGAGGGTGTCGACGAGGAGGTCTGTGCCGGCCCCGACGAGCTCGATGCGAAGGTCGGCTGCAGTTGCTTCCGATCCGATCGGCACCTCACGGCGGGCGTACACACCACCGGTGTCGAGACCCTCTTCGAGCGCCATCACACACACACCGGTGATGTCATCGCCCGCAAGCAGGGCTCGCTCGACCGGTGCTGCACCGCGCCACCGGGGAAGCAGCGAGAAGTGGAGGTTGACCATCGGGATCACATCGAGCACATGGGGCTTGATGATCTGACCGAACGCCACGACCACGCCCAACTCCGCTCCATCGTTGCGCACCGCCGACAGCACGTCGTCGACGTCGTGCGAGATCGCCAAACCGAGTTCGAGCGCCGCTGCCTTGACCGGACTCGGGGTGGTCGCGCTGCCCCGTCCACGACGCTTGTCGACGCGGGTCACCACGAGGACGATCTCGTGACCCGCGTCGGCGAGCGCCCGCAGGGGCGCGACCGCCATGTCCGGGGTGCCGAGATAGACGAGCTTCACGCGTTCGTTCAGCCCAGGCCGAGCCGACGGCGGATCGGCGAACGGGGGGCCTGACGGCTCGCCTCCTCTTCGATCCGCCGGTACTCCTTGATCGCGTCCTTGCGTTGGTCGCCGACGAGGCGGTCGAACATCAGCACCCCGTTGAGGTGGTCGATCTCGTGCTGGAACATGCGCGCTTCGAGTTCGTCGGCCTCGATCTCGATGATCTCACCGTTCAGGTCGACACCGCGGACCAGCACCGTCTTGGGTCGCAGCATCTCGACGTAGAGCCCGGGTATCGACAGGCAGCCCTCGTCGTACACCCATTCGCCGTCGGACTCGACGACCTCGGGATTGATGATCGCCAACGGATGCTCGTCGATGTCCCAGACGACGACCTGCCTCTGCACGCCGATCTGGGGTGCAGCCAATGCGATGCCGTTGCCCGAGTCGACGAGCGTGTCGAACATGGCATCGACCAGCCGGATGACCTTGCCGTCGACATCGTCGACGGGCAACGCCTGTGTCTTGAGCACCGGATCGCCGTATGTACGAATCGTGTACGACATCCGTGTCAGGCTACGGGGAGTGTCCTCAGAGCAGTACTTCGACGACGACCCGACCGTCGCGTCGGAACCCGTGATGGTCGACGTCACCCTGCCCGACACGGCGTTCGTGATGGAGACCGACCGCGGTGTGTTCTCCCGAGGCCATCTCGACACTGCGACGTCGCTGCTGCTGCGAGCTGCGCTGCCGATCGCACCGTCGGGTGATCTGCTCGATCTCGGCTGTGGCGCCGGTCCGATCGCGCTCACGATGGCACGGCGCTCGCCTGGCGCCACGGTCTGGGCCGTCGACGTCAACACGCGAGCCCGCGAGTTGTGCGCGCGCAATGCGGAACGCAATGCGCTCTCGAACATCCGCGTCGTCGCACCCGATGAGGTGCCGGCCGCGTTGCGGTTCGCCACCATCTGGTCGAACCCGCCGATCCGCATCGGCAAGACTGCGCTGCACGAGCTTCTCGAGCGCTGGCTCGGACGACTCGACGCCACGGGTAGCGCGTCACTCGTCGTCCAGAAGCACCTCGGCGCCGACTCGCTGCAACGCTGGCTGATCGGACTCGGCTACCGCTGCGAACGCATCGCATCGAAGGCCGGTCATCGCGTGTTCATCGTGAGTCGCGACGAATGATTCCGCTCGACGAGATCCGAGCAGCGGCCGCCGTGATCGCCCCCGAGGCGATCAAGACGCCGGTGCTGCGTTCCATCCAGCTGGATGCCCTCGTCGGCGCCACGGTGTTCGGCAAGGACGAATCGCAACAACGCGCCGGAGCATTCAAGTTCCGAGGAGCGTTCAACCGCCTGTCGGCCATCCCTGTCGAGGACCGGTCTCGTGGGGTGGTCGCGGTGTCGTCGGGAAACCACGGCGCGGCCGTCGCCTGCGCCGCTCAGATCCTCGGCATCTCCGCCACCGTTCACGTCCCGGCCGATGTCGCTCACGCCAAGCTCGCGCTCATCGGGCAGTTCGGGGCCGACATCGTCACCTTCAGCCGGTCGACAGCCGACCGCGAGGCCGGTGCCCGCCGGCAGGTCGCCGACACCGGCGCGACGTTCGTTCACCCGTTCGAAGATCCGATCGTGATCGCAGGCCAGGGCACCGCAGCGCTGGAACTCCACGAGCAGGTCGGAGCGCTCGATGTCCTGCTGGTGCCGATGTCCGGCGGCGGACTGATGGCTGGTTGCGCCTCGGCGATGCGCCAGCTCGATCCCGACTGCGAGCTGATCGGAGTCGAGCCCGCAACCGCTGACGACACGCACCGGTCCTTCAGCGCCGGCCACCCGGTTCGGATCGAGCAGCCCGACACGATTGCCGATGGTCTCGCGGTGACCTCCCCGGGCGCTGTGACGTTTGCGATCAATCGAGGGCTCGTGAGCGACGTGGTGACCGTCACGGACGACCAACTCGTCGAGGCGATGGTGACAGCCCGTGATGACCTGGCTTGCCGGCTCGAACCGAGCGGTGTCGCCGGACTCGCCGCGTTGCTCGATGACATCTCCCGCTTCCGGAACCGCCGCGTGGGCATCATCCTGTCCGGCGGAAACATCGACCGCGCCCGCTTCGACGAGCTGACCGACCGGCGCTGAGCCGACTACCGCCACGTGTGCGGGTTGCGACCGATGCCGCGGGGCGGTCAGACCGTCCAGGTGACCGGATGCAGCGCATCGGGTTCGTACGAGCAGAACGTTCCGGTGTGGATGTGCTGCTGCAGGTGCGCCGCAACCGCCGGGGAAGCTTCCACGAGCCGGGCGAGTGAGTACCTGATCGAGCGAGTCGCACTGACACGGGCACGTTCGCCATCGTCGAGGACCTTGCGATCCCGACCGCCGAGCCCCACGGCGCGCCGCAACTCGGCAACGAGGTACTCGCGATCTCGGCGGGCGAGTTCGGCCCGGCCGAGATCGTTGGCGGCCTCGGCGTCGGCGATGTCTTCGTCGATGTCGACCAATCGACGACGGTAGGCCTCCTTGGCAACGTCGTCGAGCGCGAGGATGCCGGCGTTGCTCGGCTCGGATGTGCCACTTCCCTCCTCGAGCCGCACCAACTCGACAGCATGGAACTCCCGACCCGGCTCGGCGAGCAACCGCGCGATGTACTTCAGTCCCTTGAGATCTCGGACGACAACCTGCGAGTCGGACCATCCGATTGTCCTCATGTCGCCCTCGCAGCTGAACACCGCCTGCGATGCGGGCGGCGACGCCTCGCCGGAGGACGGGTGGCCCGCGTCGATCATGCCATCGACACGTTCGGCCCACGCCTCCGAACCGAACGACGCCAGGGAATCCCTGGCGGCGCGGCGCTCGAGGTCAGCCCGATCCGTCTCGCCGCGCAGTTGATGCCCCTCGGCGGCCACCAACCGGGCCATCGCTGCCTCGAACGGCGCGCCCAGGTTGTCCAGTTCGGTGACGGCAGCTCGTGCGGCCGACACTGCGCCTTCTGCATCGGCCTCGAGCAGGCAGAGGCGAGCATGAGCGAGCGACGACATCGCTCGGATCATCGCCGACGGAAACTGCTCAGCGATCGAGCGGAGCTGGCCGGACACTCCGTGCAAGGTGTCGCGATCGCTCCGCTGTGCGGCGATCTCGCCCTGGGCGTCGAGCAGGGGTGCGATCCTCAGCGCTCCGTATGGTGGGCGTTCCTTGGAGGGGTTGTCGATCGGGTGCTGGATGGCGTCGGCGATCATCGCCGCTGCCAGGTCCGCCTCGCCCCGTGCGAGGTGCACCAGCGCCAGCCCGGGCTGTGGGGACCACGCGTGGTCCAGCGCCTCCTGGTAGGCCGCCTCGGCGCCGTCGAGGTCACCGGCGCGGAGACGGACGTTGCCCAGCTCCACGAGTGGCCATCCGTACTCACGTCGCATCCACGGACGCAGTTCGTCACACGCCGCCAGCGCCTCGGCCTCGGCCAGGTCGCAGGTCCCGCTCATCCGCAGGACTTCGGCTCGGTGGACCCGGCAACGGCCGTTGATGCCTCCGAAGGCGGCTCCGTGACGCCACCGCTCCATGACGTCGGTCCATTGGGCGGCAACATCCGGCATCAGGAGACCCTGGGCTGCGCAGATGATCTCGCAGTACATCATCCCGGTCGTCAAGGGGTCGGCGGCCCCTGACATCAGCACTGCGCCGACCTCGTCCAGCAAGCCGAGACCGAGCTCGAGGTCGCCGTCGAAGATCGTCACTCGTGCAATGCAGGTACGCCCGATCACGACCGCCGGCCTCACGTCGAACCGTTCCCCGAGCTCGATGGCGGTGCTGGCATGCAGGCGCGCCTCGTCCATCGCTCCACACATGAAACGTTCGTAGGCACGCACCATGGAGACGATCGCTCGCACCGGATGCTCGCCGGTTCCTTCCAGGTGCCGTTCTGCGCAACGCAGCCAGCCACGCACCGGCGCCATCAGCCCGGTGTCCATCATGAGGTACAGCGCAATCATCGACGCCGCACGGCCCGCACCGACGACGTCGGCGCGCTGCACGAGCAGGGAGTGCAGGTCTTCCCACGCTTCGATGCATGCCTCGAAGCTCCCAGCGCCGTACGAGGCCTCTGCGAGCGCCTCGAGACACTCGGCCGACTCCCTCGCCCCGTCGACGTCGAGGAGATCGATCGCCTGCTGCCACTCACCGAGGCGAATCGCCGTGCGAGCAGCCTCGACTCGCTCTGCGAGTTGGTCGGTCGCCATGTCGCATTGTGACACTGATTGTCACGCCTCTCTTGTATCCGGGCCATCGGGGCTCGGATATCCGATCAGCAGGAGACAGACGATGCACATCACCAAGAACGACGTCCCGGTCAAGATCGATGCCCCCGGCGCCGTCGCTCGACAACAGACCGACTTTGGAGCAGCGTTCGGCGTCATGGGTGCGGAATACTTCACGATGGCCAAGGGAGCCGACCTTGCGCCGCTCCTCGAAGGGCTGCACGGCGACATGTGCCAGTCGGCCCATTGGGGCTACGTCATCGATGGTGCCGTGACGGTCACCTACAGCGACGATGCCACCGAGGTCTGCGCAACCGGCGACCTCTTCCACTGGCCTGCTGGACACAGCGTCCGGGTCGACGAGGACGCAAATCTGATCCTGTTCAGCCCGCAGTCGGAGCACACACCGGTCCTCGAGCACATCAAGAACAAGATGGGCGTCTGAGCTCCACACAACCACGCTTGCGTGGTTGGTCGACGCGACTCAGATGCGGGCGGGGTCGACCTCGACGCGAATGCGCGAACCGGTGGGGCGTTTGACGGCATTGAGCGCATGCCCGAGGGTCGTCCAGTCGGCTGCACGCACGAGGAAACGGTCGGCGCCGTCACCACCGACCCGGATGTCCGCGTCGAGCTGCGCAACCACATCGTCGGCGCCCGTTCCGGACACGACAGCGAGCGCCCCGAACGGTGGAAACCCGAGCAGTTCACGTCGCGATCGTTCGCCTGCGAGCACTGCCGCTGGATCGCCCGCACGAGCAGCGGCGATCACTTCGTGGTCGGGCGTGAACGTCTGGATGAGCACCTCGGGGGCGATTCGGCTGGCCCGAACGATCAATGCCATCGCGTGTTCGCTCGCCCGGAACCTCGGCGCCAACATCTCGGAATCGAACTCGAGAAATGCGACGACGTCCGCAGATCGGATGCGGTGCAACACGGCTTCGGTGCCCACGTACACACCGGCTTGTTCCGGCGGAGCGACATCGGCCCCGGTGATCGCCACCACCGGACGCGCGGCTGCGGCCTCCAGTTCCTCGCGCAACCGGGTGACCCCCGGACGAAGGTTGGCGAACCGGCTGGCGCCGCACGATTGGCACACCGCAGGACGCTTCGTGCTGCAGCGCCGACACGACAAGCGGCCATCGTCGTGGAGGCCGACAGCGGCATCACACGTTTCGCACCGGATCAGCGATCGACAGGATCGACACGCAAGGACGCGCGCTCGACCGGTGATGTTGCTCACGCACACGACCGTGAGGTCGGGATTTCGTATCCGCTCGATCAACTCCGACGTGACCAGCGAGCGCTTCCACGGATCCTCGTCGGTCCGTCCGACCACAGCGACCGTGGACCAACCCGAGCGTTCTCGGGCCGCCGGTGGGTGCACGACACCGCTGCCCGCGTACTCGACGACGGCGATCAGGGTCGGCGCCGGCGAGACCAGCACGAACGGCACGCCGGCCCGTCGGCAGCGTTCGACCAGGACGTCACGGGCATGCCACGTCGGCGTCCGCTCCTCCTGGTGAGCTTCATCGTGCTCGTCGAGCAGCACAGCGGCCGCAAGCCCCCGACAGGGCGCCCATGCAGCAGATCGCGTACCGATCACCACATCGACGCCGCCGGCGGCCGCCGCCCAGTCGTCGGGAACGATGGCGACCGACAGACCCGCACGACGAAGGCGCGTCGCGAGCAGCGCCACGACGTCGCGCTCTGGTGCGACGACCAGCGTCGGACCGCAGCCGACTGCGGCAAGCAGTGTCGGCATCACGTCGACGCGTGGGGCCAGGCGCAGCACTCCCCCGCCCGCAGCGAGCAGCTCGCTCGTGGCAGGCGACGCCGGGGCCGGCCTCATTCCCGTGCGGCGGTCGGTGGGCACGTTGACCACCGCCCGCCCGGGTGACGCCGAAACCAGGAATGGCCTGATGCGGCGTGCCGCCCACCGCACCGAGGCCCACTCGGCCAGATCGAGCATCTCCGGCCCGGGTCCGTGGCCGGTCACCTTGGCGATCGGCTTCAACGAGTCGATCGATCGTCCGTCCGACGGCTCGCTCGAGACCGCCGACACCCAACCACCGATCCGGCGGCCGTGCAGTTCGACCCGCACGATCGTGCCCACGTGGACGCGCTCGTACAGGTCAGGCGGGATCAGGTAATCGAACTGCTTGTCGAGCCCGGTGACGTCCGGCACGACGGTGGCAACCGTCGACGCATGGGCGACATCGGCCACCGAGGCTCAGACGCCGACGGCGCTCTTGAACTCGTCGAGCCGACTGAGTTCTTCCCAGGGGAAGCCCGCACGGCCGAAGTGTCCATAGGCGGCCGACCGCTTGTAGATCGGCCGCTTCAGATCGAGATCGCGGACGATGGCCCCAGGGCGGAGATCGAACGTCGAGCGCACGGCCGCCTCGATCGCCGCCGGATCGACCTGTGAGGTACCGAAGGTCTCGACGAGGATGCTCATCGGCTGCGCCATGCCGATGGCGTAGGCCAACTGCACTTCGCAGCGCTCGGCGGCGCCGGATGCGACCACGTGCTTGGCGACCCAACGGCCTGCATAGGCAGCGGAGCGGTCGACCTTGCTCGGATCCTTGCCGGAGAAGGCACCGCCACCGTGACGGCCCATACCGCCGTAGGTGTCGACGATGATCTTGCGGCCGGTGAGCCCCGCGTCGGCGAAGGGGCCGCCGCGGACGAACTGCCCGGTCGGGTTGACGTAGATCTCGAAATCGTCGTCGGCGAAGCGCTCGGGGATCGTCGGACGGATCACCTGGTCGATCAGATCGGGCCGGATCACGGTGTCGCGATCGACGCCGTCCTGGTGCTGCGTGCTGATCAGCACGGCCTTCAGCGCCACGGGCCACCCGTTGTGGTACTCGTAGGTGACCTGAGTCTTGCCGTCGGGTCGCAGGTACGGCACCTGGCCGGACTTGCGGACTTCGGCGAGCCGCTCGGCGAGGCGGTGCGCGGTCCAGATCGGCAGCGGCATCAGGTCATCGGTCTCGTTGCAGGCGTACCCGAACATCATTCCCTGGTCACCCGCACCCTGCAGGTTCAACATGTCCTCGCCGGACTTGCCGCCGCGAACTTCCTCGCTGGTGTCGACGCCCTGCGCGATGTCGGGGCTCTGCTCGTCGATCGACACGATGACGCCGCACGTGTTGCCGTCGAAGCCGTAGATCGCGTTGTCGTAGCCGATGCCGTTGATCGTCTCGCGAGCGATCTTGGGGATGTCGACGTAGGCCGACGTGGTGATCTCGCCGGCGATCACGCACAGGCCGGTGGTCAACAGCGTCTCGCACGCCACGCGTCCATCGGGATCCTCGGTGAGGATCGCGTCGAGGACAGCGTCGGAGACCTGGTCGGCCATCTTGTCCGGGTGGCCCTCGGTGACGCTTTCGGAGGTGAACGTGTACGTGCTCATGCAAAGTCCTGTCGATGTGTTGAGCGGATGGAGACAATGGTGTCGATGACGGCCCGAGCGACATCTCGCTTCGATGCGAGGTCGATCTCGACAGGCTCCGCGTCGGGCCGCAACAGCGTAACCGCGTTTGTGTCGTGAGCGAAGCCAACCTGCGGCGCCCCAACGTCGTTCGCGACGATCAGATCGAGGTGTTTCGCCCGGAGTTTCGACGTCGCATTGGCAATCAGGTCGTCGGTTTCGGCGGCGAAGCCGACGAGCACTTGACCCGGACGCTTCGATGCTCCGAGCCCGGCGAGGATGTCGGGTGTCGGCTCGAGCACGATCTCGGGTGCACCGTCGCGCTTCTTGAGCTTGCCGGAAGCAACCACCTTTGGCCTGAAGTCCGCCACCGCGGCGCTCATCACGACCACGTCGTGCTCGAGCGCTGCTGCGGTCATCGCCAGCTGCATCTGTGCCGCCGTCTCGACCTCGACGATGTTGCAGCCGCTCGGCGCCGGCAGGTTGACGGTCGACACCAACGTGACCCTCGCTCCCCGAGCAGCCGCCTCGGCGGCGACGGCGTAGCCCTGCTTGCCTGAACTGCGATTCGCGATCACGCGCACCGCGTCGATCGGCTCACGAGTTCCGCCGGCCGACACGACCATCGAGATCCCGTCGAGGTCGCGCGGGCCCAGGACGCTCTCGACGGCCGCCACGATGGTTGCCGGATCCGCCAGTCGACCGGCGCCGACGTCGCCCCCGGCGAGTCGCCCCGACTCGGGTTCGACGATGTGGACACCGCGCGAACGCAGCACCCCGACGTTGTCGACCACGCTGGGGTGCTCCCACATCTCGGTGTGCATCGCCGGGCACACGACCACCGGTGCTCGCGTGGCGATCAGCGTGTTGGTGAGCAGATCGGTTGAGAGACCCATTCGGTATGCCGCGAGCAGTCGAGCCGTTGCCGGTGCGACGAGCACCAGATCGGCGCCCTGCCCGATCTTGGTGTGCGGGATCGGCGTGGTCGCGTTGTCCCACAATTCGGTCTGCACGGGCTCGGACGCCAACGCGCTGAGCGTGGTCCGGCCGATGAAGTGCTCCGCACCCTCCGTCATGATCGGAACAACGTGCGCCCCGGCATCGACAAGGCGGCGGCACACCTCGACTGCCTTGTACGCGGCGATACCGCCCGTCACCCCCAACACGATGCGCTTGCCTGCCAGCATCGATGTCCCCTTCGGCTCTCACGCGGTGGGTCGGTGGTGACCCAACCGTCGTTCAGTCGTCGGCAGCCTCGTCAGCGACGACATCGACCTCGATCTCGACGTCGGCGACGACGGGTGCTTCGGTCCAGACGATCTTGTGCTCGGAGATCTCTTCGAAAGCGATCGACAGCGGCTTGCGAGCGACCGACGACACCTGCGGCGGGATCATGTGGCCGAGGCCGTCGCCGAGCTGGTTGAAGTACGAGTTGATGTTGCGAGCGCGCCGTGCGGCCAGCGTGACCAGGGTGAACTTGGAATCGACCGTCCCGAGAAGGCTCTCGATGGGCGGATTGATCATCGTGTTGTGGTCGAGCGCCATAGTGGCAAACACCCTACCGGGCGCGAGCGGATTCGATGATCTGCAGCATCTCGTCAATCGTGTCGTCGAGGTCGTCGTTGACCACGATGTGGTCGGCAAGGGCACGACCGACCGGCTCCTCGACCTCCGCCTTCTTCAGACGTGCGAGCACCTTGTCGCCGGGGTCGCCACGCCCGCGCAGCCGGCGTTCCTGCTCATCGCGCGATGGCGGAACCACGAACAACAACAAGGCGTCCGGGAAGATCCGCTTCACTTGCTGTGCCCCGTCGACCTCGATCTCGAGCACGATGTCCTGATCGCTGCCCGGCACGGGAAGCGGGCTGCCGTAGTAGTTGCCGAGAAATTCGGTCCACTCGATGAATCCACCGTCGGCGATGTGCTGCTCGAACGTCGCGGTGTCGGTGAACACGTACGCATCCGACGCCTCGGCGGGGCGCCGCTCCCGAGTGGTCCAGGATCGGCTGAGCCACAGGTGCTCGTCGCGTCGAACCAACGCATCAACGATGGTGCCCTTGCCGACCCCGCCAGGGCCCGAGACGACGATGATCAACGTTCGGCCCGGTCAGCCGAGGAGTTCGAGGAGCTTCGACTTCTGCTGGGTGCCGAGACCCTGTACCCGACGATTGTCGGCGATCTCGATGTCTTCCATGATGCGACGGGCCTTCACCTTGCCGACGCCGGGGAGCGACTCGAGCATGGACACCACCTTCAACTTGCCGACGTTGACGTCGGTGGAAGACAGGACGTCAGAGAGCGACATCGATCCCATCTTCAGACGGGCTTTGATCTCGGCTCGTGCGGCTCGGGCTTCGGCGGCCTTGGCGAGCGCCGCCGAACGCTGCTCGGGGGTCAGCTGTGGAGGAGTTGCCATGCAGGTCAAGCTATCGCGGCGATGTCGGCGAGCCGGGTCAATCCGCGTTCGGTCGCCCAGGCGATCACGCCGTTCTGGATCACTGCGGCGATGCCAGGATCTGCGAACGACGCGGTTCCCACTTGGACCCCAGATGCGCCGGCGAGCAACAGTTCGATCGCATCCCAGGCCGAGGCGACACCGCCGACGCCGATGATCGGGACCTCGGGAAGCGCCTGGTGGACGTCATGGACCGCTCGGACGGCCACCGGGTGAATAGCGCGGCCCGACAGGCCCCCGCCGCCGGCGCCGAGTGTCGGGGCCAAGGTGCGCGGGTCGTAGGCGAGGCCGAGCAACGTGTTGATGCACGTCACCGCCTCGGCACCCGCAGTCATCACGGCCTCGGCGACGTCGACGATGCGATCGGTGTTCGCGCTGAGTTTGGCCCAGCGCGGCCGACCGCACGCCGCCGTCGCAGTGATCACCTCGGCGGAGCGGCGTGCGTCGTGCGCGAAGATCGAGCCGCGGCCCTCGAGGTTGGGGCATGACAAGTTCACCTCGACGGCGACCACGTTCGGCGGAGCCATGGCGAGGAGCTCGGCGGCCTGCGAATAGTCCTCGACGCTTCGACCCCAGATGCTGGCGACGACGGTCGCACCGCATTCCACCAGGTCGCCGACGACGTGGTCGAGCCAGTACTGCACCCCAGGTCCTTGGAGGCCGACGGCGTTCATCATCCCCTGCGGCGTCGGATGCAGCCGCGGCGCCGGATTTCCCGGCCACTCGTACGCGGCCAGCGACTTCGTCACGACCGCGCCGAGCGACGCCAGGTCGAGATGCCCGGCGAGTTCGGTGCCGTAACCGGCGGTTCCCGACGCGGTCATCACCGGCGCGTGGAGCTCCACGCTGCCGATGGTGACGCGGGTATCGATCACGACGCGCTCGCCACCGACTCCGAGCCCGACATCGCGTGGTACTCCTGCAGTGTCTTCACGGTGAGCACCTCGCCTGTTCGTTCGGACAAGCCCTGCACCGCAGCGAGTGCGGCATCGACCGTGGTGACGCAGCTGACCCGGTGGAGGCTCGCAGCTTTCCGGATCTGCTCGCCGTCGCTGCGTCCGAGCGCCCCTCGCGGCGTGTTGACCACGAAGCTGATCTTGCCGTCGGCGATCAAGTCGACTGCCGTGATCCGCGTTTCACCGTCTTCTCCGACCTCCTGCACCTTGGCGACCACCTGGTCGACCGGCGAATCGAACGCGGCGAGGTAGGCCGCGGTTCCCTCGGTTGCCGCAACGCCGAGCCCGAGCGCGCGGAACCGTTGGGCCACCACCAACCCGGCCGGCTTGTCCGGATCGGCCAACGACAGGAATACCGTGCCGGTCGTCGGCAGGATCGTTCCCGCGGCCAGTTCGGCCTTGTAGAAGGCGCGGCCGAACGTATCGGCGATGCCCATCACCTCGCCGGTCGATCGCATCTCCGGTCCGAGTGCGGGATCGACCTCGGGGAACCGGTTGAACGGCATCACCGCTTCCTTCACCGCAACGTGCCCCCCGACCGGCTCGCGAAGCAGCCCCTCGACTCGGAGCTCGGCCAACGTCGCGCCGAGCATCACCCGCGTGGCCACCTTCGCCAACGGTACGCCGGTCGCCTTCGCGACGAACGGCACCGTTCGACTCGCTCGCGGATTCGCCTCGATCACATAGACGGTCGTGCCGACCACTGCGTACTGCACGTTGATCAGGCCGCGGACGTCGAGGCGCTTCGCGATTGCCGAGGTGTATGACTCGATCACCTCGACGACCCAGGCCGGAAGCGTCGGCGGCGGGATCGCACAGGCCGAGTCGCCGGAGTGGACGCCGGCCTCCTCGACGTGCTCCATCACGCCGCCGATCAGCACCTCGCCGGTGTGATCGCGGATCGCATCGACATCGACTTCGGTGGCGTCGGCGAGGAAGCGGTCGATCAGCACCGGACGTTCGGCCGACAGCCCGCCCTCCTTGCCGAGACTCCCGAATCCAGCGAGTTCCTCCATGGCGCGAGCGAGATGATTGCGGTCGTGGACGATCTGCATCGCCCGTCCGCCGAGCACGTAGCTCGGTCGCACCAGGACCGGGAACCCGACGACGTCCGTGATCGACAGCGCCTGCTCCAGGTCGATCGCCGTGCCGCCGGGGGGCTGCGGGATCAGCAGCTCGTCACAGATCGTGTTCCAGCGCTCGCGGTCCTCGGCGGCATCGATCGAATCGGGCGACGTCCCAGCGACCAGTTCTGAAGGAATCAGGCCCGACAACTTCAACGGCGTCTGACCACCGAGCGACACGATCACGGCTTCGGGCCGCTCGACGGCGATGACGTTGAGGACGTCCTCCTTCGTCAGCGGCTCGAAGTAGAGCCGACTCGACGTGTCGTAGTCGGTCGAGACCGTCTCGGGGTTGCAGTTGATCATGATCGTCTCGAAGCCGGCATCACGAAGTGCGAACGACGCGTGGACGCAGCAGTAGTCGAACTCGATGCCCTGGCCGATGCGGTTCGGCCCCGAGCCGAGGATGACGACCTTGCGAGCGTCCGACGACCGAACCTCGCTCTCGTCCTCGTAGGTCGAGTAGTGGTACGGCGTCTCGGCGGCGAACTCGGCCGAGCACGTGTCGACGGTCTTGTACGTGGGCAGCACACCGGCTGCCTTACGCGCAGCGCGCACGTCGTCCTCCGACACCGACCACAGATGGGCGAGCTGTGCGTCGGAGAAGCCGAGTCGCTTGGCTCGACGCCAACTCCGGCGGTTCATCCCGACGAAGCCGGCCTCGATGAGCACTGCTCGTTCTTCGGAGATCATCGACATCTGGTCGAGGAACCACGGATCGATACGGGTCGCCTCGTGGACGTCGTCGATCGAGACGCCGCGGTGCAGCAGCGCGCCGACCTGTTGGATTCGGTCGGCGGTCGGGATTGCCGCCTGCGCGAGCAGTTGCTCGTCGGACAGTTCCGCCAGCTGTGCATCTGCGGGGTCGCAGCCGAGTCCGAGGCGGCCCTGCTCCAGCGAGCGCAACGCCTTCTGCAGGCTCTCCGGGAACGTTCGCCCGATCGCCATCACCTCGCCGACCGACTGCATCTGCGTGCCGAGGACCCCGGACGCTCCTGGCAGCTTCTCGAACGCCCAACGCGGGATCTTGGTGACCACGTAGTCGATGACCGGCTCAAAGCTCGCCGGCGTCGACGACGTGGCGGTCTGGGTGATGTCATTGGGGATCTCGTCGAGTGTGTAGCCGACGGCGAGTCGGGCGGCGATCTTGGCGATCGGGAACCCCGTCGCCTTCGATGCGAGCGCGGACGACCGCGACACGCGCGGGTTCATCTCGATGACGACCTGGCGACCCGTGGCGGGTTCGACGGCGAATTGGACGTTCGAGCCGCCGGTCTCGACGCCGACGCGTCGAATGCAGGCGAGCGCCGAGTTGCGCATCTCCTGGTACTCCACGTCGGTCAGCGTCTGGATCGGGGCAACGGTGATCGAGTCGCCGGTGTGGACGCCCATCGGGTCGACGTTTTCGATGCCACAGATGATCACGCAGTTGTCGGCATGATCACGCATGACCTCGAGTTCGTACTCCTTCCAGCCGTAGACCGACTCCTCGACCAGGATCTCGCTGATCGGGCTGGCTTGGAGACCGTTCGACGCGATCTTCTCGAACTCCTCCGGCGTGAAGGCGATGCCGGTGCCGCGACCGCCCAGAATGTAGGCGGGGCGGATGACGGCCGGCAGCCCGATGTCGGCAACCACGACACGGGCTTCGTCCATCGTGCGCGCGGTCCCCGAGCGCAGGCAGTCGAGGCCGATGCCGAGCATCGCCTGCTTGAAGATCTCGCGGTCCTCCGCAGTGGCGATCGCCTCGGCGTTGGCGCCGATCATCTCCGGCTTGCCCGGTACGCCGATCAAGCCACGCTCGAAGAGCTCCATGGCGATGTTGAGACCGGTCTGGCCGCCAAGTGTCGGAAGTACGGCGTCGGGCTGTTCGCGATCGATGATCGCCGAGACGACCTCCCAGGTCAGCGGCTCGACGTACGTGGCGTCGGCGAAGTCGGGGTCGGTCATGATCGTCGCCGGGTTCGAGTTGGCGAGGATGACGCGGTAGCCCTCGTCGCGCAGCACGCGGCACGCCTGGGTTCCCGAATAGTCGAACTCACACGCCTGGCCGATCACGATCGGGCCGGAGCCGATGATCAGGATCGAGTGGATGTCGGTGCGCTTGGGCATCAGCGACGCGCCTTTCCGGTCGCGGCCAGCGACATCATGTCGGCAAACTCGTCGAAGAGGTAGTGCGAGTCGTGTGGTCCGGGGTTCGCCTCCGGGTGGTGCTGGACGCTGAAGGCCAGTTCGCCGTCGACGCGCAATCCCTCGCAGACGCCGTCGTTGAGGTTGATGTGGGTCATCGTCGCCTTGCCCGACAGCGAGTCGGGATCGACGGCGAAGTTGTGGTTCTGGCTCGTGATCTCGACCTTGCCGGTGGCGATGTTGCGGACGGGGTGGTTGCCTCCGTGATGTCCGAACGGCAGCTTCACGGTGCCCGCCCCGATCGCTCGGCCGAGCAATTGGTGTCCGAGACAGATCCCGAAGATGGGCACGTTGCCGAGCAGCCCCTGGATCGTGTCGACGCCGTAGCCCGCCATCGCCGGGTCGCCGGGGCCGTTGCTGAGGAAGACGCCGTCGGGCATCCGAGCGAGAATGTCCGCGGCGCTCGTCGTCGCTGGAACGACCTCGACGGTCCCGTACCGCGAGAGGTTGACCGCGATGTTGCGCTTCATCCCGTAGTCGATCGCCACGATGCGGTTCGCACTGTCGGGGTCGAGTGCGGCGACGGTGTATCCCTCGGCCACGGTCACCTGACGGACCAGGTCGACGCCATCGGTGCCGGGTTCGTCGGCAGCGGCGGCGCGCAGTTCGGCTTCGGTCACCGACCCGAAGGCTCCCGGCATCGCGCCGGTGTCGCGAAGGAGCCGGGTGAGCCGGCGGGTGTCGATCCCCGCAATTCCAGGAACTCCCTGCTCGCGCAGCATGTCATCGAGGCTCGACTCGGCTCGCTGGTTGCTGTGGCGGCGAGCGAGTTCGCGCACCACGATCCCGCGACAGAACGTGCCGCGCGACTCGAAATCAGCTGCGTTGGCGCCGTAGTTGCCGATGTGCGGCGTCGTGAACGTGATGATCTGACCGGCGTAGCTGGGGTCGGTGATCACTTCCTGGTAGCCGCTGAGCACGGTGTTGAACACGACCTCGCCGGTGGCGATCGGTGCGTGCGCTCCGATCAGCTCACCCTCGAACACGCTGCCGTCTGCGAGCACGAGTGCTCCGTCGCGGATCGTCATGTCCACCCCTCCCGAATCTCACAAATTCTGAGCGACGCTTGCGCGTGGCGCGACACTGACTCCGAATTTCGGGGTGCGGAGAGCCGGTAATGCATATTCATCCATTCTAGCGTATGGTCATTCATCAGTGAACCGCCGATCCGTCGCGCACGACGGGCGTGCCGTTGTAGATCGTGTGGACGGCCCGCCCCCGCAGCGACATCCCGACGTACGGGGTGTTGCGGCTCTTGCTGGCGAGCCGGGCGGGCACGACCTCCCACTCCTCGGCGGGGTCGAAGATCGTGAGGTTGGCGGGTTCGCCGGACGCGATCGGGCGACCGTGTCGATCGGCGACTCCGGCGATTGCGGCGGGTTTCCACGACAGCGCTGCGATCACATCAGCGAGGTCCATGTCGAGCGACGCCAACGACACTCCGAGTGCGGTCTCGAGCCCCAGCATGCCGGGTGGGGCCTGGTCGAGCGGCTGCTCCTTCGTCTCCGGCGCGTGCGGTGCGTGGTCGGTGGCGATGGCGTCGATGGTGCCGTCGGCGAGTCCCGCCCGGATCGCTGCGAGGTCATCGGATGTGCGCAGCGGCGGGTTGACCTTGTAGAGCGCGTCGTAGGTCGCCAGGCGTTCGTCGGTGAGGCTGAAGTGATGCGGGGTCGCCTCGGCGGTGATCGGCAACCCGTCGGCCTTCGCGGCGCGGACCAGCTCGACACTCTTGGCCGTCGACAGGTGAAGGAAGTGCATACCCACGCCGGTGAGGCGGACCAGCTCGATGTCGCGATGCAGCATCAGCTCCTCGGCGATCGAGGGCCATCCCGGCAGTCCGAGGCGGCTGCAACAGGCGCCTTCGTGCATGACCGCGCCCGTGGTGAGCCGCTCGACCTCGCAATGTTGAGCCAGCGTGATGCCGAGCCCGTCGGCATATTCGAGCGCCCGCCGCATCAGCAGCGGGTCCTGAACGCCGTTGCCGTCGTCGGTGAAGATCTTGACGCCGGCCGCTGCGAGTTCGGCGAACGGCGTGAGGTGTTCGCCGCGGCGCCCGACGGTGATCGAACCGGACGGCAGCACCTCGCAGAGCCCTGCACGTTCGCCTTGTCGTCGCACGAAGTCGACCACCTCGACGCTGTCCTGCGTGGGATCGGTGTTCGGCATCGCGACCACGGCGGTGAAACCTCCGAGCGCTGCAGCGCGGCTACCGGTCTCGATCGTCTCGGCCTCCTCGCGACCCGGCTCGCGCAGATGCACGTGCAGATCGACAAACCCGGGCGAGACGACGAGTCCGGTGGCGTCGATCACTTCGTCGCCGTTCGTGGGCGTCAGCTCGTCGGCGACGTCGCTGATGACGGTGCCGGCGACGCGTAGGTCGACGCGGCGTTCTCCAGTGGGGTCGATGACGCGCGCCCCGATGATCAACAGGCTCACTGAGAGCCTCCTTCCGTGATGATGTCCAGGCCGGTGTCGACATCGGGGGCCGCCCGGCCGGAGCCGAGCAGATCGAACAGCACCGCCATCCGCACCGCGATGCCGTTGGTCACCTGCTGGGTGATCACGGAACCGGGCAGTTCGCCCGGATCGACAGCGATCTCAACGCCCCGATTCATGGGGCCGGGGTGCATGATCAACGCTTGCGACGGCAGCGCTGCGGCACGCGCAGCGGTCAAGCCAAAGCGTGACGTGTACTCACGCAGGCTCGGAACGAGCGCTTCGTTCATGCGTTCCTGCTGCATGCGTAGGAGATAGAGCACATCGACGTCGCCGATCACCTCGTCGAGACGGTCGGTGACGACGTCTGCGAATGAGTCGCCGGCATCGGGTGGCAGCAGCGTGCGCGGCGCGACCACCGTGACGTGCACGCCCAGCAGTCGCATCGCCGCGATCGTGCTGCGTGCGACTCGGCTGTGTTTCACGTCGCCGACCATCGCCATCCGCAGTCCGTCGAGCCCGCCGGTGCGGCCCAGGGCGCTGCGAACGGTGAAGGCGTCGAGCAATGCCTGGGTGGGGTGAGCATGCCAACCGTCACCCGCATTGATCACACTGGCCTGCGTCCATTGATCGATCAGCTGTGGCGCGCCGCTCGACCGGTGGCGCACCACGAAAGCATCGACGCCCATCGCGGCGATCGTCTCGATCGTGTCGCGCAGGCTCTCGCCCTTGTTGAGGCTCGACTGCGACACGGCGAAGGTCATCGTGTCCGCTGACAGGCGCTTGGCGGCCGTCTCGAAGCTCAGACGAGTACGTGTGGAATCCTCGAAGAAGACACTGCACACGGTCTTGCCCCGAAGCGCCGGGACCTTCGGGTTCGGGCGGCGATTCACCTCGGCCATGTGGTCGGCGAGATCGAGGATGCGCACGATGCCGTCCGCACCCAGGTCGTCGATCGTCAGCAGCGAGCGCGACGTTGCACGGCGCGGCGTCACGAGATCACCACGCCGTCGGCGCTTGCGGTGACGCGCTCGTCGGCGCTCGTCGGGAGGTTCTTTCCGACGAAGTCGGGGCGGATCGGCAGCTCGCGGTGGCCGCGGTCGACCAGCACGGCGAGCTGCACGGCGCGGGGGCGCCCATAGTCGGACACGGCGTCGAGTGCCGCCCGGACGGTTCGCCCGGTGTACAGCACGTCGTCGACGAGTACCACCGTGGCGCCGTCGATGTCACCAGGAAGGTCGCTCACCGCTCCCGGGGTCACGGGACGCAGCCCGATGTCGTCGCGGTACAAACTGGCATCGACGGACCCGACCAACACCGGCGCGGTCGGCTCGTCACCGGTCGCGACGATGCGCTCGATCTCGGCGCCCAGGCTGTCGGCCAACCAGACGCCACCGTGAGCGATACCGATGATGACCACCCCGTGAACGCCACGGTTGCGTTCGATGATCTCGTGAGCCATCCGGGTGACGGCACGTCGCACGTCGTCGGGCCCGAGCACCTGTTTGGCACTCGCGGCTGGGTTGTCAGCAGCCATCTCATCTCCTCCGTGCGAGCCTCACGGGACCCGCTTCACGGTGAGCCCGAACGTAGCAGCAACTACTGTGGGTGCCATGCATGATCTCGTGATCCGTGGGGGACTCGTCGTCGATGGCACCGGCCGGGCCGGCCGCATCGCCGACGTCGTCGTGAACGATGGGGTGATCACGGCCGTGATCGACGCCGAATCGGGCGAGACGACGGGAGAGGCGACTCGTGTTCTCGACGCGACCGGCAAGCTGGTGACGCCGGGGTGGGTCGACATCCACACGCACTACGACGGCCAGGCGTCGTGGGACCCCTACCTCACGCCTTCGTCGTGGCACGGGGTGACCACCGTGGTGATGGGCAACTGCGGCGTGGGGTTCGCGCCCGCGGCGCCAGATCGCCACGACTGGCTGATCGAGCTGATGGAAGGCGTCGAGGACATCCCCGGCACGGCGCTGACCGAAGGACTGACCTGGGACTGGGAGTCGTTCGAGGAGTATCTCGACGCACTCGATCAACGTCAGTTCGTGATCGACATCGGCACGCAGGTCGCCCACGGTCCGGTGCGCGGCTACGTGATGGGCGACCGCGGCGCGGCCAACGAAGCGCCAACCGACGATGACATCGTCGCGATGGCTGACATCGTCGAGCGAGGTCTGCGCGCCGGTGCGCTGGGGTTCTCGACCTCACGTACCCCGATCCACCGCTCGAAATCGGGCGAGCTGGTGCCGGGAACGAATGCCGAACCAGACGAGCTGTTCGGAATCGCAGACGCCCTCGCTCGCGCCGGCCATGGCGTGTTCCAGTTCGCTCCCGACCACGCCCACCTCCCCATCGAGGAGTGGCCATGGATGAAGGAACTCGCTCGACGCACCGGCCGAACGATCAGCGTCAACCTCAACCAGCCCGATGATGCTCCTGACCTGTGGAGACAGGTCCTCGCGCTGCTCGATGAGGCGCACGACGAAGGAATTCCGATCGTGGCGCAGGTCGCCGGCCGGGTTGTCGGACTGCTCATGTGTCTCGAGGGCAGCTTCAATCCGCTCGGGTTCCATCCCGCGTACGAATCGATTGCGGGGCTGCCGCTCGCTGAACGGGCCGCAGCGCTCGCCGATCCCGCCCTTCGCGACGCGTTTGCCGCGGCGCCGGCCGAGGGCGGCGACCTGTATCAGTTGCTCGTCCTCGACCGTCTCGATCGGTTCTGGGCCGTCGAGGACGGCGACATCGACTACGAACCGCCCGCCGACGAGTCCCTGGCGGCGATCGCCGAACGCACCGGAGTTCGGGCGACCGATCTGATGATCGACCAGCTCGCCCAGAACGACGGCAACGGCATCGTGCTCACCCCGTTCTTCAACTACGCGTACGGCGACCTGTCGTTCAGCTACGAGGTGCATCGCCACCCGCAGACCCGCATGGGTCTCGCAGACGCCGGGGCGCACTGTGGGGTCGTGTGTGACGGCGGGACACCGACGTTCATGCTCACGCATTGGACCCGCGATCGGTCGCGCGGCCCCAAGCTGCCACTCGAGTACGTCGTTCGGCGCCAGACCCAGGAGACCGCCGAGCTCTACGGCCTCGGCGACCGTGGCGCTCTGCTTGCCGGCCTACGCGCGGACATCAACGTGATCGACTACGACCACCTCACGTTCGGGGCCGCCCGCATGGCCCACGATCTCCCGGCCGGCGCGCGACGTCTCGTCCAGAAGGCCAAGGGCTACGAGGCCACGTTCGTCGCCGGCGTTCAGATCGTCGACCACGACGAGTTCACCGGCGAACTCCCCGGCCACCTCATCCGCGGCCCTCGCTGATTACATCACGGGTCAGACCCCTGATGCAATCGTCGGTCGGGAAGCGGCGCCGAACGGTCGCGTTCGTAGAGCACCCAGATCTCGTTGCGGGCGACCTCGATGAAGGCGTCCTCGATCTCGAGCCAGTCGTCGACGAGGTCGCCGTCGAGGTTCACCGGAAGCATGACGAACTCGACACGCTCCGAGCGCTCGGCGAGGCGCTCGCCCTCCATCGAGGTGTCCGGCCCGTAGAGCAGCACCCGGAACGGCACCGGGAACTGGTAGACCTCCTTGCGGTACGCAAGATGCGGCGTCAGCCGATAGTTCGCGGAGACCACGGCATCGTCGGGGATCAGCTCGAAGAGCTCTCGGGCCGATGCGGCGTAGACATTGTCGGTCTTGCCGTAGAACATCGGCGTCCTCCCCCACGGCACGGGCGACCACAGGTAGGCCGTCGCCAACGTCGCCGAGGCCAACACGGCGAGCGCAATCGGCCTCGACCTCACGGTG
>DATLBC010000133.1:0-2282 GCA_035527095.1 Ilumatobacteraceae bacterium | reverse complement strand
GCACGTGGAACGGCCGCGACCCGCTGGCGGGCCGGTAGCCTCACCGGCTGCGCATTGCGCGCCCAGATAGCTCAGTCGGTAGAGCAACGCATTCGTAATGCGTAGGTCGTGGGTTCGATTCCCACTCTGGGCTCCGAGAAGACACGTCAACGCCCGCTGTGTGCCGCCTGAGTGGTTCCATAGAACTCGGCTGCACTGTCCGCGTCGTGTCGCTGAACTGCCAGACTGCCGTCGGCGTTCTCGTGGCCCATTCGGTCATCGTCCCAGGCTCGACCGGTGGCCCAATCGCTCGATTCGGGTGACCACCCGACGACCGGCAGCTGCGAAAGTAGTTTGCCGACCGACCGCGTGTGATCATTCGCACGAGGTGAAGACCCTCACGTACGAAGGAGATCCGAGGCATCAACATGACGACAGCGCTCCCCGTCGACCGAACCTGGTACCGACAGCTCCTCGCGATCGCCGTGGCGATGGGCCTCGTCATCGGCGTGCTCGGGCTCGTCTATCTCGGGATCACCGGCGGCTTGACCGATCAGATCTTCGGCGACCCACGAATCGACACGTGGTCCGGCGACTGGTGGTGGATCCCGTTCATCGCCGCCGGTGGGCTGATTGCGGCCGCGGTGCGAAGCTGGTTGAAGATCACCGATCACGTACCCGGCGGCGTCGCGGTCATCGAATCGGGCGCCGTCGACCACAAGGTTGCACCGTCATGGATCCTGCTCTCGGCCATCTCAGCCATCGCCGGAGCCAGCCTCGGGCCGTCGTTCGCCCTGGTGATGATCGGTGGTGGCCTCGGGTCGTGGATCGCCTCGAAGCGGTGGCCCGGTGACGAGACCGCCCGTCTCGACACGACGATGGCGGGCATCTCCGGTGGCTTCGGTGGCGCGTTCACCTCCCCCGGCCTCGGCACGCTGATCGTCAGCGAGCTGGCGCCGACACCCAAGGACCGCTACATCGAGTCGATCCTCCCGCAACTGATCGCCGCAACGGTTGCCTTCGCCGTGTTCTTCGGTGCGGTCGGCACGACGTTCCTCAACAGCTTCGCGGTGCCCGTCGACGAGTTCGCAAGTTGGCACCTCCTCATCGGCGTCGCGCTCGGCGCCGTGTCGAGCGTGATCATGATCGTCTTCGTCATCATCGTGAAGCTGATCCAGGGGCTCGCCGAGAAGCTGACGAACCCCTACGTGCGCGGCGCCGTCGGTGGCGCGCTCGTCGGACTGATCGCGTTCGCACTCCCGTTGACCATCGGAGCCGGCAACGATCAGCTCACCACGGTGATCGACGAGTCGGCGTCGATCAGCATCTGGCTCCTCGTCGCGGTGCTCGTCGGCAAGATGCTGGCGATGGCGATCAGCCTCGCCACGGGCTTCATCGGCGGCAACGTGCTGCCGATGCTCTTCGTCGGCGGCACCGCCGGCGTCGTCGTGCACCTGATGTTTCCCGACATCCCGTACGCGATCGCCGTCGGCTCCATGCTGGCGGCCGTGCCCGGAGCAACCATCAAGGCGCCGATCGGGCTCACGTTCATTGCGGTGCTGGCCGTCGGACTCGGCCCGCTCACTGCGGCACCCGTCATCATCGCCGTGGCGGTGGCCTACCTGACCACCTCGACCGTCGTCGCGCTCATCAAAGCACGCCGGGTCGAAGTTCCCGAACCGCACGCCTGACCGCCGGGTGGTCCGTGACGCCCGACACCGTCACCCGCCTGCCGTCATCCGATCTCGGGGACCGGGTGCAACTCCGTGTGCAGCGCGACCGCGGCTTCGATGTTGTCGTGGATGTGGGTGCGGTCGACCAGATCGAAGAATCCGTCCCGTTCGAGCACGTCGATCACCTGCGACTTCACACGAGCGAGGTGCAGGTCGATGCCATGGTCGATGCCGGCCTGGGCGATGGCCATCAGGACGTCGGCGCCCTCGGTGTCGATGAAGTTCACGCCCTCCATGCTCAGGATCACGCCGTCGAGCCCCGTCGGTTCCTCGACACGGATCTGCCTGAGACGGTCGGCGAGCGCATCGGCGTTGACGAAGAACAGCCCGCCGTCGAAGCGAAGGATCTTCAGCCCGGGGATCGTCTCGACGTCGTCGTGTCGCTCGAGATCGTAGAACGCATCGGTTCCCGGCTTGCGCCCCAGCTCGGGGATGTACGGCAGCGCAGAAACTGCGATGAGCCAGATCATCGAGATCCCGACGCCGATGAAGACGCCTTGCAGGATGCCGAACGTCATCACGCCGAGCAGGGCGGCAATCGCTGCGCCGAACTCGTACCGCTTGACGGTG
>DATLBC010000132.1:0-5695 GCA_035527095.1 Ilumatobacteraceae bacterium | reverse complement strand
GGCGTCGTCGACGTCCATGACGCCGAGCATGCGTTCCTGGTCGGCCGGTGCCATCTCGCCGAGGAGGTCGGCGAGGTCGTCGTACTCCATCTCGTCGAACACGCCGACGAGACGGTCGCGGTCGAGTTGCTCGACGATGCGAACCTGCTCCTCTTCGGACAACTCCTCGAGCACGTCGGCGAGGCGTTCGTCGTCCATCGCCTCGGCGAGCTGGCGTCGTTGGTCGATCGGCAACGCTCGGACGACAGCGGCAACTTCGGCCGGGTGGAATTCGCGAAGTCGGGCCGCCTCGGCCTGCATGGCGGTCTGGGCGTCGAACAAGGCGGGAACCTCGTCGAAGTCGACGAGTCGATAGCTGGGTCGCCGCCGCAACGTGCTCTTGCGGGCGAGGCGAACTTTGTCGATCACCCAGTAGGTCGAGCGAGCGTTCTCCTGGGGCCGCAGGGCGATGTCGCTGACCGTCTCGTCGCCGATCTTCCGGTCGATCAGCTCGCCACCGATCAGCACTTCGCCCGGTCGTGGCTTGAACGGGTTGAGGTCGACGTCCCAACTGCGCAGTCGGGCGCCGTCACCGTTGAGTTCGGCGATCCGGTTGGCATTGACGAAGATCCGCCGACGCTGGCTGCTCGCGACGAATCCGACGACTCGGGGCGGAATCGCCGACTCGCGACCTTTTCCGGCGCGCCCGGGGATCACGACGATGTCCTCGAGGCGCCCGATCGGTGCGCCGCCTGCGTCGAGTAACGGCAGCCGCATCACCCTGAAGGCGTAGATCAGGTCAGCGGCCATAGCCGCAGGTTACCGATGGGCCCGGCGACCCCAGTGGTACATCTGGGGTGAGAGCCCAGATGTTCCACTCAGCGTGCTTCGACCTGGACGAGCGTGTCGGAGTAGGCGACGCCTCCACCCCACTCGGTGAGGGTGTCGTTCGTGAGGCTGTTGGCGATGCGACCGTCGGGGTGATGGCGACTCCACCATCCGAACGGGATCGCGACGACGCCGGGGCGCAGTCGCTCGGTGATCTTCACCGGTACCTCGACCGATGCCCGGTCGTTCCACACCCGAGCCAGCGCGCCGTGCTCGAGTCCGCGAGCGGCTGCGTCGGAGGCGACGAGTTCGACGAACGGCCCACCTTCCACCGGGCCGTGCTTGGGGAGGTCGGCGTAGCCCGAGTTGAGAAAGCGCGTGTGGTGCTTGGGGGTCAGCAGCTGGAGCGGGTATCGGGCGAGGAGTTCAACATCGCCGCCCGGGCCCTCACGTGGTGCGACATAGGTGGGAAGACGGGGTTGCCCCAGTCGTTCGAGTTGGTCTGAGGCGAGATGGGCACGCCCCGATGGCGTGTCGAAGTTGCCGTCGCCGAACGGGCGACCGTCGTCGGGGTACGGCGCGCGCACCCACCCGACGCGCTGCAACTCGTCGAGGTCGATCGTTGGGAGCGCGGCGCGCAGCAGCGTGTCGTCGTCGTCGAACAGCGAGGGCTCGGTGTAGCCCATCGCCCGGCTGAGGCGACGGAAGAACTCGGTGTTCGAACACGCCTCACCCGGTGGTTCGATCGCTGCCTCGTTCCAGCCGATCCAGAGGTGACCCCACGGAAGCACCACGTCGTCGCTCTCGATCTGAGTGGCAGCCGGGAGCACGATGTCGGCGTACCGGGCGGTGTCGGTGAGGAACTGCTCGTGCACCACGGTGAAGAGGTCGTCGCGCTCCATGCCGGCGCGGATCAGTTCGGCTCGAGGGACCGTGACGACCGGATTGCAGCTCCAGTTGATCAGCGCATGGACGCCGGGGCCACTCGCCTCGCCGGCATGCGGCGACGTCAGGATGTCGCCGAGACGGCTCATGTTCAGCGTCCGCGGCTCTTGGCGGCCGTCGGCACGCTCGAGGTCGGGTCGCATGAAGGCGAGGCCATCGACCAGGCCGTCGCTGTACGAGCCGACGCTCTTCGCGATGCCGCCGCCCCGCTGGGCCCAGGCACCGGTGAGCGCCGGCAGGCAGGCGAGCGTCCGGTAGAACATCGCGCCGTTCTCGTGGTGCTCGGCGCCGATCAGACTTCGGATTCCGGCTGGTTGCGTGGTCGCGTAGTCGGTTGCGAGTTGTTCGATGACCCCGGCCTCGAGACCCGTGGCAGCAGCCGCCCGATCTGGCGTCCAGTCGGCGACGGCGTCTCGGAGTTCGTCGAACCCCGTCGTGTGCTCGGCGATCCAGGCGTCGTTCGTGAGGCCATCGCGGATGATGACGTGCATCATCGCGAGCATCATGGCGATGTCGGTCCCCGGCAACGGCTGGATGAACCGATCGCCGCGGCGCTCGTCGACCGCCTCGGCGGTGAGCGTCCGGATCGGGTCGATCACGACCAGACGGGCGCCGCGTGCCCTGGCCGTTTCGATCGTCGGCCACAGGTGCCGGTTGGTCAGCTTGGTGTTCGTCGCCCACAAGATGATCAGCTGCGAGTGTTCGAGTTCGAGCGCGTCCATGCCGCGACCCGACCCGTTGGTCATTCGCATGCCGTGGCCGACCGTCGGACCGCAGATCGCCCGGTCGAGCTTCGACGCGCCCATGTGCGCAAAGAAGCGACCGTTGATCCCCATCATCGACAGCAGGCTCTGGTTGCCCGCGTCGCTGAACGGCAGCACCGCTTCGGCGCCGTGCGTGTCGATCACGCCGTGCAGTCGTCGTGCGATTTCGGCGAGGGCATCGTCCCAGCTGATCTGCTCGAATGAACCAGAACCCTTCGGTCCGGTGCGTCGCAAGGGGTGCAGGATCCGGTCGGGGGAGTAGACCCGGTCGAGGAACCGGTTGACCTTCGGGCACAGCTCGCCGGCGGAGTATGGGTGATCGGGGTTGCCTCGGAGCTTCACCGCCACCGGCGTCGGTCCCGCAGCGTCGTCGACGGTCACCGTCCATCCGCACGAGTCAGGGCAGTCGTGGTGGCAGGTCCCGTTGACGGTGCGCATGTCAGGCCTCGATGATCTCGCGAAGGCGGGGCCACGCTGCGGCGAACCCGAAGTGCAACGGGAGTTGGTCGACGTAGTCGAGCGGGAACCAGTCGACCTCGTCGGTCTCGAAGTTCATCGACGCCCCGAACGGCTCGTCGACCGCCACCACCACCGTGGTGTACTTCCAGTCGGTGGCAGGCTCGAAGACGTACTGGCCGAGCAGTCGGGGAGTGCTCAGCGGTGGGCCGACCTCCTCGGACGCTTCGCGCAGGGCTCCCTCGTACGGTGTCTCGCCGAGGTCGAGCGCGCCTCCCGCACACGACCAGTTGCCCCCCTCGTGCGCCATTGCAGAGCGCTTCTGCAACATCACCAGCGGCTCGTCGTGAGCGTCACGGACGACGAACACCACGCCGGCGGCGCCATACACGCCCCATCGCACGTGCCCGTCGCTGCACCGCATGAACCCGTCGCCTGTCTGTCGTTCCAACACGCATCTCACACTAGAGCCCGCCCTGGTTCCCCACGCCCGGGTCTCCGGGAAGGATTGGGGGGCGGTTGCGGTTGTGTTCTCTTCGTGAGCATCGCTGAGTCCGACCTGTCCGCCGAGACATTCGATCTGATCATCGTGGGGAGCGGTTCGGGCAACTCGATCCCGTCGTATCTCGACGACTGGAACATCGCCATCGTCGAGCGCGATGTGTTCGGCGGCACCTGTCTGAACCGCGGCTGTATCCCCTCGAAGATGTTCGTCTATCCGGCCGATGTTGCCGTGGCATCGCAGACATCGTCGAAGCTCGGCATCGACACGCAGTTCAACGGGGCCGACTGGTCGGCGATCCGCGACCGGGTGTTCGGCCTGATCGACCCGATCGCGTCGAGCGGACGCGACTACCGAGCCACCGGAACGCCCAACGTCACGCTGATCGAGGGCACCGCAGCGTTCGCCGACGAGCGGACCCTCGACGTCGAAGGCCGCCGCATCACCGCACCGAACATCCTGCTCGCGGCCGGGGCGCGACCCGTGGTGCCGCCGATCGCCGGCCTGATGGAAACCGGCTTTCACACATCGGACTCGATCATGCGCCTGCCGGAGCTCCCGGCGCGGCTCGGGATCATCGGTGGCGGGTTCATCGCAGTCGAGATGGGCCACGTGTTCTCCGGACTCGGGTCGCACGTCACGATCTTCAACCGCTCGAACACGTTGCTCCGCGAGTTCGACCACGACATCTCCAGCACCTTCACCGAGGTGTTCGGCGAGCGTGTCGAGCTGCTCCTCGGCCACGTGCCGACCAGGGTGGAACGTGTCGCCGATGGCATCAAGATCACCTGCGCCATCGGCGAGACGATCGTCGACGAACTCCTCGTGGCCACTGGACGTGAGCCGAACAGCGATCTCCTCGACGTCGACGCCGCCGGGCTCGACTGCCACCACCACGGCACCGTCGCGGTCGACGACACGATGGCCACCAACGTCCCCGGCATCTGGGCGATCGGTGACCTCGCGAACAACTACCAGCTCAAGCACCTCGCCAACGCCGAGGCCGCGGTTGCGTTCTGGAACATCGCACACCCCGACGACCTTCGACATCAGAGCTACAAGGCGGTGCCGGGCGCGGTGTTCTCGAACCCGCAGGTTGCCACGGTCGGGTTGACCGAGCAGGAAGCAACGAAGCAGGGTCGCTCGTTCAGCGTCGGTCGCCGCGACTACGGCGGCACGGCCTACGGCTGGGCGATGGCCGACACATCAGGGTTCGCCAAAGTGCTCGTCGACGACGAGACCGGCCTGATCATCGGCGCCCACATCCTCGGTACGCAGGCCGCGTCGATCATTCAGCCGCTGATCCAGGCGATGCAGTTCGATCAACGCGCCGATGACCTCGCCCGCCAGGTCTTCTACATCCACCCGGCGCTGACCGAAGTGATCGAGAACGCACTCCTCGCGGCACTCGACTGATCGCTGGTCGGGGTCGCTGACGTCCGCCCCGCCCACCGGGTTTACGCTGAACCCATGGCAGTCCCCACCAAGAACTGGGCCGGCAACCAACGTTGTCTCCCAACGCAGGTCCACGAGCCCCGCTTCACCGACGAGGTGGCAGCGGTCGTTCGGATGGCGGCGGCCGCGGGCGAACGAGTCAAGGTGATCGGCGGGGCGCACTCGTTCACCGACACCGCGATGACCGACGGGCATCTGCTGTCGCTCGATGCGATGAATCAGGTTCTTGCCGTCGACGGCAACGACGTCACCGTGCAGGCAGGTATCCGACTGCGCGACCTCAACGATCGATTGGCCGCACTCGACCTCGCACTGCCGAACCTCGGCGACATCAACGTGCAGTCGATCGCCGGCGCCACGTCGACGGCGACGCACGGCACCGGCGTCGAGTTCGCGAACCTGGCCACGAACATCGTCGGACTCGAAATCGTGACCGGCGACGGCGTGGTGCTGCGTGCCGACGAGCACAACGAGCCCGAACTCCTGCGCGTCGCCCGTGTCGGCCTCGGTGCCCTGGGCATCCTCACCGAAGTGACGTTGCGGTGCGTTCCGGCGTTCAACCTCCACGCCGTCGAGACCATCGAGAAGCTCAGCGACGTGCTCGGGGACTTCGGCAACGTGATGCGCTCGACCGACCACGTCGAGTTCTACCTGATGCCGGGGGCACGACGCTGCCAGGTGAAGCGCAACACCCGTACCGACGAGCCCGCGCGCCCGCAGTCGAAGGCCGGCTACGTCCGCGACAAGTGGATCGGTGAGAACCTCG
>DATLBC010000131.1:0-4989 GCA_035527095.1 Ilumatobacteraceae bacterium | reverse complement strand
TGCCGGGGCCCTGCTCGATGACGTGGTCGGTCCAGGTCAACGAGTTGTCGAGCACGTGGAGGCTCACGTAGTTCCTGCCCTGCTTGCGCCTCATCACTTCGAGCTCGCCGTTCTGGTTGACGACGAACCGCGCACCGTTCTTGAGATAGATCGTTGCCCCGGCTTCGCTGACGGTCAGCTCGCTCGGCGTCGCATCGGCACCGCCGGCGTCGTAGCCGTGATCGGACGCCCGCACGTCGTCACATGCCGGGTTCGGGAGGAACTGTGTGTCGCCGGTCGATCCGGTGGTCGCCGATCGTCCGAACGTCACCTTCTGGTTCGCGATCGTCAGGGTGAACCCGTCGAAGACGTAGTCGCCCGACATGAAGTAGTTCGCCGATCCGAGTGCGGGCGCCACCGTGTAGTGCCCGGGGAGGAACACCTTGCAGGCCGTGCCGTCGTCGATCGTCACGGGCGGCGGGTTCATGTTCGTGGGCATGAACGCCATGTTGGGCTCCTGGAACAGCCCGTTCGTCGCGTCGGCTGCCGTCCACTTCGCCGGCTGACGCGACCAGGGCTTGCCGGTGCAGGTGATACCCAGCGACGAATCGTCGAACTTGAGTTTGGCCGGGATCGCAGGGGCGGCCGAACAGTCCGATGCGGTGTAGAGCAGTTGGGCTCGCTTGAACTCGATGGGTGCCTTCAGGTCGAACGACGGCCTGGCCATGTAGACCGGTCCACCGATCAGCTTGTCGGTCGAGACGCCCGCCGCAGTCTTCAACAGGGCGCACGGGTCGCCATCGAGCGCGCCGGTGCACATCGGATCGCTCGTGGGGATCTCCTCGCCGGTCAGGATCATCGCCCAACCGTTCGTGTAGTCGAAGCCGGGGCCCACCAGGCCGCAGGTGACCTTCACATCGGCCTTGTTCAGCGACGGCGCCTCGATCGTGTCGGGACCGCCTGTTGCGCACAACCGTGCGGCGCCGGTACTCAACCGTCCGACCGCGTACCGCATGCCGCCGTCGGCTGCGGCGAGACGGTCTGCTCTGCCCTCGACGACGCGGCCGTAGCGGAGCCCGACCGTCGCGAATGACGTCACCGACATGACGACGCCGAAGAGCACGACGCTGATCACCAGCGTCAGTGGGAGGATGCTGCCTCGGTCCCGAGTGGATTGAGTGGTGTCGATCATGGGTTCCTCATGTCATTGGTCTCAGTTCACGGTCAAGGTGATCGAGACGGAGTTGGGGGTCACGGCGCTGGTCGTCGACGCCGTGAGCACGTGGGTGCCGGCGATCCACTTCTCGCTGCCGCCGCTGCCATTGCCGCGCAGCTCCACCGAGGTCGTCGAACCGGACGGGAACACCCGCCCGACGCCTGTGCCGAGCCCGCTCGGATGGCCCGTGTCGTACTTGAGGACCAGACCGTCGCACGTGCCCGAGTACGTGAGCGTGACGAGAACGTCCCGGTCGAGTGCCTTGGGGCCTCCGCCCGAACCGGCCCGGCCGACCGGGTTCTGATCGACGGTCAGGGTGCCGAGCACGCAGGGTGACGGCGGCGGTGGCGGGGGCGGAACGATCGCGATCGTTGCCGTGACCGGCGCCGTCGCACCGGACCAGTCCTTGACCAACAGGGTGATGATGTAGGTCCCGGCGACGATCGACTCGTCGGCCTCGACGACGACGTCGAGTCCACTCGTGGTCACCGTCAGGCCCGCCGGCACCGAGAAGCCGGGATCGAGGAACGTCCAGACGAGGTCCCCATCGGGATCGGTGGCGCCGACGGTCAACGTGACGGTGTCACCGGCCTCGATGCTCGCTGCCGGGCTGCCGAATGGAGTGACGAGCGGAGCGCTGTTGCCGGCAGGAGCAACGATCGTCAGGAACGTCCGAACATCGATCCAATCACCACGGTCGTCGGTGACGCGGGTGACGATGGGGTCGGGCACCACCGCCGGCGCGGTGCCGGGCTTGACGGTGATCTCCATCCCCAAGTCACCGAACAGTCCTCCGACGTTTGGCTGGTTGGCGAACGGTGCGGGCCACGAGAGGACGTTCAGGCTGAGTCCGTCACCGTTCGGGTCGCTGATGCCGTGCGACAGGTCGAGCGGGAGGACGATCGTCTCGTTCTCGCTGACCGTCAAGTAGTAGTCCGAGATCGCTGCAACCGGCGGATCATTAGGTGGCAGCACGATCTCGATTGCGATCAGCACGTCGACGGAGCCGCCGTAAGCGTCGCTGACGATCATCGAGACCGGATCCGGCAATACGCCGGGGCCCATCAGCGGATCGGCAGTGATGGTGGCGACGAGCGGATCGGACGACTTCACGGTGATGCCGGCGGGCATGGGCTCGTAGCTGTCGACGGCCGACGTCAGGAAGTTGCCCTCGGGATCGCTGATCGCATGCTCGGCATACAGGTCGAGCACCCGCGTCTCACCTGCGAGCATCGTGATCGAGCGGGTCGGTACACCCGCAGCCGGGGGGTAGTTGGTGACGGCATCGGGATCGTCCGCAAGGTTCTCGTCGGGGTTCTTGGCCGCAGCATCGATCGTGTACGGCGTACCGTCGAGCAGCGTGAGGGTCACCTTCATCGACTCGACCGGTTGAGTCGTCGGATCGGTCACCACGCTGGCCGGCAGACAGTCGCCTGTCGCGGCGTCGATCGGCGTGCTGCACATCTCGACCCACGCAGGCGGTGACGACGAATTCCAGGGCGGAAGTTCGCTGGTCATGTTGACGCGCCGCGCCGTTCCACCGTCCTGGCAGGAGTACCTCGCGATGACCCATTCTCCATTGCGAAATTCGTAGCGGTAGCTCGCATGGAAGCTGCTCGTGACGTCACCCACCTCGGTCCACGACATCGCGATGACGTTGTGACTGTCGGCCGGGGCGGCGCCTGCGCACCCCCAGGCCGAGTGGCTGTCGTCGAACCCGGTCGGCGGCGCCGCGTCCATGTCCTGGGGGATCCAGGTGACGAGCCCCTTGAGGGACCGCGCGTCGGTGACGCGGGCGTCCGCATCGGGTGTGGTCCGCACGATCACCGTGAAGACTGAGGCCAGCGTGGCCGTCAGGAACCCGATCATCGCGACGACGATCAGGATCTCGATCAGTGTGAAGCCGCCGTCGCGACGGGCTCGAGTCAGGGAGCTCGCTCGATCACTCACCGATGATCACCTCCACCTCTTCGACGATCTCGCCGCCCTCGGATCGGACTCTGATACCGATTCGCTGGAGGTTGGTGTCGGACGTGTCGCACAGCAGGCCCCATCCCTCTTCGGTGAACTTCGTCACCGGGTCGATGTTGATGTGCCAGAACTGGAGGTCGACGATCTCGATGTTGGCGTCCGGCCAACCCTCGGGGTTCTCGGTCTGCTGCAACGTGGACTCGTAGGTCGAGATGATCGCTGCCTTGTTCGTCGCATTGGAGCCAGCCGGCGTGCACGGCTCGAGCGGACGGGCATAGAGGACGTCGGCGGCAGTCTGCAGCCAGGCGTGAGCGTTCGAGTGGTCACGGTCGGCGCCGCTGGCGCGGATCGTCACCTGCAATGTCGTCAACGTCGCACCGATGACCAGCCCGATCAGCGCGATCGAGATCAGTACTTCGATCATCGAGAATCCGCCGTCACGGGTCCTGCCGGCGCGCAGAGGCATCGCGCGTTCCGGCGAACGCGGGTCGCGATCTGCGCCGTCTGGATTCGGACGTTCGCCTGCTCTCGGACGCGCTGTCATATGTCTGGACATCGGCAAGTGCTTCCTGTGACTTGAGTTCGGCCCACCGGCGCTCCCGACAAACGTCAGACGCAATCCCGATGGAGGAGTTGACCACGGAGGATGGTACGAACACCACCGTCAGCGAGATCACAGCCGGACGTCCGGACACTGCAAAGTCGCCGCGAACAGCGGATGGCTGCTCGATCCCACCAAGATGCGACAATCGACGGGTGATCGAGGCCGCAGTCCGTGCCGCTGCCGTGCCGCCCTTCCATGCGATGGCGATGAGCCGCGAGGCTGTCCGGTTGGAGGCGTCGGGACGGCGAATCCTGCATCTCGAGGTCGGCCAACCGTTGACTTCGCTGCCCGCGCTCGCCCGGGAGGCCGTGCGCTCCCACCTCGACGAGCAGCTCGGCTACACGAACGCCGCCGGCATCCACGCGCTGCGCCGACGGCTCGCCGAGCGTGAAGGCGTCGAGATCGACCGCATCCTCGTCGTCGCCGGGGCGTCGGCCGGTTTCACGCTGGCGTTCCTGACGCTGTTCGAACCCGGCGCTCGCGTCGGCGTGCTCGAGCCGGGCTACCCGTGCTACCGCAATGCACTGCTGGCGCTCGGCATCGAGCCGGTCGCCATCCCCGTCGGGCCGGAGAGCCGGTGGGCCCCGACCCCCGCTCATCTCGATGCCGCCGGCGAACTCGACGGGCTGGTGCTCGCCTCACCGTCCAACCCGACCGGAACGATCCTCGGCGCCGACGCACTGGCCGCAATCACCGCTGCGTGCCGAGCACGTGGGATCGCGGTGATCGCCGACGAGATCTACCACGGCATCGTCGACGGCCCCCCAGCCGCCAAGGTGCTCGACCATCACCCCGAGGCGTTCGTGGTCAACAGTTTCTCGAAGTACTGGTCGATGACCGGGTGGCGGGTCGGCTGGGTGGTGGTGCCGGATTCGTTGGTCGACACCGTCGAACGACTGCAGCAGAACCTCTACATCTGCGCACCTCACGTCTCGCAGATCGCCGCCCTGGCCGCGCTCGACGCGACCGACGAACTCGACCAGCACGTCGCCCGCTACCGCGAGAACCGCACGATCGTCGTCGACGGGCTCGCCGCCGCGGGGATCACCGACATCGCTCCCGCAGACGGTGCGTTCTACGTGTACGCACACGTCCCGCACCTGACGACCGCTGTCGGCCTCGACTCCCTGCAGCTCGCGACGCGTTGGCTGCACGAGATCGGTGTCGCCGCCACGTCAGGCGTCGACTTCGACCTCGCCCGTGGCCACGAGTACGTCCG
>DATLBC010000130.1:0-10244 GCA_035527095.1 Ilumatobacteraceae bacterium | reverse complement strand
TCGTGGGCGAGCGACCAGTTGTCGATGTAGAAGTGATCGAGCCGCTTGTAATCGGCAAACGTGTTCTCTGAGCGACCGGAGACCTGCCAGATGCCAGTGATGCCGGGGAGCACTCGCAGCCGCTCGTGAACGTCGTCCTCCCACTGTGCGACCTCTGACGGCAACGCCGGCCTCGGGCCGACAACACTCATGTCGCCTCGAACCACGTTCCAGAACTGAGGCAACTCGTCGATCGACAGTGCTCTCAACGCGCGTCCCACCCGGGTGACTCTCGGATCGTCACGCATCTTGAACAGCGGCCCGTCACTCTCGTTGCGCTCCATGAGTTCGGCCTTCATGGCATCGGCACCTTCGTACATCGTGCGCAGCTTGAGAATCTCGAAATGCTGACCGTTGACGCCAACTCGAACTTGCCGGAAGATCACCGGCCCCTTCGACTCGAGCCTGATTGCCAGCATCGACAGCAGCAGGATCGGCAAGGTGAGGACCAGTCCGACCAAAGAAACCGTGTAGTCGAAGACGCGCATGGCGATGTATCGCCAGCCCGTACGGATCGAGGGTTCGATGTACAACAGCGCTCGATTGTCGATCTCCTGCACACGAAGCCGCGTGACGTCGATGTCGTGGAGGCTGGACACCAGGGTGACGTGCAAGCCAGCGTCGGTCAAGCGCCGGCTGAGCACGTTGACCGTCGGGCCATCGACGGAATACAGCGAGATCAGCACGCCGGTCGCCCCGTGTTCCGCCGCAACGTCTTCGACACGCGACAGGTCGCCGACCAACGGCACGCCGTAGAGCTCATCCTCCGTCGAACCCGATGCGACGAACCCGACGGCGTGGTATCCCAGCCCCGGGCGCTCCTGCACCGTCCGCACCAGGTCGGCAGCATTCTCGTCGGTTCCGACGACGAGAATGGGCCTCGACAATCGACCCGTTCGCCGCAGTCGGCGGAACACGAATCGGGCCCACTGGCGTTCGATGGCGACTGCAACCACCACCGAAACGAACACCAGAGCCACCCAGCCTCGACCGAGCTCCGGCTGCTGCAGGATGAATGCCAGAGCGATCATCGACCCGACACCGATGGCCGCTGTGGCGACAACATGCTTCAACTCGTCGAGCCGACGCAGGTTCGAGCGAGCCGAGTAGAGATGGTTGAGCACGGCCGAGGCGAACCAGAACGGCACCGAAGCGACCAGGAGGAGCCACTGGGCCCGAACCACGTCGATCTCGACTGGCCACCAGCGTCGCTGCGCAGCGAAGGCGACCGCAATGCCGATCAGGCCGGCCACGACGTCAGCGAGGACCAACCAACGCTTGACGGTGCTTGGATGCAGCGTCGGGTGCGGCCGATCGGCGAGTCTGGACGCGTCTGCCGTGACATGCAGGTGACGGTGAGATTCGTCGGTCAGCGGCCGTCGATCAGGCCGCCCTTCCGAAACCTTCGCCGCTGTCTCCCGCCTGTCCACTGCGTCCTTTCAAACGTCGAGCGATGTCCTGCTTAGGCTTATCACAGCGGCCTTGCGGGCTGAAAGTGACCTGTGTCCACTGCTCGCCACTATCGATGCCAGGAGCTGGCCCATGTATCGCGGCCGAGCGACGAAGCGGCTACTTGACCGACCAAGGGAGGTCGTTGGGCACTTCGGGACCGGGCAGATCCTCGGCCCCGCGGACGCCCGACATCTCGACCTCGCCGACCTCGTTACGCTTCTGGCGACGTTCGCTGAACTCCGGGTACGCATCCTTGCGGACGCGGCGACGCGGCACGCGGTTGATCACGATGCCCAGCAGGACGCCGCCCGCTTCGTTGATTCGGGCAACAGCCTCCGACAACGTGTCGAGATCGGTCTGGTCGTGACTCACGACCAAGATCACGTGCGGGGCCTTCGAGACAACGATCGAGCTCTCGGGCGCTCCTCGCAGCGGGGGTGAATCCACCACGATGGTCCGGCCTGGCGCGGCGAGTTCGTCGATGACTCTCGGCAGGGTCGACCCGATGACGTCGGCGGCGCGGCCGACCGGCAGGCCCGCAGTGAGCACGCTGAGCGTTGAGTAGCTCGTCGGCTGCAGCGCTATGTCGGTGTCACCGGAGGCAAACAGATCGCCGAGGCCGTATCGACGCGGCGTTCCGAGCTGTTCGGCGAGCGTCGGGCGACGCAAGTCGGCCTCGATGGCGACGACGTCGCGACCGACTTTCGACATCGCACAGCACATCCCCGCCGCGACGGTCGTCTTGCCGGCATGTCGGTCGAGCGAGATGATGCTCAGGGCACTGTCAGGGCTGTCGAGCAGACGGAATTCGACATTGATGCGAATCGTCTCGAATGCGGTGAAGACCTCGTTCGACGATCTTGACTCCTCGCGGAACAGCTTGACGATGGGCAGCTTCCGCTCCGAGCGCGCAAACTTGGGGATCTCGCCGAGGATCGTGGTGCCCAACCGCTCGCGAACGGCGTGGCGAGTGTCGAAGGCCTGTCTGATGCGGTCCGCAGCGAGCGCGGCGAAGACAGCTGCAATCAGGGCGACGACCATGCTCGCGAGCAGAATCGGCCTGGGGTTGGGAGCCGACGGCGACCGCGGTTCCTGAGCGGGGTCGAGAAGCACCACTTCCAATGGGCCCGCCCCACTGCGCTCCAGGATCAGTTCCTCCGACACTGCGTTCGCCCACGCTGCCACGCCCTCCGGGGAGGCACCCGTCGCCGTGATCTGCAGCACACTGGATTCGACGGTGGAAGATATTCCCGGACGCGGTCGCTGCAGATCGTCGGGAACGCGTTCCTCCGCGGCGTCGCGAAGGCTGTCACTCTGCGCCCATTCCTGCAGGGCGGGGAGCAGAAAGTTGATCTGCTGGATCGACAGGTCGGCATCGGTGTTCGTCGCGAGGTCTAGCACAAGCGTCGATGTCGCCGAGTAGGACTTCTGCGGAAGGAACGCGGCTGCCATGCCGAGCATCAGTACGAACGATCCCACGAGCAGCCCGACGGCCCAGTGCCGGGTCAGTGTGCGGAGAAGGTCACGAAAGTCCATGGCGTCCTGTGCTTGCTCGATCGTCCGTGCTCGTGACGGAATCACGAGATGATGACGGGAACCCCATCGGGCGCACTCTACCGTGCGGGGTAACCGTGGTGCAGGCGCATCCCATGTCTCAGCCTCGCCCGGCCGGCGTCTGCTGCGCAGCGCGTAGACGGTCGACTGCACGACCTACGGGGACCTCGACATCGGCGTAGGTGAGCACCTGGTCCTTGGAGACATCACGTACGAGTCGACATCCCTCCGCTATTCCCATGGGGAGGAGTCCGTCGGCCGCGGTCACGTCGGCTCGTTCGGCCAGGCCGTAGGTCATGTAGCCGCCGAGGCCGTCGATCTGTTCGCCGGCATGGAGATCGATCTTCGCTGTCGTGACAACTTCGACCGTCGGCGGGCCGAGCGGCCGCAGCGCGGCATCGCCGAACAACGCGGCCCGCGCCACGGTGTTGGGAACCTCGAAGTGGCACAGGTGGTAGGGCGTGTAGAACGAGTACAACGGGCCCTCTCCGAGCTTGTAGAGGTTCAGGTAGTGACGCTGTTTGGGGTCGTCGTGGGTGGCGAGCACGAACACGCCCGGCCCGGGCTGCGTTCCGACGACATAGTCGACGACTCCACCGAGTCGCTCGAGTTCGTCGACGTCGTACATCGTCACGAGGTCGTCGACATGTCCACGGTGGTCGGCGCCGCGCATGCCGCGGCGCTCCACGGTCATGCCGGTGGCGTTCGCCACGATGGCCTGCTCGAACGAGATCTTCGTCCCATCAGCGAAGCTGGTCACCATGGCCGGGTCCTGACCCCACTGCTCGGCGAACCCCTTCTGCGTGGTCGGGTTCCGATAGGGATCGTGCAACCCTTTGACGTTCCCCGCGACCAGCGGGCGCAGACCGATGCCCTTGACGAAGCGCACGAGGTTCATCTGAACCCCTGGCTGGTCCCCGTCGCACCCCGTGTAGACGACGCCTGCCGATCGAGCCTGCTGGAACAGGGCCCAACCCACGGTTCCATCGACCTCGGCGTTCATCAGGACGACGTGCTTGCCGCCGGCGATCGCTGCTTCGCTGACCTGGCAGCCGTATTCGACGGCGCCGGTGGCGTCGACGATGACGTCGATGTGCTCGGACGCGCACACTGCCGCGAAGTCGTCGGTGACGACCGGTCGGCCGAGCTCGAGCGCTCCTCCGAGCGAACCACCATCCGCGGCGACCGCGTCCTCGACCCCGGCGTCGGCGTAGACGCTCAGACCCTTGTCCACGGTGCGGTTGACGATCGCCGAGAGGGTCATCCCGGGGACCGAGTTGACGATCTGGTTGGTCAACCCCTTCCCCATGAATCCCGCGCCGAGGAGTGCCACCCTGATCGGCGTTCCGGCGGCCTCGAGTTGGGCGAGTCGTTCGTCGACGATGATCACGACGTCGCTCCGCTGGATTGCGCCAGTTCGACGAGGGCATCGGTCGAGCCGAGCAAGGGCCAGCTGCGGTCCTTGTCACTCATCACGGTCGGCATCATCGGCCAGTCGATTCCGAGTACAGGATCATCGAAGCGCAGTCCGCGTTCGGTGTTCGGTGTGTACGGCTGGCTGACCTGATAGTGCACCTCGGTCGCGTCCTGCAGCGTCTGATACGCATGCGCGAACAGCGGCGGAATGAACAGCGCTCGATGGTTGTCGGCGGTGAGCTCGACCGCCACGTGCTGGCCGAGGGTGGCCGATCCGGGTCGCATGTCGACGATGACGTCGATGATGGCCCCGCGAGTGCAGCGCACGAGCTTGGCCTCCGGCGCGTCCGCGGTCTGAAAGTGCAGGCCACGCAGCGTGCCGGCAAGGTGGTTGTACGAGACGTTGCACTGCGCCACGACGGGCTCGAGTCCGGCGGCGATGAACTCGTCGCGGCAGAACGAACGAGCGAAGAACCCTCGCTCGTCGGTGAGCTCGACGACGTCGACGAACGCGGGACCTGGGATCTGGGTGGGGGTGATGTTCATGATTCCTCGTTGCGATGCGGTCTGATCACCACGTCCAGCGCAGCATCTCGTCCACCTGACCGGTGGCTCGGAGGTGCCGGATCTGGGCGAGACGGACGTGGGCTCGGCTCGTCTTGGTGGTCTCATCGAGCTGGATGTGCCGGAGCACGTCCAGGAGTTCGGCGATGCCGGCCGAGACGTCCCAATCGCACGAGAACCCCGGGAGCTTGCTGTGGATCTTGGTGAAGTCGGCGCGGTAGTCGCGGGCGTCGGCACCGGGAGGCCCGAATTCCAGCACGCATCCCGGCACTTGTTCTGCCACGAGCTCGGCGACCTGGCGCACCTGCAGGTTCTGATTGTCTGATCCGACATTGAACACTTCGCCGTGCACGACCGCCTCGTCAGCGTCGAGCACGCAGCGCGTCGCCTTCGCGATGTCGAGGATGTGCACGAACGGACGCCAGGGCGTGCCGTCGCTGGTCATCGAGATCTTCGATGTCAGAAAGGCCAACGCCGTGAGGTCGTTGACCACCAGGTCGAATCGTTGGTTCGGCGAGGCCCCGAATGCGGTGGCGTTGCGGAGGAAGGTCGGGCAGAACTGGTCGTCCGCCATCGCTCCAACATCGGTTTCGACGTCGAGCTTGGCTCGGGCATATGCGGTGAGCGGATCCGTGCTACTCGTTTCGTCGCTCGCGTCGGCCCCGCTCGCGCCGTACACGCTGCAACTCGACATGTGGACGAACCGGCGAACTCCGGCTTCCCGTGCCGCCTCGGCGAGCCCGACGGTTCCACGATGGTTGACCCGATCGGTCAGACCAGGGTCGAGTTCCCCGACCGGGTCGTTGGAGATCTCGGCGAGATGCACCACGGCGTCGAATCCACGAAGGTGGTCGGCGGTGATGTCCCGGACGTCGATGTCGACCATCGCCGGTCGCCGGTCTCTCGAGTGATAGAGCCGGCCGACCGCGTGCAGGCCGGAGTCGAAGCCGGTCACATCGTGGCCGGCCTCCAGCAACACGTGGCCCATCCGGCTTCCGATGTACCCACTCGCTCCGGTGAGCGCAACGTTCATACCCATCGCTTCAGTCCCACCTCTTCGTCCATGGCGTGTCCCCGGTCTCCCACATGCGTTGGAGGTAGAGCTTGTCGCGAATGGTGTCCATACATTGCCAGAAGCCGTCGTGCCGGTAGGCGCACAGTTCCCCTGCATCGGCGAGCGCCTCCATCGGCGCCCGCGACCAGTCGCAGTCGCCGGGGATGTAGTCGAACACCTCGGGTTCGAGCACGAAGAAACCACCGTTGATCCATCCGGCGTCGAGTTGCGGCTTCTCCGTGAACGAACGCACGTGATCGCCGTCGATGTCCATCTGGCCGAACCGTGCCACCGGGTGAACGGCCGTGACCGTGGCGAGCTTGCCGTGCGAACGGTGGAATTCCAGCAACCGATCGAGCGGCACGTCGGCGACCCCGTCGCCGTACGTCATCATGAACGTCCCGTCCCCGAGGTGGTCGCGCGCCTTCAGCATGCGGCCCGCGGTCTCGCTGTTCTGGCCGGTCTCGATGAGGTCGATCGTCCACGATTCGTGGTGTTCGTCGTGGCGCACGACCGTGCCGTCGCGAAGCTGCACGGTGAGGTTGCCGGCAAGCGAGCCGTACTCGGCGAAGTACTTCTTGATGTACTCGCCCTTGTAGCCGAGCGCGATCACGAAGTCGTCGAAGCCGTACCCGCTGTACGACTTCATGATGTGCCGAAGGATCGGTTGACCTCCGATTTCGACCATCGGTTTCGGTCGGACTTCGGTCTCCTCGGCCAGGCGCGAGCCATAGCCGCCCGCCAGAATCAGCGTCTTCACGATGTTGAACTCCACTCGTGGTCATCGACCGGTCCGCCACCGATCTGAAGTGTCAGTCTTGTTGGCGTGCCGCAACAGTGTCAAGGCGGGCCGAGCGGGCACTCGCTGGCGGGACTGGCCACCCAACCGCAGCACTCTGCGGCGGTATAGTGCTCGGCGGCGGATCAGCTCGAGAAGCGAAAGCGAGCGAAGTAATGCGGAATCACGATGTGACCAACGGGTCATCAGCATCCCTCGAACCCATCTGGGATCTCTCGACGGTCACCGACTGGATCCGGCGCGGCGCGAAGCTCGACCCGGAGGCACCTGCGGTGCAGGACTCCGAGCGCTGTCTCAGCCACCGCGAATTCGACGAGCTGACCGACGGTGTTGCTGCAGACCTCCGTCGTCACGGCGTCCGGCCGGGAGATCGCGTCGGGCTGTGTATCGACCGTTCGGTGGCGCTGGTCGCCGGCCTGGTCGGCATCTTGAAGGCCGGGGCCGCATATGTACCGCTCGACCCCACGTATCCGCGCGACCGCCTCGAACTCATGCAGCAGGATGCGGCGCTCACCCTGACGCTCGTCACCGAACGCCACCAGGACTGGATCGATTCCACCGGAGCGTCGACACGCGTGTGGGAGGAGCTGCACGCAGCGCTCGACGCCCCACACGAGTCGGTCGACGTCGACATCGATCCGGAAGGGACCGTGTTCATCGTGTTCACGTCCGGTTCGACGGGACGGCCTAAGGGCGTCGAGATGCCGCATCGTGCGATCGCCAATCTGATCGACTGGCAGCTCGCCCGCCGCACGTTCCGCCACCGGGCGCGAGTGCTGCAGTACTCGAGCATCAGCTTCGACGTGTCGCTGCAGGAGATCTCGACGACGCTGGCGTCGGGCGGCCACCTCTTCATGGTGCCCGATGAACAACGGCGCGATGCACGGCAGCTCCTGCGTCTGCTCGAGGATCTCCACATCGAGCGGCTGTTTCTCCCCTTCGTGGCGCTGCGCGGGCTCGTCGAGGTCGCCCAGCGAAGCGGAGGACTGCCGGAGTCGCTCGCCGAGGTCATCACGGCCGGCGAACAACTGCGAGTCGACGATGCCCTTCGGGACGTCTTCGCTGCACGGCCGAACGCCACACTCGACAACCAGTACGGTCCGTCGGAGACGCACGTGATCACGGCACATCTGCTCGACGGTGACCCCGGAAGCTGGCCCGACCTGCCACCGATCGGGACGGCGATCTCCAACTGCGAGGTGCTGCTGCTCGACGAGAGGGGTCGCCAGGTCGCCGATGGTGACATCGGCGAGCTGTACCTCGGCGGCCGGAGTCTCGCCCACGGCTACATCGGCCGACCAGACCTGACCGCCGAGCGCTTCGTGACCCTCGGATCCGAGCACGGCGCGCATGGCGAGCACCGCTACTACAAGGCCGGCGACCTCGGGCGGCGCGACGACCACGGCGACATTCTCTTCCAGGGGCGTGCCGACCACCAGGTGAAGATCCGCGGATACCGCGTCGAACCAGGTGAGATCAACGCGGTGGCAAGTCGGATGCCCGGCATCGCCCAGTGCCTCAGTCACACATTCCACAAGGCGTCGGGTGCGCCGTTCATCGTGACCTACTACGTCACCGACGAGTCGGCCACCGTGGCTCCGGCCGAGGTGCGCCAGCACCTGCGCGCCCACTTGCCGTCGTACATGGTGCCGGCATTCGTCGTCCGGCTCGATCGCATCGATCTCGGTCCGAGCGGCAAGGCCAACCTGCAGTCGTTGCCCGATCCCCGGCAGTCGGCTGCGCAGGAGTCGCCCGAGTACACCACCGACACCGAACGGAGGCTGGCGGCGATCTGGTCCGATGTCCTCGAATTCCCGAACCTGCCGCCCGACGCCGACTTCTTCGACCTGGGCGGCGACTCGTTGGCAGCCGTCACGCTGTTCTTGCGCATCGCGGAGGAGTTTGGTGCCGAACTCCCGCTCGCCACCATCAGCCAGGCCTCCACGCTTCGTGCCCTCGCTGCACGCATCGACGGGGGTGCGTCGCTCACCGACGGATACCGGTCACTCCAGGTCCTCCAGGACGGCGAGCCCGGTGTGCCGCCGCTCGTGTTGGTGCACGGTGGCGGCGGCAACGTCCTGGTGTTCTCGGAGCTGGCCGCCAACCTGGGTCCGTCTCAGCCGGTTTACGCGTTCCAGTGGTCGGGGTGGGACGGCCATCGCGGCGAGTCGACGGTGGCAGCGATGGCCGACGCCTACGTGAGCGAACTGCGGCGCTTCGCACCCGTTGGTCCCTACCGATTAGGCGGCCACTGCATCGGCGGCCTGACCGCCATCGAGATGGCCCACCGGCTCGTCGATGTCGGCGCCGAGATCGACGGACCGCTGATCGTCTCCGACGCCCCGAATCTGGCCGCTCGATCACACCATGTCGAAGAGCCCGACAGCGATGCTGCGACCGAGCAACGATTCGACGTCATGGTCGAGGAGTTGCTTGCTCGCGTGCCCTCCGAGTTGCGTACCGATGGCTGGCGCGGACGCACCCGCACAGGCCGCGGCACCGGCGCACCGCCATCGCCATCTGCACCGCGCCTCGATCCCATTCGAGCAACCTTGCGCCGGTACCCCTGGGTGTTGCGTGCCGCGAAGGCTGCCCGTACGAAGCTGCAGGTCGCACGAATCGAACTGACCGTGCGCCTCGGTCGTGAACTGCCGATGGATCGGCGACTGCTGTACTGCACCGAGACGATGGTCAGCGCTGCCAAACGGCATCGTCCTCGGCCCTGGACGGGCGACGTGTTGTACTTCCGAACGGCGACGCTCGCGGCCAGGGAGATGGCGCTCGAAGGCTGGTGGGACGACGTCGAGATGGGCTTCGGTGAACTGTCCCTCGGACACTTCGAGTCGCATGTGGTCGGCGGCCGACACAACGAGCCGCTGAAGCTTCCGTGGGTGGCCGACCGGATTCGCGACTCGCTTGCTGCGAGCTCACCTGCGACCGCAGCCGAACACCAGGAGCCGACGTGACATCGCCGGCCCAGGTGGTCCGACCTGCGCCGCCCCCGCCGATCCGGTGAACGCTCGAGTCGCAGGTCCTCAGCGGGCGGTGGGTCGCAGGAATCTCATCACGTCTTTCCGCATCCGCCCCTTGCGCGACCACGCCCACTGCGCAGACGTCGGCACGCACTTGATCCGATCGAGCACGGGAACGCCGCGAACGGCGACGATGCTGCGCGTGTGCTCGCCCCAGATGCGCCAATACGGGAATTCGATCGAGCGCTTGGCGTCCGCTGCCCCATCGATCCACTGTCGCCACGCCCGGTAGTCGACCGAGCCCCGCTCGACTCCGTACTTCGTCGACGCCTGCTCCTCGTGGACACGCATTCGCTGCAGTGGTTCCTCGACCGTGACGAAGGTCCCCAGCAGA
>DATLBC010000129.1:0-8947 GCA_035527095.1 Ilumatobacteraceae bacterium | reverse complement strand
GGACTTCACCCCCGGCGACGTCCTGCGCCATTGGCCCGGCAAGACGATCACCGAGTACGACGACCACTTGTTCTGCATGATCACGATGAACCACCACCCGTTGCACACCAACGACTGGTTCGCCGCCGAATCGGTGCAGGGCCGCAACGTCGTGGTCGGCAACCTCGTGTACAGCCTCGTCCTGGGCATGAGCGTGCCGGACGTGAGCGGCGCAGCGATCGCGAACCTCGAGGTCGAGACGCTGCAGCACAAGTTCCCGACATTCCACGGCGACACGATCCACGCCGAGACACGAGTGCTCGAGGTCACCGAGTCGAAGTCCAAGCCCGACCGTGGCATCGTCAAGGTCGAGACGAAGGGCTTCAACCAGGACGGCAAGGAAGTGTGCTACTTCATTCGCAAGGTGCTGATCTGGAAGCGCGAGTTCGCCCCTGAGCGCAAGCGTCCGTACGACGGCACCGACGTCTGGGCCGACTGACCACTCGTCGCAGTTCGCCATGATCGACCCGGGCGCCGTGCTGGCGTGGGGAGCGCCGCAGCTGCGCGATCTCCCGTGGCGCGCCGAGCGGGACCCGTGGCGCATCCTCGTCGCCGAGGTGATGCTGCAGCAGACCCAGGCCGATCGGGTGATCCCGAAGTGGCTAGCGTTCCTTTCGGAATACCCGGATGCGGCGAGGTGCGCCTCGGCTTCGTTGGGTGACGTACTGCGTCTCTGGCAGGGTCTCGGGTATCCGCGGCGCGCTCGAAACCTGCGCAGTGCTGCTGAGGTGATCGTTGAACGGCACGGTGGACAGCTGCCCGACGATCTCGATGCGCTGCTCGCCCTGCCGGGGATCGGCCCCTACACGGCTCGTGCCGTGTTGGCGTTCGCGTTCGAACGCGACGTCGCCGTGGTCGACACGAACATCGCCCGCGTGCTGGCGCGAACCACCGGCGAGCGTCTCACTCCGAAGGTGGCGCAGACCGTCGCCGACGAGCTCGTGCCCGTCGGCGACGGATGGCTCTGGAACCAGGTGCTGATGGACCTGGGCGCGACGTTGTGCCGGCCCACGCCGCACTGTGACGAATGCCCCGCGGCACCGACCTGTCGTTGGAACACAGATGGACGACCGGATCCCGATCCTGCGATCCGTTCGGCCGCTGTCAGCACCAGGCAGGCGAGATTCGAGGGCAGCGATCGTCAAGCTCGGGGCCGACTGCTCCGAGCGCTTCAGGACGGATCGCGACCGGTCCAGGAGTTCGACGCCCGGATCCTCGCCTCACTGCTCGACGACGGACTCGTCGCCGTCGACGCTGATCGGGTCGGACTTCCTGGCTGACGACCTCGGCGACGCTCAGTCGCCCTACAGGTGCTTCTGCTCGTCGAGGCGCAGTGACGGCTCGTCGTAGCAGTTGACGAGATCGATGGCGGGCCCGGTCACCGACCAGTCGAGCGCAGCGATCTCGTTGCTGGTGCGTCGGCCACCGAGCGCCCGGAACAGTTCGAGGCGGGTGGTGGTGAGTCCGATGACGGGTGTCCCGGAGCCGAGCATGAGAGTCTCGTCGCCCAGGTCGATGATGACGCTTCCGGCCGCGTGCCGGCGGAGTTCGTCCTCGAACTGCTGACCCTCCTGCTCCCACTCGGCGGCGAGTTCGTCGATCGAGAATCGTCGACCCTGTTCGACCTGGGCAGCGGTCCACGCCGACGACGTGGCCCAACACATCGTGCACAGTCCACGCGGGCGTGGCCGGCACCGACGTTCGTCGTTCGGCCGGCGACAACGATCGCAGGAAGTCGACGAACGAGCGCCGTTCGTGGGTGTACGACTCGGCTGGGTCAATCGATCGTTCGGGCAGCACCTGTCAACGATTGCACACCGGGCGCCGGGGCTGCGCTCGAGCCGCGGGGTCGCCCAATCCGATCGAGCGGCTCGCCACGGCGGTTGGCTGGTCGCGTGGCGCGCCGCGTACGGTTACGGCGTGCGTCCAGCAAGAGATTTCTTCCGTCCACTCGCCGTCGGGGCTCCCGAGCCCGTACGCGAGATCCCGTTCCCGCCCAGCCGGATGATCCACTTCTTCCCGGCCGCCAACGAGAAGATGCGCTCGAAGGTGCCCGACATCGCGCCCACCGTCGACATCCTCCTCGCGAACCTCGAGGACGGCGTGCCGGCCGATCAGAAGGAAGCGGCACGAGCCGGCCTCGTCGAGGTCGCCAACGCCGTCGACTTCGGCGACACGCAGTTCTGGACTCGGGTGAACAGCCTCGACTCGCCGTGGGGTCTCGACGACCTGACCGCCGCGGTGCTCGAGGCCGGTGAGGCCCTCGACGTGATCATGATCCCCAAGGTCGAAGGCCCTGAGGACATCCACTACGTCGATCGGCTGCTCGCTCAACTCGAAGCCAAGGCCGGCTTGACCGAGCCGCTGCTGGTCCACGCGATCCTCGAGACCGCCCGCGGCGTCGCCAACGTCGAGGAGATCTGCGCCGCCTCGCCTCGCATGCAGGGGCTCTCGCTCGGTCCCGCCGACCTCGCCGCCAACCGACGGATGAAGACCACCCGCGTCGGCGGTGGCCATCCCGGCTATCTGGTGCGTGCCGATCCCCAGGCAGATGCCGAGGGCAACACCGACATCGAGGCGCCACGCGCGACGTATCAGCAGGATCTGTGGCACTACACGATCGCCCGCATGGTCGATGCCTGCGTCACCAACGGCATCCTGCCGTTCTACGGGCCGTTCGGCGACATCAAGGACACCGTGGCCTGCGAGGATCAGTTCCGCAACGCCTACCTGCTCGGCTGTGTCGGCGCCTGGAGCTTGCACCCGGTGCAGATCGGCATCGCGAAGAAGGTGTTCAGCCCCGACCCCGCCGATGTCGCCCACGCTCAACGCGTGATCGATGCCATGGGCGACGGCACCGGCGCCCTCATGCTCGACGGCAAGATGGAGGACGACGCGTCGGTCAAGCAGTGCCGGGTCGTCGTCGAACTCGCCCATGCCCTGTCCGAACGCGATCCCGAACTCGCCGCCTCGTACGGCTTCTGAGGAGACACCGATGAACGACGAACTGCGCCCTCGCCGCTCCGTGCTGTACATGCCGGCCGCCAACGACCGTGCGCTCGAGAAGGCCCAGACGATCCCCGCCGATGCGATCATCTTCGATCTCGAAGACGCCGTCGCACCTGACGCAAAGCCCGACGCACGACTGAAGGCGGTCGCTGCAGTGCAGTCCGGGCTGTACGGCAACCGTGAGCTGACGATCCGCTGCAACGGCCTCGACACGCAGTGGGGGAGCGATGACGTCACGGCGGCCGCCCTGGCGCGTCCTGCAGCGGTCGTGATCCCCAAGGTCGATTCGGTCGAGTACGTCGGTCGTGTCGCTGCGCTGCTCGACGCTGCCGGCGCCACCGACGTGGTGATCTGGCCGATGATCGAAACGCCGACGGCGATGTTCAACGTCCGAGAGATCGCCACCCATCCACGCGTGGCCGTACTGGTGATGGGTACCAACGACTTGGCCAAGGAGTTGCGTTCGCCGCTCGTGCCGAGTCGTCATCCCTTGGTGCCGCACCTTGCCACGGCGTTGCTCGCGGCCCGCGCGGCCGGCAAGGTGATCCTCGACGGCGTGTACAACGACGTCAAGAACGCCGAGGGATTCGAGGCCGAGTGCCGTCAAGGCATGGAGATGGGCTTCGATGGCAAGACACTGATCCACCCGAGCCAGGTCGGGCCGGCCAACGACACGTGGGCGCCGTCGGCCGACGACATCGACTACGCCGAGCGGGTCATCGCCGCGTTCGACGAGGCGGTTGCGGACGGTCGCGGCGTCGTCACGGTCGACGGCCGGATGATCGAGAACCTCCACGTCGACAACGCCCGCCGCGTGCTCGCCACCGCTGCGGCGATCGCCGCGCTCGACTGATCGCCGCGCTCGACCCGCCTCCGTTCACACCTCGGATGTCACGCTGGCCACGATCGAGTCGAAGGCCGAATCCGCGTACGCGATCATCTCGTCGTCGGTGCGGTCCTGGATCGGGTGCGGGGTGAACACCCGGGCCACCGATGGGAACCCGAGTGACGTCGACTGCGCGACGGCAGCGTCGACGAACCCCTCCGACGCAATGAAGACGCCCGGGATGCCTCGGAGTTCCAGATCGCTGATGTCGTGCACACTGCACGACGTGCAGCTGCCTCAATCGGCCAAGGCCTCGATCACGACCTGACACTCGATGGAGATCTGGTGCCGCAAGTCGACGGGGGCGGGCTTGGTGAACGTCGGCTTCTTGTAGCGCTTCACGTTCGCGCCCACGCCGACGAGTCGCTCCTCGAGCCGGTCGAGGAAGACGTCACCACGGGGCTTGGAGATGTCGAGCAATCCGACCGTGAGGCCCGACAACGTGTCAGGTCGCGCGAGCCGCTCGCGCTCGCCGATGGTCCGTTCACTGGTCGGGTCGAGAATCGTGCGGGCGCCCATGGTCGGTCAGTATGTCACGGCGCGGGTGACCGGCTTCGAGCCGACGTCTCCGTTCGCCCACCCACCGATGATCTCCGAGAAGAGGCCGGTGCCGTTGCCGGCGTAGGTGAGCATCAGGCCGCCGGCGCGGAACTTGGGGAGCGACGGGGCGTCGGCAAAGGCTTCGGGCAGCCCCTCGGCGATTCCGCCGGCGCCGCGTACCACCTCCGACCCCGGCCGATTGAGGTGCTCGGCGATCCCGTCGACGATTCGTTGGCGATCCCATCCGGCGTCGGCGAAGACACGGGCATGCTCGGGCCCCATCACGAGAATGGCATCGAAGCCGAGCACCAGCTTCGGGTGGTGCATCGACTGCAGACTCGCCGCGAGCGAGCGGGCGAGCGAGTCGGGTTCACGGGAGAGCTGGTCGACGACGCAGCGAGTTCCCTCGCCGGCGAAGAGGGTCAGGGCATCGACGCCGGGCTCGATGCCGTGCTCGACGGCGAGCGTGCCGTAGGGCGAGTCGACGCCGTTCTCGGCGAAGCAGAAGCCGATCTTGCCCGGGCTGCCATGAGTCGCACGGTCGACTTCGCCGGGGCGGCCACCGCCGACGTTACGCACGACCAGCTGCAGTGCCCGGCCGATCGTCGAGTTGGCGCGGTTGCCCTGGCCGAGCGCGTTGCCGGCCGAATTCATCCCGATCGCATGCGTGCCGGGTCCGCTGCACACGATCACTGGGCCGACGGGCATCGTGGTGGCGAGCAGACCGTGCATGTTGAACTCGTTCGTGCACGCGGCCTCGACCGCGGTGAGGACCCACGGCAGATACTCGGGCAGACAGCCGGCCATCACCGCGGCGACGGCGACCTTCTCGACGGTGACATCGACGAGGTCCGGCGGCACGGTGGCGACGATGTCGGATGGCGTGCGCGTCGTTCCCGTCAGCATCCGCATCACCCGCGCTTCGGTCGGCGGCACCACCGGCAGACCGTCGGTCCAACCGCGAGTGAACATCATCTCCATCTCGTCTTCGGCGGCAGCGATGTCGATGCGGCGAGACGCCAGCGTCGTGGCACCGAACCGCACGTTCAAGTCGTCGACCAGATCGGGATCGACGCTCATCGACCCGCAGCCGGGCCGCATCGCCGGCAGATCTGGGCCGAGACCATCGACGCCGGTCACCCGTTCCCACTCGTCGCGGTGCCAACCGACGGTGCGCTCGACTTCGACGCCGTCGACGACCCGGATCACGGTCGGGACGGTCTCGATGTGGTGGTGCCAACTGACGGCGAGATCGGCGTCGTGAATCGGCGTGGGTGTGTCGGGGAACCGTGGGTCGTCCTGGGTGTACACCGTCAGCTCGGTCGTGTCGGCCAGTTCGCAGAGCACCGACGTGACGGCGTGGCACGTGGCGCACTCCTCTTTGACGACCACCACGATGCCGTCGGGGAGTACGGGTGCTGGGGTCGAGTCGGGCATGGAGCGACGGTAGCAATCGTCTGCCTGCCAGCGGGAGCCGGTGAAGACGCCACCCCGGCGACGAACGTCACGTCGCTGGGGTTGCATGAGTCGTCGCCCAAGGATCTATCGTTCGTTCATCGGGGGTTCACACAGCACTGGCGCCACGGCGGATGGCATGGAGCTGATGTTTCATGGCGTCCGTGGTTCGACGCCGTGCCACGGTGACGAGATCGCCCGGTACGGCGGGAACACGTCGTGCGTGTCGCTCGACATTCCGGGCCACGATCCGATCCTGTTCGACCTCGGTACCGGGCTCAGGTACTTCGGCCTGACGCAGCCGGTCGACGAGCCGTTCCGTGGTACGTGCTTGCTGAGTCACCTGCACTGGGACCACATCCAGGGGCTCCCATTCTTCAAGCCGTTCCTGCGCCCTGGTGCAAACGTCACGTTGTACGCGCCCGAACAGCCCGGCGACATCACGGTCGCCGAGGTGTTCGCAGACACGATCAAGCCGCCCTTGTTTCCGATCCACTTCTCGATGTTCCCCGGCATGGTCGACATCCACGAGGTCGGCGACGACGACTTCATGATCGGTGACGACGTCCGCGTCCTGACGCGTTTGATTCCCCACGTCGGTCACACGGTCGGCTATCGAGTCGAGTGGCGCGGACGCTCCGTGGTGTACATGAGCGATCACCAGATGCCGTCCGACGGTTCGCATTCCGCATGGCCTGGCGTCTTCGAACTGTGCAATGGGGCCGACCTGCTGATCCATGACGCGCAGTACACCCCCGAGGAATTCGGGACCAAGAGCGACTGGGGGCACTGCACCCCGGAGTACGCCGTGTGGCTCGCCGCCAAGGCGGGGGTCAAGCAACTTGCGCTGTTCCATCATGATCCAGCGCACGACGACGACGACCTCGACGAGATCCTCGCCCCGGTGATCGACTGCGCCGCAAAGCTCGGTGTCGACGCGTTCGCTGCTCGCGAGCGGACGTCCGTCACCATCTGACGCGATGGCCGCCGTCGGGCTGGTGGCATCGATCCTGCTCGGTTTCGTGTTCCTCGTGTCGGGTGGTTCCAAGGTTGCAGCCGGACCGGCGTGGCCAGAACAGGCTCGCGGTCTGGGTGCGCCTGCGGTTGTCGTCCCGGTGCTTCCGTGGGTCGAGATCGTGCTCGGCGCAGTGCTCGTGATGCAGGTCGCACCGGTGGCTGCGGCGGCGCTCGCACTGGCGGTGCTCGCCGCATTCACTGCGCTGATCGTGCGCCGGCTCGCGGAGGGTCGCCACCCGCCTTGTGCGTGCTTCGGCACCTGGTCGTCGAAGCCGCTGGGCCTCGGCCACGTCGCACGCAACGTGGGATTGATGGCCCTCGCTGTCGTCGCGCTCGTTGCCTGAGCCGATTATCAGGTGGTGGCGAGGAGGAAGGCGAGCGTTCGGGCTTCGTCGCGCCAGGCTTCGTAGCGGCCGGTCGGGCCGCCGTGGCCGGCGACGAGTTCGGTGCGCAACACGATCGGTGCCGAGCCCGTCGAGACCTCGCGAAGTCGGGCGATCCACTTTGCCGGCTCGTGCACGCTCACCCGGGGGTCGTGCAGGCCGGCTGTGGCGTACACCGCCGGATAGTCGGCGGCGACGGTGTTGTCGTATGGGGAGTACGCGAGCATGCACGACGCGTACGGCTCGGTCCGCGGGTCGCCCCACTCCTCCCACTCGGTCACGGTCAGCGGGAGTGTCGGGTCGCTCATCGTGCTGACGATGTCGACGAACGGGACCTCGGCGACGACGCTCGCGAACAGCTCGGGTCGCACTGTCATGCATGCGCCAACGAGGAGACCGCCGGCGGATCCGCCGCGGATCGCCAACCGATCGGGGTGGACCAACCCGGTGGCGGTGATGTGCTCGCTGCACGCGATCATGTCGCCGAACGTGTTCGGCTTCGCGAGCAGCCTGCCCTCGAAGTACCAGTTCCGGCCCAGTTCTCCGCCGCCGCGTGGATGGGCGAGCGCCCACACGTAGCCGCGGTCGAGCAGCGACAACCGTGCCACCGAGAACCATGGAGGCAATGACGCCTCGTAGGCGCCGTAGCCGTAGAGCACCCCCGGCGCGGAGCCGTCGAGCGCGGTGTCGGTGCGCCGTACCATGTCGACCGGCACCTGTGTGCCGTCCGGAGCCGTCGCCCACACCCGCTCGGCCGTGTACGCGTCGAGGTCGACGTTCGGGGTGGGGATCCGACGCAGCAGCGTGCGTTCGCCGGTCAGGACACGCTCTTCGTAGAGCGACGTCGGCATCGTCAGTGACTGCACGGCGTAGCGCACCAGGTCGGTCGTCCACTGGGGGTTGGCGGTCGGCTCCACATCGTGGGGTTCGGCGCCGAGATCGATGACTCGCTCTGTTCGGTCTCGGAAGAGGATTCGCAGGCGGGGTTGCGCATCGACCCACTCGTGAATCACGAGGTGGCTGTCGAATGCGTCGGTGCTGAGGATTCGTCGACCTGGCTCGTGGGCGACGAGCTCGGTCCAAACGTGCGGGTCGGAGAGGTCGGTGCCGGCGTCGGCGACGAGCAGGCGGAAGTCGATTGCATCATCGTTGGTGTGCAGCACGAACGAGTCGCCCCAGTGATCGATTCCGTATTCGACGTCATCGCGCCTCGGGATCACGACGACCGGGTCGTCGGTGGGTCGGTCCGTGGAGATCAGTCGGGCATCCGCACTGGTTCGGCTGGCGGAATGGATGACGATCCAGGCCTCGGACCTCGTCGAACCGATGCCGACGTAGAAGCGCTCGTCGGTTTCATCGAACACGCACACGTCGCCGGCGCGCGACGTGCCGAGCCGGTGACGCCAGACCGTCGATGGTCGCTCCTGCTCGTCGGGGGTCACGTAGAACACCCAGTGGCCGTCGCGTGACCAGGCGACGCCGGCGTTCGAGGTGTCCTCGATCGTGTCGTCGAGATCGGTGCCGGTCGTCAGATCGCGGAACCGCAGCGTGTAGTGCTCGTCGCCGGCGGTGTCCATCGACCACGCCACGATGCGATGGTCCATCGACACCTCGAAGG
>DATLBC010000128.1:0-60657 GCA_035527095.1 Ilumatobacteraceae bacterium | reverse complement strand
CCCGGTGCTCTCCACCCGCGTCGGCGACACCTTGACCGTGAGCACCGTTCGCTCCGATTCGCAGTGGATGCGCAACGCCGAAGCCGACCCGAGCGTCGCCGTGTGGCTCGGTGGAAAGCGCCGCGACGCCGTGGCCACCGTGACGCGCGGCCGCCTCAACACGATCCGGCTCGATCTCGTCGATCGCGCTGCCTGATCGCTGCATGCAGCGGCGAGTGCAGCCGGTCGGTCCTCAGCCCCCCGATGGACCGACCGGCTCGCAATCGTTGCCGCACCCGGTGGTCGATCCCGTGAATCCGTCCGGCGCTGGGCGGTGCAGCACTGCACCGGTCGGGGCGAACTGCACGGTCGACTCGCCGTCGACGGCGGCAGTGCCGTCGACGATCAAGCTGTAGCCGTCCTCGACAACCGGCGGGTAGCACAGAGAGATCGCCGACCTGGCGGCCGCGTTTCGTGCGGTGCCGCGCCCGACCGACATCACCATAAGGTCGCCGTCCCACGTCGGCGTCACCGCCACGATGTGGGGCCGCAGGTCGTCGCGCACCGTCAGCAGATACGCCCAGCCGAACTCGCCAGTCGCGGCGGCCAGGTCGTCGATGGCCACAGGAATGCTCATGCCGCGAGCGTAGACCCAGCCCACAACCTCACAACCCCGCCATCTCCCACCCACGTTTGTGTCGGGGTTTCGGTGGTCCGCCCCACCGAAACCCCGACGCAAACGGAATGGAATGTCGACATACTCGATTGAATTGGTCGGGATTACGGCTATCGTGGATCGTCCCGCACTACCTCAACGAGGAGATCCCCCATGTCCGTCCGTCTCGGCGACATCGCACCCGACTTCACTGCACCGACAACCCAGGGGGAGATCAGCTTCCACGAGTGGCTCGGCGACTCGTGGGGCGTGCTGTTCAGCCATCCCAAGGACTTCACGCCGGTCTGCACGACCGAACTCGGCTATGTCGCCAAGATCAAGCCCGAGTTCGACAAGCGCAACGTCAAGGTCATCGGCCTCTCGGTCGACCCGGTCGAGAGCCACGTCTCGTGGGAGGGCGACATCGAGGAGACGCAGGGCACTGCGGTGAACTTCCCGATGATCGGCGACCCTGAGCGCAACGTCGCCGACCTCTACGACATGATCCACGAGAACGCGAACGACACACTGACGGTTCGTTCGGTGTTCGTGATCGGCCCGGACAAGAAGGTCAAGTTGACCCTCACGTACCCCGCATCGACCGGACGCAACTTCGACGAGATCCTCCGCGTGATCGACAGCCTCCAGTTGACCGCCGACTACAAGGTCGCAACTCCGGCGAACTGGAAAGACGGCGAGGACGTCATCATCGTGCCCGCACTGTCCGACGACGAAGCAAGAGAGCTGTTCCCGGCGGGCTGGAACCCCGTGAAGCCCTACCTCCGCGTCACCAAGCAGCCCAACCGCTGACCCCGATCCCGCGTTTGAACCCGAAATTTGCGCGCACCGTCACCCTGGGCGGGACGTTCCGCGCATTTTTCGGGTTGGGGGCGGTTCGTTCACAGCCAGTTGGTCTCGACCCAGGACCGCACGGGTGGCGCGAGGTGATGGAGATGCGCCCCGGGATCGTTGCGGATCTGCGTGGCGGAGATCGGCACGGTCACGCGATCGGCATCGACGATCACGTGCTCGGCGCCGAACCGATTGGCCAACTCGACGACGTAGGCATCCGACGAGAACACGGCGTGCGGGCCGGCATCGTGCGGCCACGTTTCGGTGAACAGCGCCATCCACTTCGCCCAGAGTTCCTCGTCGTCGAAGTCGGTTCCGAGACGGTGGCGCAGTTCGATCACCGTCACATCCGGGTGGAGCTCGGCGAGCCACCCAGCACGGAGAACACCGGGGGCCGTGTCGCGGTCGCGTGAGGTGTTCACGAACACCACGAGCATGTCGCAACGCTGTGCCGCACACTCGATCATGTGGGAATGGCCGAGATGCGGAGGGTCGAACCGACCGACGATCAACCCTGTCGAGTGCATCCGTTGGTCCGACACCTGTGTTGTCGCCTCAGACGACCGGTTCGTCCGGTAGGTCGGAGACCAGGGCGGCGAGCGCCTTGGCGATCGTCTTCCAGCCCGGCCCGAGGTGGCCGACCTCGTGATGCGACTCCTCGTGCAGCACGACCGACTCGACGAGACCAACCAACTCGCACGCGACCACGTCGCCGGCCTCGCGCGCCGTCGAGTGCGCCCGGGCGAAACGTTCGACCGCATCGCTGCGTGCACCGAGTTGCATCGCTGAGGCACCCGCAGCGACAGACGCGACGACTCGATCGAGGTAGCTCGCCCCACCATCGCCCTCGACCCGGTCGGCGTCGTCGATCGCGCCTGGCGGATCGGCCGTGATCGCCCGGGCGACCGCACGCACAGACCACAGATACGGCGTTGCGTTCTCGACGCTGTCGAGCAGCGCCAGCGCCTCGTCGGCTCGACCGACCTGGCACAGCGCCAGGGCCAACGTGATGCGCGACTCGGACCCGTCGGCCCCCATCGCCACCGACCGGTCGAGGGCCTGCTCGCTGATGGAGACGGCGCGATCGCCGAGACCCAGATGCACCGCGGTCCCGGCGGCAGCCATCATCGGGAACGACAGATCGCCGAACGACTCGCTCATCGCCAGCGACTCCTCGATGCCACGCTCGGCCTCGTGCGTGCGACCCAACGCCACGAGGGCCCGCATCCTCGGCGACAGCGCCTGAACGACACCGAACTTGTCGCCGAGTTCACGGAAACTCGTCAATGCCCGACGCGACATCTCCTCGGCCTCGACGAAATGCGACGACCACAGCCGGATCGCAGCGATCAGCGAGTCCATCATCGCTGGGGCCCACGGGTCGCCCAGCTCCAACGAATCGCGGCGAACCTCGGTGGCCAACGCCTCGGCCTCTTCGAATCGTCGTTGGTAGAAACGGACGTACGCCAGCAGACCGGCGGCCCAGCTCCGACCGAATCGATCGCCGAGCAGATCGAACTCTTGCGCCGCCGTCAACAAGCGAGTTTCGGCCAACGCAGCGTCACCCGACAGGAACGCCACCCAGGCCTGATGCTGACGCACCCACGCCCGTCCGCGCACGTCGTGCATCCGCTCGGTGAGCGCCTCGGCCTCACCGAGCAACCACTCGGCGTCGCCCAAGGAGCCGCCGAACACCTCGGCAAGCCCGCGTTCGCGCAACGACGCCGCCAGCTCGGCGTCATCGCCCAGGTCTCGGAAGATGTCGACGCTGACACCGAGTTCACGTCGCGCCCCGGCCAGGTCGCCGTCACGCTGGTGGAGTATCCCGAGCAGCCTTCGGGCGATGCCCTCCTGGCGCCGGTCACCGGCTGCCACCGCGGCGTCGAGGGCGTCTTCGGCGTCGGCGAGCGCCGGCGCCAGCGCACGACGTTCGGTCCCCGCCTGCGCTCGCAGCAGCAACAACTCTCGTGCAGTCTCGGCATCGCTCGGCCCCAGGTCGAGCGCACGCGTGGCCTGGCGACGCACGTGGTTGAACGCGCCGACATCCATCGACCGCTTGGCCGCTTCGTACAACAGGCCAACGGCCCGATCGGCGATGTCATCGGGCATGCCGGGTACCGGGCCGATCTCGGCGGTCAGTTCGGCGGCACACGCCGCGTGGTGCGCCACCTGATCGATCGGCACCCGCTGGTCGCGGATCATCACCGCTGCGGTCCCGCCGTGGCGTTGCGCCCGCACCAACTTCGTGAGTGTCTGGTAGGCGACTTCACGAACGACATCGCTCCGGAACTGCCACGTTGGTCCCTCGACCTCGAGCAGCCCAGATCGATCGAGGTCGTCGAGGTCGTCGAGGTCGAACCCCTGGTTCATCTCGGCGCCGAACTTCCTCAGCGACTCGACCTGCCCCGACGTGCCGAGTACCGCCGCGTTGTCGATGATCGCCCGCTGGGCGCCCGCGAGCTGATCGAGACGAGCCGAGATCAGCGCCCGCAACGAACCCGGCAGGGCGGTGCTGGCCGGATTCGACCTCGCGAGCTCCGCGAGCTCGATCAGGAACAGGGGATTACCGCCACTTCGCTCGTAGACGCTGGCAACGAACGCCGGGCTCGCGGACGGCCCGAGGACGGCACCGACCAGTCGGGCGGCTTCGTCATGGCTGAGGGGATCCAGCGGCATGCGAACCGTGACCGGGTGGTCGCCCGCAGGTGGCCAGTCGATGTCGACATCGTCGCGTTGCGCCGTCACGATCAGCAGCGGGCGATCGACCAGTGAACGGGCAACGCGCTGCAACAGTTCGATGATCAGCACGTCAGCCCACTGCAGGTCGTCGATCCACAACACGACGGGTCCCGTTTTCGTGCGGCGACGCATGCCCTCGACGATCAGGGAGAAGAGGATCTCGCGAGCCTGTGCCGGGGGAACATTGTCGAGTTCCGACGGGTGTCCCAGCAGGTGGATCACCCCTTCGACGAAACGCCCGAGCACCGGATCGTCGGCATCGAACCCGTAGAGCTCGACCCCCTTCGCCCGACTGACCTCTCGCAGCACGTCAGGCGGGGCGTCCTGATCGAGCTCGAGCCGCCGGAACAGAGCCGTCGCAATCGGCGCCCACACATTGGTTTCGCCGTACGGCGCACACGCGCCGGAGAAGATGGTGACGGCTCGGCTCGGGAACGAGTCGAGCGCCTCAGCCACGAGCCGTGTCTTGCCTGCCCCAGCCTCCCCGCTGACCGACACGATCCCGCTGCGACCGTTGGCCACCATGGCCATGATCGACGCCAACAGTTCCCACTGCGTCGAGCGGCCGACGAAGGGAACGTCGTAGAACCCCGCCCCGATCCTCGGCACCCGACGTCGACGGCCCGTGACCCGCCACACCCGCTCGCGCTGCTCGCGACCGCGCACCTCGAGCGAGTCGACCGACTCACGAAGAATCTCTTCCGATGCGAGCGCCGCGGTCGAGTCGCCGATCAGGATGCCACCCGGCTCGGCCAGGGCCTGCAGGCGTGCAGCGACGTTGACCACGTCGCCCATGGCGGTGTACTCGGCGGTGCCGGAGACCGTACCGACGACGACCTCGCCGGTGTTGACGCCGATGCGCAACTGCAGTGGCCGGTCGAGGTCGGGCTGCTCGTCGACGAATCGCGCGAGCGATGCGTGCATCTGCAGCGACGCCCGGATTGCCCGATCGGCATCATCCTCGTGGGCGACCGGCGCTCCGAACAGCGCGAGGATGCCGTCGCCGAGCACCTTGTCGACTCGGCCACCGAACGCCGTGATGTCGGCGATCAGCCGCTCGAAGCTGGCATCGATCAGCCGCTTGACCCGTTCGGGATCGAGATGCTCGGACAAGGCCGTGTAGCCGACCAGGTCGGCGAACACGACCGTGACGACGCGTCGCTCCTCGGCGACGAGCGGCGCCACCTCGTGTCCACACGAGGGGCAGAATCGTGCACCGTCGGGCAGCGCGGAGTCACACGACGTGCAGGTGGCCATCAACCCGTGATCGTACGGCACGTCCACCCATGGGCGGACCACCCTGGCGATACATGCCCGGCCTCAACTCTTCGGCTGACCGCAATCCACCCAAAGGCTGATGCGGTGGTCTCATCTCGCGGGTAGACCTGTATTCATGTCGACTCCTCCCTCGCCACTCGCGCCGCCGACCCCCAGCACAACCGCCGCCGCCGGGGCTGTCGACGCCCGCAAGACCTACGGCATCGGCGATGCCCAAGTCCACGCGCTCGACGGCGTGACCGTGTCGTTCGAGACCGGCAAGTTCAGCGCCATCATGGGCCCGTCCGGGTCGGGCAAGTCGACGTTGCTGCACTGTCTTGCAGGCCTCGACACCCTCACCACCGGTGCGACCTACATCGGTGACACCTACCTCGCGACTCTCGACGACAAGGCGCTCACCGAGCTGCGCCGCACGAAGGTCGGCTTCATCTTCCAGGCGTTCAACCTGATTCCGATCTTGACTGCGGAGGAGAACATCCGTCTGCCGATGATGCTGGGCGGCGAGTCCGGCGACAAGGACTGGATCGACCACGTCGTTGCCACGGTTGGGCTGGGCGACCGTCTCAAGCACCGCCCGAGCGAACTGTCGGGTGGGCAGCAGCAGCGCGTGGCCGTCGCGCGTGCTCTCGCATCACGGCCACAGATCATCTTCGCCGACGAACCGACCGGCAACCTCGATTCGGTCACCGGCGCCGAGATCCTGTCGTTCATGCGCAACGCCGTTCGCGAGTTCGGCCAGACCATCGTCATGGTCACGCACGACCCGGTCGCCGCGTCGTACGCGGATCGGGTCGTCTTCGTCGGCGACGGCAAGATCACCGACGAGATCACCGACCCGACCGTCGACCAGGTGATCGACCACCTGCGGAACTGGGACTGACATGAGCGCCGCAACCCTCATCGCTCGCAAGAGCGTGCGCGCACGCTGGGGTCGAACGCTCGCCATCTTGTTCGCAATCACGGCCAGCGTCTCGTTCGTCGTCGGCTCGTTCGTCCTCGCCGACAGCCTGCGCGCAACGTTCAACAACCTCTTCCAGGAGCTCAACGAAGAGGTCGACCTCGAAGTGCGCGCCTCGCAGGCATTCGAGAGCGACGACGCCCGCGACCCGATCGACGTCGCAATCGCCGACTCGATCCGCACCGTCGACGGCGTTGCCATCGCCGAGCCGATCCTGCAGCGCTACGCGCAGCTCCTCGACGCCAACGGCGACGCCATCACGCCACCAGGCGGTCCGACCTTCGGGGTGTCGTGGGAGGGCGACGACGGCCTCCAGGGCGTCACGGTCAAGGCAGGCCGCGCGCCGACCGGATCTGGCGAACTCGCCATCGACAAGGCCACCGCCGACGCAGAGGGCTTCGCCGTCGGCGACACGGTCTCGTACCTCACCGACGCCGGCACGTTCGAAGGGACGATCACCGGAACGGTCGGGTTGGGCAGCGCCGACAGCTTCGGCGGCGCGCAACTCGTGGCGCTCGACCTCGACACGGCCCTCGTGCACTTCGGCGCCGACGGCAAGGTCGACGCAATCGACATCTCCGTCGACGACGGCGCCGACGTCGCTGCGGTCCAACTGGCGATCGAGGCCATCCTGCCGCCGCAGACCGAAGTGGTCACCGGCGAGGAAGTGGCCCAAGAAACTGCCGACAACGTCAACCAATTCATCAACGTGTTCGGTACCGGATTGCTGATCTTTGCCTTCGTCACGGCCTTCGTCAGTGCCTTCATCATCAACAACGTGTTCCAGATCACCATCGGCCAGCGACTGCGAGAACTCGCACTCCTGCGCGCGGTCGGAGCATCCGGCCGCCAGGTTCGCTGGATGATCTCGACCGAGGCACTCGTCCTCGGTGTGCTGGCCACGGTGTTCGGTGTCATCGGTGGTATCGGCGTGGCCAACCTGCTGATCTTCCTCTTCGACGCAGCCGGGGCCGGCTTCCCGGACACACAGACCGTGCTGCAGCTCCGAACGGTCATCGTCGCGGCGCTCGTCGGCATCGGCATCACCATGGCGTCGGTCATCGTGCCCTCGCGCCGTGCCGCCAAGATCCCACCCGTCGCAGCGATGCGCCCGGAGCTGGGCTTCGCCGCCATGCGATCACGCCGTCTCGTGGCTGGAGCGATCGTCACCGTGATCGGCATCGTCATGTTCCTCGTTGGGCTGTTCCTGCGGCCCGGCGGAACCCCGGGACTGATCGCGTTCGCCGGAATCGGCGCCCTCGTGCTCTTCCTCGGCGTCGCCAGCCTGTCGTCGACCGTTGCCACGCCGGTCACACGAGTGATCGGCTGGCCGATCGAGAAGCTGTTCAAGGTGCCCGGCTCCCTCGCGCGGCAGAACGTCGCCAGGGCACCGCGGCGGACCTCGTCGAGCGCCTCGGCGTTGATGATCGGTGTGGCGTTGGTCAGCGGTACCGCGGTCTTCGCCTCGTCGCTGCGGGCGTCGCTGATCGACACGCTCGAGAGCGCCATCTCTGCTGACTACATCATCACCGACACCGGCTTCCAGGGTCTCTCGCCGGTCGTGAGCGAAACCCTGGCCGCCGTACCCGAACTCGAGGCCGTCACGCCGATCCGTGGGATCAGCGGTCAAGTCGACGGCGGCAGGAAGGACTTCGGCGCAGTCGACCCGATCGCGTTCGACAAGCTCGTCGACCCGGATCTGCAGGAAGGAACGGTCGCCGATCTCGGCCTCGACGAACTGTTGCTCCACAAGGACCCCGCGAACGACCTCGACGCATCGATCGGCTCGACCGTCGAAGTGACGTTCCAGAACGGCGTCGAACGGACGCTGACCGTCGCGGGCATCTACGGCGACGCAACGTTCGGGAACTGGCTGATCGGCCTCGACACGCTCGCAGAGATCAGCGAGGCACCGTCCAGAGACTTCTTCGTGATCGCCAAGCTCGGCGACGGCGTCGATCCGGTCGCCGGCGACGCTGCAGTTCAGGCGGCGATGGAGCCGTTCCCGCAGGCGAACGTGCAGACCAACGCCGAGTTCCTCGATTCGCAGGAAGCGCAGATCAACCAGCTGTTGCTGGTGATCACGTTGCTGTTGGCCTTCGCCATCCTGATTGCGATCCTCGGTATCTCGATCACCCTGGCGCTCGGCGTGTTCGAGCGGACCCGCGAGATCGGCCTGCTGCGCGCCGTCGGGATGAACAAGCGTCAGACGCGCCGTTCGGTCCGATGGGAGGCCGTGATCGTGTCGACCTTCGGTGCCCTGGTCGGCATCGTCGTGGGCACGTTCCTCGGGGTGATCCTCACGCTGGCGGTGCCCGACGACGTCATCAGCAAGCTGGCGTTCAACCCGACGATCATCGTCGCCATCTTGGTGGGCGCCGTGATCGCCGGTCTGGCGGCGGCGATCTACCCGTCGTTCAAGGCCTCGAACATGAACGTCCTCGAAGCAATCGCGACCGAGTGAGGTGTGATGTCTGGGGCCAGCCCCCAGACATCACACCTCGGTAGCGTGGCCAGATGGCGATCGACCCGGCCGACCTGCCCGACGAGGTGCTCACGTTCCTGCGCGAGTACCACCTCGCAACGCTCACCACGCTGCGCGCCGATCTGTCGCCGCACGTCGTCGCCGTGGGTTTCAGCTACGACACCGACGCGCAGGTGGCACGAGTGATCACCTGGGCTGGATCACAGAAGGCGATCAACGCCGGGCGGATGGCACAGCTCGGCCAACGCGCCGCGGTCTGCCAGGTCGACGGCGGTCGCTGGCTGAGCCTGGAGGGCCCGGTCCGCCTGATCACCGATGCCGACGGCGTACGCGCTGGTGTCGAGGGCTACGCCGCGAGGTACCGCGAGCCCAAAGAGCGAGACGACCGCGTCGTGATCGAGATCGCCGTCGAACGCATCCTCGGACGCGGCTGACGATTACATCGCGGGTCTGACCCCTGATGTAATCAGCTGGCGTCGCGGTTCCACGGGAGCTCGGCGAGCCAGCGCTGTGCGGCTGGATGCGGATCCATCGGCGTGTCATCGCCCGATCGCTCGAGCTTCGGATCCAGATGCACCTGACATCCGGGGCACCAGTACAAGATCCGCTGATACTCGCCCATGCGGCGACATTCGATGGTGTCCGCACATCGCGGGCAGCGCTGCACGTTACGCCCGTACACGGCCAGGCCGCCCTTCACCGTCGGCGCCGTGACTCGGCTCGCATGGTGCAGATTCGATCGCAACATCCTCGCTGCCGTGTTGACGACCCGGATCGCATCGTGCTCGCTGAGCGCACCGACCGGGGCGTACGGGCTGAGCTCGGTCGCCCAGAGCACCTCGCAGCGATAGACGTTGCCGACGCCGCACATCACTCGCTGGTCGAGCAGCACCTCGGCGATTCGGGTACTCGGATCCGGAGAGGTGAGGAGCAGGTTGACGACGGCGCCGAGATCAGTGTCCGACCTGCAGAGGTCAGGCCCGAGACGCCCCATGCCGGGATGGCGGCGCTTGTCGGCCCTGCGGTACGTCTCGACGTGCGGAGCGTTGAAGCAGACCGCCACCCAGTCGTCGACTTCGATCGCCGCTCGCATCTGTGTGTACGGACGTCGCCAGTTGTCGCCGCGTCGGTAGAGGTGCCACGAGCCGGTCATGCGCATGTGCGTGTCGAGCACCAGGCCGTCGTCCCACTCGATCTCGAGATGCTTGCCGTGGCTCTCCACAGATTCGACGACCCGACCAGCCTGTGGGACCGGCCCGATGAGTCGGGGCGCATCGAACCGAAGCATCGGCTTGCCGGCGAGCGCTGTTCTCAGGGCGCTGGCCGATCGATGGATCGTGTCGCCTTCGGGCATCGGAGGAAGATGGTACGCCACGCACCAGGGTGGCCGGCGTGATGCCCGCACCCGACTCGTAGCCTCGAGGCCCTATGGCGCCTGCCGATCCACCCGCGGAGACGCAGACCCCGGCCGCCATCACGCTCACTGCACTGCGCGCTGCACTCCCACTGTTCATCCCTGCGATCCCGTTCGGTCTCGTCCTCGGCGTTGCGATCACCGACTCTGCGATGCCGACCGCCGTGGCCTGGTCGACCAACCTGGCCATCTTCGCCGGTGCCGCACAGCTCGCCACGGTCAGCCTGGCCGCGACGGCCACGTGGCTCACGCTCGTGGCGACCGCAGCAGTGATCAACCTCCGCCATGTGATGTACAGCGCGGCGTTGTCGCCCCGGTTCAACGACCAGCCCCGCTGGTTCCGTTGGGTCGGCCCGTTCTTCCTGATCGACCAGCTGTTCGCACTCACGAGCGTGCGCACCACGTTGTCTGCGCCGGTGTGGCGACGGTTCTATCTCAGCGCCGGCCTCTTCTACTTCGTGTCATGGACGACGGTCGTCACGATCGGCCTCGTCGTCGGATCGTCGATACCGACCGAGTGGCGACTCGACGTTGCGCCCGCGATCATGTTTGCCGGCCTCGTCGTACTCGGACTCACCAATCGACCTGGGATCGTGGCGGCCGTCGTCGGCGCCGGCGTGTGCCTGTTGGCGCTCGAGGTGCCGAACAACGGCGGCATTCTCGTCGGCGCGATCAGCGGTGTGATCGCGGGCTATCTCGCCGACGTCGCCGAGTCGCGCCGCACCATGCAACACGACGCGGGCCACCGGTGAGCACCCTCGCCGCGATCAGCGCCGTGCTCTCGGTCGGCCTCATCACCTACGCGTCGCGTGCCGGCTTGATCGTGTTCCTCGCCGACCGCCCGCTGCCGGTCAACATCACCCGAGCGCTGCGCTACGTCGGCCCAGCCGTGCTGTCTGCGCTGACGGTCAACCTGATCGCCGGTGGAGAGGGTGTCGACGGCGTCGAGTGGGTCGAGGTCGCGGCGATCGGAGTTGCGATCGCCGTTGCCGCGGTCGCGCACAACCTGATCGCCGCGCTGATCGCCGGCATGGTCACGCTCTGGCTCCTGCTGTGGCTGCTCTGACGTCGTTGCGTCACATCAGGCCCGGCACGTTGTGACGCGGTGTGACGCGGTGTGACGCCGGCTACGGGAGTTTGCCGACGTGGGCGAGGGCGAGCCGGATGAGGCGATCATGCCCGCTCGTCATCTGCGCGATGACCTCGGCGCTCACCGCCTCCGCCGGGCTGAACCATGCGAGATCGAGGGCCTCCTGTGTCGGCTCGCAGTCGCCCTCGACCGGTACGACGTAGGCAAGGCTGACCGCGTGATGGCGCGGGTCGTAGAAACCTGATCGTTCCGGGTTCGGGAAATACTCGACGACCGTGAACGGGGTCGGGTTGGCGGGCACCCTCGGAAGCGCCATCGGACCGAGATCCTTCTCGCAGTGACGCATCAGGGCCTCGCGGATTCGTTCGCCGAACAGCACGCGGCCAGTGACGACCATCCTGCTGATCGAACCGTCGGAGGCCACCCGCAGCAACAAGCCGACCTCGGTGACGTTGCCGAGCTCATCGACTCGCACCGGCACGGCGTCGACATAGACGATCGGCACGTGCGCCCGAACCAGTTCGAGGTCTTCGTGCGACAACCAACCGGTCGAGGTCTGGGTACTGGCGCCTTCGTCGATGTCGGTCACGCACTCGATGATCCCACGCGGACCCATCCCACTCCTGCATTCCCGCCCGATCGGTGGCTGTGACCTCGGTCAGCGCGACTCGGAGATGCGAGCATCGGTGCATGCAGGAGGATGGGCAACGCTGGAACGAGCGATACGCGGCGGCCCCGGTGGTCGAGGCCCGCTCGCCGGAGGCGCTCGAACACTGGCCCGATCTCGCCTCCGTCCTCCCGACGACCGGTCGATGTGTCGACGTCGCCAGCGGGCCCGGCGCCGTGACCCTCTGGCTCGCCGATCGGGGACTCGATGTCACGGCGCTCGACGCGTCGAGTGTGGCGGTCGATTTGTTGACGTCGGCAGCCGCAGCCGCAGGGACGACCGGCCGGATCGACGCTCGGGTCATCGATCTCGACGACGGACTTCCCGACGACCTGAGCGGTGTCGACCTCGTGGTGTGCCAACGATTCCGCGACCCGATGTTGTACCAGCCCATCATCGAGGCTCTCCGCCTGGGCGGCATCGCCATCGTCACGGTGCTGTCGAGCGTGGGCGCCGACGAACCCGGAGCATTCCACGCGCCAGCAGGCGAACTCGTGACGGCGTTCGGAGCCGACGAGCGGTGCGCGGTCATGCATCAGCTGGAAACCGACGGCGTTGCGCACATCGTGTTCACCCGGCGCTGAGCGCTGAGGTGGGACGCGTCAGGAGCCGCTGCGCAGCAGGTCGCTCAGCGCTTCGTGGCGAGTCGACGCCGGCTGGCTGCCTTCCACGAAATCGACGAGCAGGTTGGCGAAGGTGTCGGGTTGCTCGACGTGGGGGAAGTGGCCGACGCCCTCGATGATCTCGAGTCGGCTCGTCGGGATCAGCTCGTGAGCCGCATAGGCATGCTCGACCGGGATGACTCCGTCCTGGTCACCCCACACGATCATGGTCGGCGCGTACGCGGCAAGGTAGAGACGGTCGCTCGCATTCACTGTCTGGCCGGTCGGCTCGATCACGCCTCGCATCGTGCGCACGAATGCCTTGCGGTTCGTGGCGCCTGCCAACGAGCTGTATGCCCGCCACATCTCGGCGAGTTTCGGTGACCGGATGTTGCGACGCCCGAGTTGACGACCGACATCGGTGGCCCGGTCCACGAGTGGCCTGGGAAAGGCGAACGGCATGATGTATTCGGCGCCGGGCAGGGTGAGCAGTCGGAGCAGCCACGAGACCTCCCGCCCCAGGCCGCCGCTACCGACCAGTACCAACCGGTCGACGAGGTGTGGGTGTTGGTAGGCGAGCTGCATCGCCACTCCCCCACCGAATGAGTGCCCGACGATGGTGACGCTGTCGATTCCCAGAATCGACAGGAAGTCACGGAGCCCACTGGCGAACGCTCCGAGCGAGTAGTCGCCCGTCGGCTTGGCGGACTCACCATGGCCGAGGAGATCGACGGCGATCACATCGGCGTGCGGCGTGACGAGCGGGATCACGTTGTCCCAGGTCTTGGAGCTCCCAGCGAGGCCGTGGATCAGCAGGATCGGCTCGCCAGAACCGCCGCGGCGATACCCCACAGAATGCCCGTGGATCGACACGTGCTGGAGCGGCAGTCGCTGATTCACATCTCCAGTATCACCCAACACGCTCCGGGTCGGGCAGGGCCGAACGAAACAAAGATCCTCGAGGGAGTGCGGTTCAGTCCATTGCGGGGTCGGGAGTCTGCACTCCCTGCGCCGGGCCGTCATCGACCCACCGGGAGAAATCGAGCGGATCTGTCCGACGGCTGGGATGCCCGGTGGTGGCCAGCCACGCCAAGAACTGGTCGGGCGCCAGCGGGCGAGAGATGCAGTAGCCCTGAGCGATGTCGCATCCGAGCGCACGGAGACGTTCGAGCACCTCGTTGTTCTCGACGCCCTCTGCCACCACCACGAGACCGAGGTTGTGCCCCAGGTCGATCGTCGAGCGCACGATGACCTCGTCCTGCTCGTCGATGAGGACGTTGGCGACGAAGCTCTGGTCGATCTTGAGTTCACCCACCGGAAGGCGACGCAGATAGCTGAGCGACGAGTACCCGGTACCGAAGTCGTCGATCGACAGAGAGACGCCAACCTCGTGCAGCTCGTTGATCGTTGCCCGCGCACGTGGTGCGTCGATCAACAACGACGACTCGGTGATCTCGAGGGTGAGCATCGACGGATCGACGCCGTTCACGGTCAGGTGTTGCTCGACGCGATCGGCAAGTCGACGATCGAGCAGGTCGTGTGTCGACAAGTTGACCGAGAGACCGAGGTGATAGCCGCGGGCGTGGATGTCGCTCAGCGTCGAGATCCCGCGGTTCAGCATCAGGTCGGTGAGTTGCTTGATCAGGCCGGTGTCCTCGGCGACGCGCACGAACTGGGCGGGCGGCACGACACCCCGCACCGGGTGCGTCCAACGAACGAGTGCCTCGGCGCCGACGACCGTCCCCGTGTTGAGGTCGAGTTTCGGCTGCAGGTGCATGTGGAGCTGTTCGTCGTCGATCGCCGAGCGCAAGTCGCCGAGCATCGACAACCGGGCAGGGGTCCGACGGTCGATCTCGTCGCGATAGACCTCGACGCCGAGGCGTTGCGTCTTTGCGTTGAACATGGCGATGTCGGCATACCGAAGCGGCGCACCTTCCTCGACGTCTTCGTCGACCACGGCGAGACCAGCGCTCGCGGTGACGACGATCTCGAGACCGTCCAGCGTGATCGGACGGCCCACGTCGTGCACACAGGCCCACGCGAAGTCGAGCATTTCCTTGCGCGTACGACGCTGCCCGACGATGGCGAACTCGTCACCCGCGAGACGAGCCAGGACATCGCCGGGGGCAAGGAGCAGACGCATGCGCTCCGCAGCCTCCATCAGCAACTGGTCGCCTGCATGATGCCCAAGCGTGTCGTTGACCTCCTTGAACCGGTCGAGGTCGAGCATCACCACGAACAGCATCTGGCCGACAGCACGATTCGCAGCGGTGTCCTCGAGCGATTTCTCGAACGACACCCGGTTCGGCAGCCCGGTCAGACCATCGAGCCGGGCCTCGCGCTCGATGCGTTGATGGAGCATGCCCTTGCGCAGGCTCGTCGTGAGCTGCTCGGTGAGATTCTGGAGACGGACCAGGTCGTCGGGCTGGAACCGACGACTGGCTCCGGTTCGGCCCGCCACGATCAACAGTCCGATCACGCCGGAGGCATCGCGCATCGGCGACACCATCATCTCGGTGATCTGGGAGCCGGCCGCCTTGATCTCCCCGAGTTCCGACCGAGGGACCAGCACGGCGCCTTCCATGGAGATCAGCGATTTCCAGTGCGGGTCGTCTGCGTCGGTTGGAAGTTGCAGCCCGACGACGCCGTGCACCTTGAGCGTGGCGCCGTTGCGCTCGTCGAACACGATCACGGCCGTGCCGTCGGTGCGCAGGACCTCGGCGGTTTCCATCGCGGCGGCACGAATGATCTCGTCCGGGTCGAGCGACTGACCGACCTGACCCGTGAAACCGTGCACGGCGTCGAGGTCACGAAGACGCTGATCCAGTGCGCCGTAGGCCTTGATGATGTACCACAGCAGTCCGACCGGGACGAGGGCCACCAGCACGAGGTACGGCGAGATCAGCGCCAACGCCAGCACCATTCCAGCGAGGGTGGAGTTGACGAGAAAGAGCCACCATGCAACACGGAGTTCGCTCGCGATCCGGGCGAAGAGCTTGCCCTCGAACTGCGAGATGGCAACCGACACCATGATCGACGACACGATGCCGCACACGACCATGGCCACGATGGCAGCGACGACGAAGTGATTGTCGTCCGCTCCCCACAGGTCGATGATTCCTCGGAAGACCAGCACGGCAACCGCAACCTCGAACATGAACATGCCGGTGTTGAAGGCCACCTTGTAGGGCGGTGCTCGGCGTATCAGCACGACCACTGCGATTGCGCCGAGGACTCTCGCTGCCATCGCTGGTCCTGGGGCGAGGTAGACGAAGCTGAGCGCGAGCGGAATCTCCGACAGCGAGAAGGCGAGCGATTCGCGCCGGAAGATGAAACGGAAGACGCTGAGTTCCGCGACCACGAAGCCGAGCGTCAAAACCGGGAAGAGCCACATCGGCGCGGGCACCATCGCCTCGTCACCGTTCGGCAGGACAACCAGCAGGCCGAGGGCCGCGGCGACGAGCATCGCTGTCACCAACGTCACCCGTCGCTCGGGATGGCCAACTCCCGCCGACTGGTTCCCAGACGCGGACATGGACGCCTCAGGGGCGTCCATGTCCTTTGTCTGGATGTCAGTGTTCGTTGTCACGGGCGCTCCCAGATGCGGGACCGCCGATTCGGACGATCCCGAACGTCTATCGTCCGGGACGTCGGGGATCTTGAGGACTCACCCGCGAGTGGTCAGAACCAGGAAACGCCAAACCAGGAAACACCGAACCAGGAAACACCTTGGGTGTTCGACTGCTTGCTCGTAGCCATGTTGCTCTCCGTTCTTGACGCCGACCTGTGGGCGGGCGGGTTATGAGCTCCACCGTCGTGACGGTCGAGTGATCCTTGACAGGAACGAGAAGATACCTTGACAGTGACGGAATGTCAACACGGAGCGCGCAGTCTGACCACGGTTGGTGGTCAAACGGTGGTCTCGGACCTCGGAATGACGCCGACCTCGCCCATCGAGCCAGAGCCAACGCAGACCAACTGCAGAGCCTTGGGCACGTTGCGTGGCCAAATGAGGCGCCGCGTCTGCTCCGATCGCGCCCGCCGCGGTCGGCGGCGACGCGTCGTGATGCTCGATCGGTATCAGGGCGCCCAGCGAGGACAGAACCACACGAGGCGCAGCAATGTCCATGCTGCCCCCCAGAGAATGGGACACGTCGTGTCTCACTCCGAGCCCCTCTCGAACAACGATCTGCTGGCTCCCATCGACGTGGTCGTCGTCGAGTTCGCCGACGGCGTCGTCACCGCCGAGGGCTTCGATCGCCTGCTCGATCTCGTCGTCGGCACCGGCTCGATGGTGCGGACTGCCTTGCCCACCGCTCAACGGGGCCGACGCAGATCGACCACCTCGTTCAGATCTTGCCGTCGACGGCGCAGGAAGGACCGTTCCGATTCGTTGGTGCTGCACTCGATCGCGCGGCGCAGTGCGGCGTCTGCGTCGTCGAGACGACCGAGTCGGGCGAGGACGTCGGATCGGGCGGTGTGGAAGTACACGTAGTCGTCGACGTCACCGGTCAGGTCGTCCGCCACCAGAATCGCATCGAGCGCGACGACCGCGGCAGCTGGTCCGTGGACGCGGTCGATGGCAATCGCCCGATTCAGCGCCACCAGCGCGCTCGGCTGACGCTGCAGCAGCACGTCGTACAGGCGCAGCACGGCCGGCCAATCTGTGGCCTCGAAGGTGGGGGCTGTGGCGTGCAAGGCGGCGATCGCAGCCTGGAACTGAAACGCACCGCCTCGGTGGAACGAGTGGGCTCTCGCCAGTTCGGCGAGTCCGCGGGCGATCATCGGCTGGTCCCACAGGGACCGATCCTGGTCGGCGAGCAGGATCGGCCCGCCGTGGGAGTCGAGCCGACTCGGTCGTCGCGCATCGGTCAGCAGCAGGAGTGCGTGGAGTCCAGCGACTTCTGGATCGGTCGGGACGAGTCGACTGAGGAGTTCAGCGAGCCAGATGGCCTCTTCGCAGAGATCGCCTCGAATCAGTGCGGTGTCCGTGGCGCTGGCGTGTCCTTCGGTGAAGATCGACGAGATCACTTCGCAGACCGCACCGGTGCGCTCGGCGAGCGTGTCCATGTCTGGTGGGTCGAACGGAATGTTCGCAGCCCGGATCTTCGTCTTGGCGCGAGTGAGACGGCGGGTCATCGTCTCCTCGGACACCAGAAAGGCGCGGGCGATCTGTGGCGTCGAGAGCCCGGCGACGATCCGCAGGGTCAGCGCAACCTGTGCCTCCGACGCGAGAGCCGGGTGACAGCATCCGACCAGGAGCGCGAGTTGATCGTCGAGCGCCTGCTCACGGTCGACGTCGGCGTACGACGAGGCCGTCCGGCCGGACTCGGCAGTTGACGGATCGGCGGCCAACGCCGGCAGCCGGTCCTCGAAGCGCCGCATTCTGCGGATCTGATCGATGGCCTTTCGTCGGCCGGTCGTGACCAGCCAGGCGCCCGGCCGGTCCGGGATCCCGTCGAGGGGCCACCTCGTCGACGCCTCGACGAACGCGTCTTGCGCAGCGTCTTCGGCAATGGCGAGGTCGCCGACGTCGCGCATGAGCGTGGCCACCAATCGTGGCCACTCCGTGCGGAAGACGTCGGCGAACCCCATCCGATCGTCGACGGTCAGATCCGTGGAGTGATGGTCCTGGACCGCCCTGTCACCCGTCGAACTCCATGACCGGTCGCACCTCGACGGTGCCGAAGTGAGAGTTGGGAATCTTGGCGGCCCAATCGAGCGCTTCGTCGAGGTCGGCCACGTCGATCACGTAGTACCCGCCAATCACTTCCTTCGACTCGATGAACGGTCCATCCGTCACGATGCGTTTGCCATCTCGGACCTGGACCGTGCTCGCGGTGTCGGCGCCTTGGAGCGCTTCGCCCGCGACCATCGCGCCCGCCTCGGCGAGGGCCTCGCTGTACGCAGCCCATTCGCCCATGTACGGCCCGAACGACTCGCTGTCCGGCGCCGGTTCGTCGGCGGGGTTGCTGGCGAGGAGGAGCATGTACTTCATGGTGTGACGTCCTTTGCTTGGTGGTCGGCCTTCATTGTCACAGAGACGACGAATGGCGGATCCAGAATCGGACACCTGCAGCGAGAAATCATCGACTGGGCGCCCGCCAGCCGACATCGACCGTTCGCGACCACCTCACCTGCGATTCGCGCCGGATCCGATGATCCGGCGCGTTCTGGCGTGTCGCCGGTACTCGCTAGTTCCCTGCGTCGTCGCCCGTCAGGTCTTCCACGTTCAGGGCGATGCCCAGGCTGACGGCGACCTCCCCGATCGAATCGAGCACGGCGTCGAGGTCGGTCCCGACCGGCACGGACAACTGGGCGGTGATCTCGAACCGCCTGCCACCCTCTTTGCCCGGCAAGTCGGTGATCGTGCCCAGACGCGAGATGCTGATTCCCGCTTCGCTGATCGCGGTGGAGATCTCATGAACGACGCCCGGCCGGTCATCACCGGTGAGTCGCAGGCGCACCTCGTCGGCATCGGGTGCAACGATGGGTTCCTCGACCTGCTGAGCCGTGACGTGCAGACCCTGGTCACGCAGCACCAACAGGTTGGTGAGCAGCTCGTCGACTCGGTCGTCACCGACCTCCACAACCACGACGCCGGCGAACGTCCCAGCGATCTCTGCCAACTCGCTGCGCTTCCAATTGCCCTCGTGGAAGCGAACCACGTCGGCCAGCGACGCAACAACACCTGCCCGGTCGCGTCCGATGATGGTCAGCACCAGTTCGATCATCTCGTCACTATGACACGCCCGCCCAGCGGCGGATTCACTCGATGCGCAGGCCGGAGATCGCCCGAGAAATCACGAGCTGCTGAATTTCGCTGGTGCCTTCGAAGATCGTGTGGATCTTCGCATCACGATGCCAGCGCTCGACGGGGTATTCGCGTGTGTAGCCGTAGCCACCGAGGATCTGGATGGCGTCCTCGGTGACGCGCACGGCGGTCTCCGACGCCTTCCACTTCGACATCGAGCCTTCACCGTTCTTGAACTGGCCGTTCTTGGCGAGCCAGGCAGCGCGCCAGATCAACAGGCGGCTGGCGTCGATCTCGGTCGCCATGTTGGCGAGCTTGAACGCGATCGCCTGGTTCATGATGATCGGCTTGCCGAATGCGTGACGCTCCTTGGCGTACTCGAGCGAGTACTCGTAGGCCGCGCGGGCGACGCCGAGCGCCTGGGCACCGACGGCGGGACGGGTGGCCTCGAACGTGGCCATCGCCGGCTGCTTCCCGGTCGACACGTTCTCGCGTGCACGGGCCAGCTTCGCGTCGAGCTTCTCCTTGCCGCCGAGCAGGCACGAGCCGGGCACCTTGACGTCGTCGAGGACCACCTCGGAGGTGTGGCTGGCGCGGATGCCGTGCTTCTTGTACTTCTGACCCATCGAGAGACCCGGAGTCTTCGGCGGGACGATGAAGCTGGCTTGGCCCTTCGACTTCAGTTCGGGGTCGACGCTGGCGACGACCACATGGACGTCGGCGATGCCACCGTTGGTGATCCACGCCTTGGTGCCGTTGAGCGTCCACTCGTCCTTGGCCTCGTCGTAGACCGCACGGGTGCGCAGGCTCGACACATCAGAACCGGCGTCGGGCTCGCTCACGCAGAACGCACCGAGCATGACGTTGTCGGCGGTGCCGTAACACTGGGGCACCCACTCCATGACCTGCTCGGGTGTCCCGTTGCCGGCAATGCCCGCAGCGGCCAGAGCCGAACCCATGATCGCCATGCCGATGCCGGCATCACCCCAGAACAGCTCCTCGATCGCGACCGGGAGGGTCAGCCCGGTTGGATCACCCATGGCGCTGAGCAGGAAGTCGAAGCCGTACAGGCCGATCTGCGCCGCTTCCTGCACGACGGGCCACGGAAACTCCTCGCGTTCGTCCCACTCTTCGGCAACGGGGCGGATGACGCCCTCGGCGAAGTCATGGACCCACTTCTGGATCTGCAACTGGTCTTCGTTGAGGTTGAGCGAGAAGTCCGTCATGTCCTCAAGTTACCCATCGGTAACGGGGATGTCTACCTGTCGGTAACTTCTGGTCGCACGTCGTGCGGGAGCAACCGCCTGAGTCACGGTCGCCGATCGGCACGTGACCGACGACGCTACTGTCGGCGACGGTGCCCAACGACGACGACGCCTCCGATCCCCAGAGCGACGATCGATGGCACGCCGACGACGCCATCGGCGCGCAGGCAAGCGACCCAGCATCATTCGGGGAATTCTTCGCGGCAAACCACGAGTCCGTCCTACATGCGGTTGCCGCCTCGATCGGCGACCGGGAGGCCGCCGATGACGCGACACAGGACGCCTTCATCAAGGCACACGCCCGTTGGTCGACACTGCGCTCGTACGAAGCGCCCGAGGCGTGGGTGAGGCGGGTGGCGATCAACATCAGCCGTGACCGCCTCCGGTCGGATCGCCGGCGCCGCGACCGGGAGTTCGCAACCGGGCGTGACGTGGCTCCCGACGTCACCGAGGCGTTCGAGGCCGACATCGGAGCGAGCCAGCTGCTGGCCGAACTGACACCGCGCCAGCGTGAGATCGCAAGGTTGTTCTACGTCGAGGATCGAAGCATCGAGGAGATTGCCGGCGGGCTCGATCTCGATCCGGGGACCGTCAAGTTCCACCTGGCGCGCGCCCGGGACCGTCTTCGTCAGACGACGCCGAGGTGACACCGACCAGCTCACGTCGGTCCGGTGACAGCGGTCGTGGTGGCGGAGGCGGAGGCGGAGGCGGAGGCGGAGGCGGAGGCGGAGGCGGTGGGCTCGCAGCCGGGCGTACTGGCGGAGACGGCGGCGCGATGTCCGAGCCGCTCGACGGCGCCATCGCCATGACGACGATGCTGCCCGGCAGTGGGTCGATCCCGCCCAGCACCGGCGCCGAGACACCGGAGGGCGCCACGATGGCCAGCGACGCAGGAACCGCCGACGGTGCAGGCATCGACAATCGCTCGACCGTCTCGGGAGGCGTGGCCGACGTCGTGATCGACCCTGCGGCCCGACCGCGCAGGATGACGACGAGGCGCACGGTCAGCGCGACCACGACGATCACCGACAGCCATGCGGCGATCTGGAACCAGCGGTTGCCTGCATCGGTCCCCGCCGCCACGCCGTGATAGGTGGCCATTGCGTACAGCACGAAACTCGAACGGTGGACCCAACGCCACAACCGGCGAGGCAGCCGACGTATGGCCAGCGATGTCGCTTCGACAGCGAGCATGAGATACATCGACACGACGCCGAAGGCAACGGCACCGGGTTTCCACTCCGACGCCATCGGAAGCAGGATCTCCGCCCAGCCGAAGGTGACGTACGAGTCGGCAACCAAGCCGAGCAGATGTACCACGGTGAAGATCACCGCCATTGCACCGAGATGCCGGTGCAGATCGAGCAGCCACGCCGGACGCAGTCGACGTGCAGCGATCCGCGTGGACGACGCCTTGGTCGAGAGCAGTAACCCCCACACGACCGACGCCGTCAACAGCGCCCACGCGACGATTCCCGACGACCGGGCGACAAACCACCAGACTTGCGAGTTCACGCTGCGACCCCACGGCGAGCGATCGGCTCGTAGCACGGCTGTGCGCCCGCCGGGACGAGGACGCCGGACACGTCGTATCGATCGAGAATCGACCTGCCCCCCGCTGCGCCGGCCATCAGCGCCACCTTGGCAACCACTTCTGCCCACCACAGTGTCGGCGCGACCGCTGTCACGGCGTCGAGGTCGGTCACGGCGGAACGCCCCGTCATGGGGTCGACGAGGTGGTGCACGTCGGCGGTGCCACGCCGCCATCGGCGCCGAACGACGCTGCTCGTCGCGACGCCGCCATCGGCGAGCGAGACGATCGCCGCCTCGCTGACACCGTGATCGGTGTCCGCGACGCACACCCGCCACCGGTCATCGATCCAGGGTGAGCCGGCGACGCGAACGTCTCCGCCGAGTTCGACCTGCACCGAGACAGCTCCCTCGGCGAGCAATGTCGCGGCGACCAGGTCGCCGGCGAGTCCCTTGCCGAGGCCGCCTGGATCGAATCGGGTTCCTTCCGGCAACCGCACGGCGTTGACGTCGGCGAACAGTTCGATGGGTTCGCCCGATCCCGGGTTCGCACACGCTGCAGTTACAGGGCCGTCGCGCTCGACCTCGTCCCAGGTGCGGTCGTAACCGAGGCCGACGAGTTGGTCGAGCAGCAGCGGATTGAACGCTCCCGCCGTCGCACTTCTGGCCTGCTCCGCTCGCTCGATCAGCTCGAATGTCAGCGCCGAGACGACACACAGACGACCTGCCGCCCGATTGAGTTCGCTGACCTCACTGTCGGCACGGAATCGACTCCACAGCCGTTCGAGCTCCCCGACGATCTCAACGCCGCGATGCGTGAGGTCGGCGTGGGGTGTGACAATTCGACAGGACGATCCCATCGACCGAAACGTCGCTGCGTGCCAGGGTCGAGCCTCGGACATGGTCACGATGGCGAGGTCGTCGGCGGTGGCGGCGCAGTGGTCGGCGGTGGCGTGGTCGGTGGCGGCGCAGTGGGCGGCGGCGCAGTGGGCGGCGGCGCCGCGACGGTGGTCGGTGGCGGCGGAGTGGTCGTTGGAGCCGCGGTGGGCAACGGAGCGGGAGCAGCCGTCGGTGTCGGGGCGGCCGGAGCGGGTGCCGGTGGCCTCGCAGGTGTGGGTGCGGCAGGTGCCGGCGCCGCGCTCGGCTTCGGGGTCGGTCTGGCCGGATCCGTCGGGCCCACGCTCGGGGCTACGGCCACCGATGGACCGGTCTCGGTGGTCGGCTCTGCCTCCGAAGCCGGGATGGTCGTGGCAGCGTCGGCGAGCGTCGAGTCGACCCGGACCAGCGTCGTGGAGGTGGTCGAAGTCAGTTCGATCGTGCTGTCGGTGGTGCCCTCGGGCACCGAGTCGTCGATCGCGGGTTGGCCGTCGACAGGGTCGGTCTCGCCGTCGGCCTCGGCCGCGGTCAACGGACCCATGATCGGCACCAGTGCGACGAAGCCGGCAGCTGCGGCGGCGGTCACACCAATGCGAGCGCGACGTGCAGGGAAAGCCCGCCGACCGGTGCGGTCGCGTCCGACAAGCGCATGATTGTCGGCGAACTGTTCGCGGCGATCCTCGACTCGGTCGATCCGTAGGCCGGTCGGCGGGGAGAGATCGACTGGTGGCCCGGTCGGGGCACCGAGAACGGAGACCGAGGCGGCACCAGGCGGTGGAGCAGCAGTCGAGGCCCCACGTGCAGCGATGATCGGATCCTCCGAGACGCCCGAACGCCGCGCGCGCAGTGCAGCGAGACGCGCGTCGAGGTCGCTCACGACTTCTCGATTCCGCCCGCGTACCGACATCTCACGACCAGTACACGCCCCTGGAGTACGCGAAGGTTTGGTCGATGATCAACTCTTGACCGGGCCGCGACTTCTGGCGACCAACAGCGTTCGGCTCTCCAGCAAATACCACTCTAGGTAGCCATATCGCTACACGACGTGACGTTCGGCGGAGATCGCCGTGCTCAGACCGCAGCGAGGCGGAGGAGATCCGGCGCCACGGCCGTGTAGATCAGATTGGCACCCGGCTTGTAGACGTGGACGCCGTCCCACCGGTACCCGAGATCGGACGAGATCGTCTCGTCGTCGCACCACTCGTCAGGACCGTCGACGAACTCGACGCGAGGCGAGTCGTACGTCGCTGCGGTCTGGCGGAGCAGGTCGTTGACATGGGCGATGCGAGAGTCGTCACCACGTTCGGGCAGCGCCCGGACGCCCGCCCCTTCGACGTCCTGCGGTCGCATACAGGCGACCTCCAGCAACGCGACGTTGGCGCCCTCGGCGAGCATCGCGTCGATGCCCGAGGACAGGTTCCGAACGAAGAGTTCATCACCTGCGGGGGTGGCGAATCCGTACACGGTGCCGTCGTCATCGATGTCGAAGACATCCCACGCGCCCACGACGACCAAGGCGACATCGTTGCCTGACGCTGCGTCCGCCCACTCCTGTTGCCAACCCTGGCAGATCGAGAAGTTGTTGCCGAACCGGACCGAACTCTGCACGGACCCCGAGTCGTACACACTGCAACCGTCCACGCTGCCATTCACCACATCGGGGAAGACCCCCTCGATGCCATCGGGCAGGTTGATCGCGAGCGCATTCGCCTGAGAATCACCGACGATCGCCAAGGTCGCCGAGCTTGCAGACGCGATCGACGTCGTCGGTGCGACCGACGAGGTCGGCACCGCGGACCCAGTGGACCATTCGGCTCCCACAACGGCGGGGTCGAGTGCGTCGAGGGCGATCGCATCGTCGAGACCGTCGAGGTCGAACACTGCGGCGTCGCCGCCCTGGAATCGATTGAACTGATCGACGCTGACGTAGAAGAGCACCAAGACGCCCACGAGCATGGCCCCGCCGGCGAGGGGCCAATAGGTGATCGTCGCTCGATCGTTCCACCATCGGCCGATCGCACCTCTGCGGACGGGAGTCTCCAGGTACCGATACGACGCCTCTGCAACCACCACGGTCAGGACCATGGCCCAGCCAAACTTCGACACCGATCCGGTAGTGGCGCCGACGATCACGAAGATCGGCCAGCTCCACAGATAGAGGCCGTAGCTTCGCTTGCCCATCTCGACGAGCGGCATCCAACTCATGATGCGGCGGAATCCGAGGGCGGCGGGATGGACCGCCACCATCACGGCCACAAGCGACAGAATCGACACGAGCGGAAACAGCCACTGGTACACGTAGCCCTCGGTGAGCACGGCGACCGACGCCGCACAACCGAGCATCGCGACGGCGGCGGCACCGACCGGGTCGAGAACTCGACCAACCGGAGCGTCGGGCGCGTGCGCCCACCGCCATGGCCGCCAGACGAACGCAGCGCCTGCTCCGAGCAGCAGCCCGCCCGCCCTCGTGCCCGTGGAGAGGTAGAGGAAGTTCGTCCGGTCGACACCCTCGAATGCCGCGGGCGGGCCCCCGAGCGGTGTCGGAGTGCGCGAATGCATCCAGAACATGTAGGCGAACACGACGAACGCGGCGGCCACGATCGCACCGCCGATGACGTGGCGGGGCACCCGGATCCGCAGCAGCGCCACGAACACGAGCGGCCACAGCAGGTACCACTGCTCTTCGACGGCGAGGCTCCAGAGGTGACGCAACAGCGGCGGCTCGCCGGAGAAGTACGGCACGTCGCCGAGAATCTGGCCCCAGTTGTTGACGTAGAAGACCGACCACGGGATGTCGCGACGCACCTGGGTCTGCTGCTCGGCCGACCCAGCCAGCGCGGCCCACACCGCGACGGCGAGCAGCACGGCGTAGAGCGCGGGAAAGAGCCGTCGGGCGCGGCGCAGCCAGAACTGGCGGAACGACACGTCGCCGTTGCGATCGCGTTCGTCGAGCAGCAGCGACGTGATCAGAAACCCGGACACGACGAAGAACACCTCGACGCCGAAGAACCCGCCGTGCATCCACGAGAACCCTGCGTGGTACAGCAGAACCACGCCGACCGACAGAGCTCGCAACCCGTCGAGCGACGGCTGGTAGCCCATCGACGGAAACGACGTCGGAGGCGCAACCGCCGGTTCGGCGGCGGCAGGCGCCGGTCGATCGACGAGCGTGGTCACCGCCGAAGCGACGTGCCGTCGCGGGTGGTCTCCACCGTCCATCCCTCGGCTTGGAGCTCAGCACGCAAAGCGTCGGCGGCGGCGAAGTCCTTCGCGGCGCGGGCGGCGTCCAATGTCTTGGCGCGTGCGAGCGACTCGGCATCGACGTCCTCCTCCGAGCCGAGCCGCAGCCCGACCGCGCCGGCGATCTCGTACACGGCAGCGACGAGCGAGGCGGCAGTGTCACCGTCACCCGCGTCGAGCGCGGCATTCGCACGCCGAACGGTGTCGAACAACAGCGCCGTCGACCGCGGCGTGTCGAGGTCGTCGTCCATCGCTTCCCGGAACTCGCCCAGCACGGCGATGTCGGGCTCGGCAGTGGCGACGGCAGCGACGCGCGCCGCGAATCCATCGAGGCCCGCCAACGACTTGACCGCGGCGTCGATGCCGTCCTGGGTGATCTTCACCGGGCTGCGGTAGTGCGACTGCAGCAGGACCATCCGATACGCACGCGGGTCGTAGTTCTCGATGAGGTCGAGCAGGTTCGACACGTTGCCGAGGCTCTTCGACATCTTCTCGCCCTCGGCGTCGACGACGAACCCGTTGTGCATCCAGTGGTTGGCGAACGTCTTGCCGAGCGCAACGGCTTGGGCGCGTTCGTTCTCGTGGTGCGGGAAGCGCAGATCCTGACCGCCACAGTGCAGGTCGAAGCCTTCGCCGAGGAGGTCGAGGCTCATCACCACGCATTCGGAGTGCCAGCCTGGGCGGCCATCACCCCACGGCGACGGCCACGCCGGATCGCTCTCGGTGGCCGGGCCGGTGGCGAACTTCCACAAGACGAAGTCGGCCGGATGGCGCTTGCCGGCCGCACCGACGACCTCGCGGTCACCGCCGCCCGAGCGCATGTCGTCGACCGACTGATGGGCGAGCAAGCCGTAGTCGTCGACGGACTCGACCGACATGTAGACGCCATCGTCGGTGACGTAGGCGTGATCGCTCGCGATCAACTCGCCGATCATCGCGACCATCTCGTCGACGTACTCGGTGGCGTGGGGCGTGTCGGACGGGCGCTCGAACTCGACAGCGTCCATCGCCTGCCACCAGATGGCCTCGCACTTGGTGGTGATGTCCTGCCACGGTCGGCCTTCACGAAGGGCTCGCTCGATGATCTTGTCCTCGATGTCGGTGATGTTCGACACGAGGCGGACCTCGAGGCCGGTCCATTCGAGGTAGCGCCGCAGGATGTCGTAGACGAGCGTCGCTCGGCCGTGGCCGAGGTGCGGCGGGCCGTACACCGTGGGACCGCACAGGTAGATGCTGACCTTGCCCGGCTCGCGAAGGGCCAGCTCGCGCACGGATCGCGTCGCGGTGTCGTAGAGGTGCAGCACGGCATCGAAGTCTACGAGCACCCCCTCCACCCGCCCCGGCACCATTTACCCGTTTGCGTCGGGGTTCCGGTGAGCCACCCCACCCAGATCCCGACGCAAACGTTCTGGGGAGGGGGTGGGGGCAAGTCGGTAGCCTCGGCGGTCTATGGCGAACATCCCCGACAAGCCGACGCTCGACGGCATCGAAGACCGCTGGGCTGCCCAGTGGGACTCCGATGGCACGTACCGCTTCGACGCGTCGGTACCTCGCGAGGGCGTCTTCTCCATCGACACCCCACCGCCCACGGTGAGCGGCTCACTGCACATGGGCCACGTGTTCAGCTACACCCACACCGACACGATCGCTCGCTATCAGCGCATGTCGGGCAAGGCCGTGTTCTACCCCATGGGGTGGGACGACAACGGCCTCCCCACCGAGCGCCGGGTGCAGAACTACTACGGCGTGCGCTGCGATCCGAGCCAGCACTACGTCGACGGATTCGAGCCGCCGTTTCGCGGCGACCCTCCGAAGAACCACCACGCCATTCCGATCTCGCGACCCAACTTCCTCGAGTTGTGCGACGAACTGGTCGAACTCGACGAGCAGGTCTTCGAAGCCCTGCTCAAGCGGCTCGGCCTCTCGGTCGACTGGAACCATCAGTACGCCACCATCGACGAGCGGTCGAGGCGTGCCAGCCAGCGCGCATTCCTCCGCAACGTCACACGCGGCGAGGCCTACAGCCAAGAGGCACCCACCCTGTGGGACATCGATTTCCGAACTGCGGTCGCACAGGCCGAGATGGAAGACCGCGATCGTCCGGGCGCCTATCACACGATCCCGTTCGCACGGTCTGACGGCAACGGAGCCATCGAGATCGACACCACTCGGCCCGAGCTGCTCGCCGCCTGCGTTGCGCTGGTCGCGCACCCCGACGATGAGCGTTACCAACCTCACTTCGGCACAACGGTGCGCACCCCGCTGTACGGCGTCGAGGTGCCGATCGTCGCCCACGAACTCGCGCAGCCCGACAAGGGCACTGGCATCGCGATGATCTGTACGTTCGGCGACACCACCGACGTCACGTGGTGGCGTGAACTGAACCTGCCCATGCGGGCAATCATCGGCCGCGACGGCCGCCTCCACGCCGACGCCCCCGACGGCGTCGACCCCGCGGCCTACGCCACCATCGCCGGACTCACCGTCAAGCAGGCGCAGAAGGTCGTCGTCGAGCAACTCGTCGAGCAGGGGCTCCTGATCGGCGAGCCGCGCGGCATCCAGCATCCGGTGAAGTTCTACGAGCGCGGCGATCGTCCGCTCGAGATCGTCACCTCGCGTCAGTGGTACATCCGCAACGGCGGCCGCGACGCGGACCTGCGCGGCGCGCTCGTGTCACGCGGCACCGAGGTCACCTGGCATCCCGCCCACATGCAGCACCGCTACGACAATTGGGTCGAGGGGCTCAACGGCGACTGGCTCGTGAGCCGCCAGCGATTCTTCGGCGTGCCGATCCCCATCTGGTATGCGCTCGATGAGCACGGCGAGCCCCGCTACGACGAGCCGTTGTTGCCGGACGAATCGCGCCTGCCGATCGACCCGTCGACCGACGCTCCCGAGGGCTACACCGAGAGCCAGCGCGGTGAGCCCGGTGGATTCACGGGTGATCCCGACGTCTTCGACACGTGGGCCACCTCGTCGCTGACGCCGCAGATCGCCGGCGGCTGGGAGGAGGACAACGACCTGTTCGAGCACGTCTTCCCGATGGACATGCGGCCGCAGGCGCACGACATCATCCGCACCTGGCTCTTCTCGACGATCACCCGCAGCCACCACGAGTTCGGCTGCGCTCCGTGGAGTCATGCCGCGCTCTCGGGCTGGATTCTCGACCCCGACCGCAAGAAGATGTCGAAGTCGAAGGGCAACGTCGTCACGCCGCTCGATCTCTTCGAAACCTACGGCACCGATGCGGTGCGCTACTGGGCCGGGTCTGCTCGACCGGGTGTGGACACCGCCTTCAGCGAAGAGCAGATGAAGGTCGGCCGCAAGCTGGCCAACAAGCTGCTCAACGTCACCAAGTTCGTGCTGCAGTTCGGTGCACCCTCGGACGACCGTTCGCTCGATGACGCCGTCACCGACCCGATCGACCGGTCGATGCTCGCCAAGCTCGACGGCGTGATCGACGACGCGACCGCGGCGTTCGACGCGTTCGACTACGCCCGGGCGCTGGAGCGCACCGAGGCGTTCTTCTGGTGGTTCTGCGACAACTACGTCGAGTTGGTCAAGGGGCGCACCTACGACGAGCAGCGACCACAAGGTGCCGAGTCGGCCAAGCGAGCACTGCGCGAAGCGCTCGGTGCCGTGCAACGCCTGTTCGCACCCATCCTTCCCTTCGCAACCGAAGAAGCCTGGAGTTGGTGGAACGACTCGAGCGTGCATCTTGCGCCGTGGCCGACCGCATCGGGCACTGCCGCAACGCCGTTCGGCGATCCGACGCTTGCCGACGTCACCATCGAGGTGCTCACCCAGGTTCGACGAGCGAAGACCGAGGCCAAGCGCAGCCAGCGTGCCGTCGTGGCCACCCTCGTCGTCACGGCGCCATTGACCTTGCACCCGGCGATCGATGCGGGACGGCACGATCTCGTCGACGCCGGATCGATCCGCACCCTCGATCTCGTCGACGGAGCGACGCTGGGTACCGTGGTCACGCTCGCCGACGAGGACTGACCGCTCGCCTCAGGTAGCTCACCTCTGACCGCTCACCCCTGACCGCACGGCGCGACCAGGAGGCAGCGGGCAGGGGCAGTATCGTCGGCGCCGACATGTCCGACCCGAACGAGCCCGACACCACCGCATCGGACCCCACCCCCGATCCGCCGCCGGTTGTCGTCACCGTCGCGGTGCCGCCTCCGCCGACACCGCCGAAGCCGAGCGAGCCGCCGAAGTCCGCCACGAGAATTCCGCGAACATGGCCGCAGCGCCTCACGATCGTGGCGGTGTTCGTGATGGCCATCGGATCGTTCGGGGCCGCTGGGGCCCTCTATGCCGGCCAACGTGTGGTCGAGGACCGCAACATCGCTCCTGCAATCGTCGACCCGTCCCAGTCCGACGCCATCCAAGCTGCCGAATCGGGCACCGGCGACGAAATCGGCGAAGCCGGTGAGGCCGAAGCCGGCGATCCGGATGCACCGCCCGAGACATTCCCTCGCGTCGAACCCGACGCCAAGAACTTTCTGATCACCGGCGCCGACAACAACTCGTGCATCGACCCCGACTCTCCGTATGCGCCTGCGTTCGGCGACCGGTCCAACCTGGGCGAGCGCAGTGACACGATCATGATGTGGCGCGTCAATCCGAGCACGTCGCAAGTCGCCGTGCTGTCGTTCCCTCGCGACCTCTTCGTCGACATCGCCGGCACATCTCGCAAGGGCCGTATCAACGAGGCGTACGAGCGCGACAACCCCCAGAAGCTGATCGACACGATCTACCAGAACTTCGGGATCAACACCGACCACTTCGTGCAGGTCGACTTCTGCGCGTTCCGCACGCTCGTCAACGCGGTCGACGGGGTGGCCGTGCCGTTCGCCACCCCGGTTCGCGACCCGAACACCGGGCTCAACGTGCCCGCTGCCGGTTGCTTCACCTTCGACGGCGACCACGCCCTCGCATACGCCCGGTCGAGAAAGCTGCAGTACCTCGACGAGAACGGCGAGTGGCAGCAGGACCCCACGTCCGACCTCGGCCGCATCTCGCGCCAACAGGACTTCCTGCGACGGACGGTGACGCGACTCCTGTCGAAGGGCGCCTACAACCCCGACGTCGCCGGCGGCCTGATCGAGACGTTGTCGGAGTACATCGTCGCCGACCCCAACTTGACCCCTCGCAAGATGCTCGAGTTCGCCGGGGTGCTCAGCGGCGTCGACCCGACGGCGATCACGACCTATCAGATCAACGCCGATCCGAGAACCGTCCAGGGCAACGCGGTGTTGGTCCCCTCGCTCAACGGCGACAACATGCAAGCCATCCTTGCGATCTTCCGTGGCGAGGCCACCCTCAGTGGCGCCCCGATCCAGGTGATCGAGCCGGGGTCCACCACGACTGCGGTGCCAACCGTCGAGCAGCCGTCGCCAACCGACGACGACGCCGGTTCGACGGTGCCGGCGACGACGCTGCCGCGAGTCCAGGCCGACGAGAACCTCTTCGGCGTCGTCCCGGACAAGAACATCTCCTGCTGACCGGTGCGCCTGGGCTGAGACCAGACGCACAGGTCGCAGACCCACCCGTCAAGCGTCGAGCACCCGTGCGAGCGCTGCGACCGCGTCGGACGGACCCGCAACTGTCGTGAATCGGGCCCCCACCTGTTCCGCGAGTTCGCGGGCTTCGGCGTCGTCGGACTCGGGCGCCACGATCACGAGCTCTCCGACACGGCGTGCGGCCGCCGGCACGTCGCCGGGGGCGGTCGCTCGACAGTCCGACAGCAGTACGACGACCTTGCGGCCCGCCCTCGATCGCGAGAGCTGCTCAGCTGCAGCGGTCAGCGCAGCGGCGACGTCCGTCGTGCCGAAGCCGCGCAGCGCCAACACCGAGTCGATCACGCCCTCGTTCGGCTTTGCGACGTCCTGGCTCTTGGCAGCCACGACGTCCTTGCCGAACGACAACACCGAGTAGTCGTCGGGGCTGCGCCACGCCACCGCGGACGCTGCCACAGCTGCCGTGGCCAACGGCCGACCGGTCATCGATCCGCTGCGATCGACCAACAGACAGATCGCGGTGCCAGGCGTTGACCACGACCGCACGCGCAGGTCGTCCGGATCGACGGCGGCACTCTCGGCGCGCGCGGTCACCAGCGCATCGAGGCTGGCGTCGACGTCGAGATCCCCACCATCGGGTCGATACCGCTGCGTGCGCAGCTGACCGACGCCGCGTGGCGAGGCGGGCCCCCTCTTGGCGATGTCGAGGAACAGCTGGCCGGCGAGCCGGCGAGCAAGTTCCCGCAGCTTCGGGTCGGTGGCGCCGGTGAGGTCGGCCAGCAACGCCAAGGTGTCGTCCGGATCGTCATCGAGCGCTTTCGACACCGCCTCTTCGTCGAGTTCGCCGACCTCGGGCGAGATCTCGTCGAAATGCGGTTGTTGTTCGAGCGCCCGGCGCGACGTCGTCTTGCGACGCGCCTTGGCGACCTCCTCGTCGGCGGCGTCGCCCTCCTTGGCCGGCTGCGGGCTGTTCAGCGAACCGGCGTCGCCCCGGTCGGGGCGATCGCTTTTCCCCGCTTCGACCCGTCGTCGTCCTGCTTGCCGAACACTGACGTCCAGAGTTCTCGGACGATGTCCTCCGCGGATCGGGTACTGCCCTCGCGGAGGCGGACCCGACCGGACAGCGCCACGAGTGCGGCGTCGAGTGAGACATCTCCGGCAGCCACCGACGACCCGCGCACTGCGGCGAGCGACGATGCCACGGCACACATGTCGATCGCTCCGCGCACCGACGAGCCGACTCGGAGGTCGCCGTGTGCTCGCGTCAGCCGTACGAGTTCGACGACCTTGGCGACCCAGTCGGGGTCGAGGTCGGACGTGCCCGATTCGCGCAGCGTGATCTGGCGCTCGTCGATCGCGGTCTGGTAGTCGACGGCGAGGCGGCAGACGCGGTCGTAGACCGCCCCGGAGATCCGGGCGGTGCCGATTGCGTCGAACGGGTTCATCGCTGCCACGAGACGGAACCCCGGCGCTGCGGCGAGCCGGCCCAGTCGCGGCACGTGCAGCTCCCCTTCGCTCATCACCGTGATCAGGACGTTCAGCGTCTCTTCGGGGACACGGTTGATCTCCTCGACGTAGAGCAGCGAGCCGTCTCGCAACGCCGACGCGAGCGGGCCATCGACGAAGACGTCGGCGTCGTAGCCCTCCGCCATCACCCGTGCGGGATCGAAGTGCCCGACGAGACGAGCCGGTGTGAGCTCGGCGTTGCCCTCGACGAACTCGAACCCGACGCCGAGTTCGTGGGCGACCGTTCGCAGCAGCGTCGACTTGCCGGTGCCGGGAGGGCCTTCGATCAGAACGTGTCGGTCGGCGATCAGTGCCGCAACGACCAACTCGATCTCGCGTCGACGACCGACCACCGTAGAACCGATCGACTCGACGAGTTCGGACGGGAGCGGGTGGGGCACACCGGGAACGGCGGGCTCAGGCATGTGACCTCATCGACCGCCGAACCTAGCGACCGATCGCCGGCGACGACGGATCAGCGTCGGCGACGGCGCTGCCTCAGCCGTGCATGACGACGCCGCGGATGTTCGTTCCGTCGCGCATCGCCTGGTAGCCGTCGTTGATCTCGTCGAGGCGGTAGCGGTTGGTGATCAGCTCGTCGAGCTTGAGCTGGCCGTCGCGGTACAGGTTCAGCAACTTGGGGATGTCGGCACGCGGGTTGAGCGAGCCGAAGATCGTGCCCTTGATCTCCTTGTTCCACATTGCGAGTTCGAACAGGTTGACCGACGACTCGGTCTGCGTGATCGGCGCCACGCCGGTGACCACGATCGTGCCGCCCTTGCCGGCGAGCTTCGTGCCGAGTGCCATCAGGTCGCCGTACATCACGCCCGGGGTCATGATCACCTTGTCGGCCATCATCCCCTCGGTCATCTCCATCACGGCGGGCATGGCGTCCTCCATCGAACTGAACGCCTCGGTTGCGCCGAATTCCATCGCCTTCTCGCGCTTGAACTCGATCGGGTCGACGGCGATGACGCGACGCGCACCGGCCATTGCTGCGCCCTGCACGGCATTGATGCCGATGCCGCCGATACCGACCACGACGACCGTGTCGCCGGGCGCGACGGCGGCACGATTCGTCGCCGAGCCCCAACCGGTCGCAACGCCGCATGACACGAGCGCGACCGCTTCGAGCGGCAGGTCGGTGTCGACCTTGATGACCTGCGATTCAGCGACGCACGAATACTGCGAGAACGTGCCGAGCTTGGCGAGCAGCGTCAGTTCGGGGCCGCCATCGGCAACGCGGTGACGGCTCGTGCCGTCGGTGGCCATCCCCTTGACGAACGCGCCCCCGCCGCCGTCGCACAGGTTCTGGCGGCCCGTCGAGCAGTAGCGACAGCGGCCACACGACGGGACGAACGATGCCGACACGTGATCGCCGGCGGCGACGCTGGTGACGCCGGGGCCGACCTCGGCGATCACGCCCGCACCCTCGTGCCCGCCGAGGAGCGGCCACAGGTCATCGATACCCATCGACGGCCAGGCCTCCTCGGGCGGCACCATGTCGCCGGTGACCATGTGTTCGTCGGAGTGGCACAGCCCGGCGGCCTTCCACTCGACGATCACCTCCCCTGTCTTGGGTGCGTCGACCTCGATCTCCTGGACCTGCCATTCCTGGCCGGTCCCGTGAAGTATTGCCGCCCTGCTCTTCATGATCGACCCCCAGTCGAATCAGTGTGACGTCCGTGGTCGGACCCGGCCGTACCCGGTGGTTCTCAGTCGTAGATGAGGACGCCGCGGATGTTCTTGCCGGCGTTCATGTCGGCATAGCCCTGGTTGATCTCGTCGAGCGTGTAGGTCCGGGTGACGAGCCCGTCGAGGTCCAGCTGGCCCTGTGTGTACAGCTCCATCAGCCGCGGCACGTCCTTGCGGATGTTGCCGGATCCGAACACCGAGCCGACGAGCTGCTTCTCCATCAGCGTCAGCAACGACGCTGGCACCGTGATCGACTGCTCTGAGGTCGGGTGGATGTTGGTGATCACGATCTTGCCGCCCTTCGCAGCCAGCCAGAACGCCTCGCCGATGGCCTCGCCGCTCCCGACACCCATCGTCATGATCACCTTGTCGAAACCACGGTCCCACGTGGTCTCGGACATCTTCTCCATCGCCTCCTGCATCGAGGAATGGGTGTGGGTGGCGCCGAAGTCCATCGCCTTCTCGCGCTTGAATTCGACCGGGTCGATCGCGGCGACGACACGGGCCCCCGCCATCTTCGCCCCTTGGACGGCGTTGGCCCCGATCCCACCGACGCCGACGACCGCCACGTAGTCGCCAGGTTGCACCTCGGCCGCGTAGACCGCTGAGCCCCACCCGGTGACCACTCCGCAGCCGAGCAGGCACGCGCGGTCCATCGGCCAGTCCTTTTCGATCTTGACGCAGCTGAGCTCGCTGACCACGGTGTGATACGCAAACGTCCCGAGCGCGCCAACCCCGAGCATGAGGTCCTTGCCCTGGGCGTGGTGGCGCGAGGTGCCGTCGGAGATCTGTAGGCCGGTCGCGGTGACCGCCCCCATGTCGCACAGGTTGCTGCGCCCCGAGGCGCAGCTGTAGCAACGGCCGCAGGCCGGGAGGAACCCGAAGACGACGTGGTCACCCGGCTCGACATAGGTGACCCCCGGGCCCACCTCCATCACCACACCGGCCCCCTCGTGGCCACCGATCAGCGGCGGTTCGGGGGTGACCCCGGCGAGGTCGCCCGTGACGAGATGCTCGTCAGAGTGGCACATGCCGCTCGCAGCCAGCTTCACCAGCACCTCGCCGGCCTTGGGGGGATCGAGCTCGATGTCCTCGACGCTCCATGGGGTGTTGCGTTCCCACAAGATTGCGGCTGTCGTCTTCATGTCGAGGCTCCCAGAGGTTCAGTGGCGGTTCGGCTCGGCGTCGCCGGGCGTTTCTTCGGACGATCTCGGACTGTACCCACCAGACTGGTTCCGTGACGGATCCGACCGACGCCCCCCGAACGAGTGGCCTCGCCGGCGATCCCGGGGTCGTCGCCGCCTCTGTCCGATCGCTGTCCGACGACGAGCTGCACCACCTCGCGGAGGTGGTCCGCCAGGTGCAGATCGAGCGGGCGATCGACAGCGGCGACCACGACGCGATCATCGCAGCGGGTTTCGAGTCCGGCTTCGGGCGCGACGGCCTCGGCGTGCTGCCGTGGGTCGAGGGCGGCGTGATCGTGTGTCCCGGCGGCATGGTGTCGAAGTCGAAGACCAGCCACCGGTGCCGGTTCGTCAGCGTCGACGACGTCTGGGTCTGGGACTCCGGGTTGTTGTTGCGCGAAGACAAGCGATCGTCACCTGGCACAACTGAAGGATTCCGGGCGATCGCCCTCGTCCCGCTCGTCGACGGCACCGAACTCGACGTCGTCAGCGGCAAGGCTCGAAGCGGACAGCACTCCGTCGACCACGTCGTGAGCTACGAGGTTCGCGCCGGCGAACTCGTCGAGGTCAGCCAGCGCACCGTCGCCCCCGCCAACATGCGCTGACCCGAACCCCGAACCCGAACCACTACCCCTACCCCTACCCCGAAACTTGCGCACGGGGTGGTCCTGAGCGGTCTGCGCCGCGCACATTTCGGGGTGGGTGCACCCTCAACGGGGGACGACGCGAACTTCGATGAACCGGTCGGCCGGCAGCCAACGTGCCGCTGCGTCGCGGAGCTCGGCGGCGTCGATCACCTCGACCCACTGGGCCTGGTCGAGGAACTCGTCGAACGACGCATTGCCGGCGGGGTCGGTGAACACCGACAGCACCTCGTCGTTGGCCTGCTCGTTGCTGAAGAGGTCGAGCTGCTGACGGATGTTCTCGCTGGCAGCCGCGAACTCGGGCTCGGTCGGGCCGACGGTGCGCAGGTCGTCGAGTTGGGCGGTCACGGCGGCAACGACCTCGTCGAGCAGATCCGGAGCGGTCGTGTTCGAGATGTACGTGTCGGTGTTGGGAGTTCCACCGTCGCCGACTTGCACAAACGCGAACTGCGAGTACGAGTCGCCCAGTTCCTCGCGCACGACATCGGTGAGGCGCACCGTCACGACCTCCTGCAGGACCGCCGCGACGATGTCGTCGCGGCGATCCGCGGTGGCGGGCGCGGTGAACAGCATGACGACCGATGCCTGGGCACCCTCGCCCGCAACGGTCTGTTCGGTGACGATGCCGACCGGCGGATCCGGCTCGACGAAGTCGACCGATTCGACACGACCGGACGACGGCAACGTGCCGAGGTATCGCCGCGAGAGCTCGACCACCTCGGCCACATCGAAATCACCGCTGAACGAGAAGGAGAAGTCCGAGGCGTCGCCGAACCGGTCGCGGTACACGCGGTCGATGTCATCGGCGTTCACCGAGTTGAGCGAATCGACGGTGGGAAAGAGGTACCGCGGATCGTCGTAGCGGGCGTTGAGCAGCGCCGAAGACCCGGCGTAGCCGGGATCGATCGATGGATCGGAGGCGATCGCCAACTCGTCGTCGAGATACTGCTCGAGCACAACCGGATCGACACGAGGCTCCGTCATCGAGAGATGGATCAGCTGGAAGAGGGTTTCGAGGTCACTCGTCGACGCACTCCCGAGGAACCCTTCCGTGAACGAGTCCACGACAGCTTGGAGACCGACGTCCTTGTCGGACAGGAAATCCTCGAGTTCAACGGGCCCGTACGTGGCGATTCCGCTCTGGCCGACGACCGCACCAGCAGCGTCGGCCGCCGGAACATCGGCGTCGGAGAGGACCGCGAGCCCACCGGGACTGCGCGCCTCGAAGGCCACCTGGCCCTCGACGATCATGCTGGTGTTCAACGCGACCCGAACACCGTTGCCGAACTCGAGCACGATCGGGTCGATGAAGTCGCCCATCCCGTTGTCGGAGAGTCGCTCACCGGAGATCTCCTCGACCGGTTCGGGCGCGACCATCAGGTCGCCCTCGATGCCTACATCCTCGGGTCGCGGCGACAGGTCTCGATCTCGCATCGACGTGGCCTGAGCCTCGAACGTCGCTGCGTCGGGCACGTCACCGGCTTCACTGTCGGGCACGACGACCAGGACGTGCGGAGCGGAATCGGCGAGGCGCTGCACGAATCGGTAGGCGATCGTCTCAGGTGCGGCGCGGTCGAGCACCGCCTCGGTGAACTCGAACTGTGCGTCAGCGGTCGGAAACGGTTCGTCGGTGAGTACGTGCCGGACGTATTCGTCGGCGTAGTCCGCGTCCTGGCGCGAGTTGCGCCCGTCGTAGTTCGACTGCGCCGACGAACGGTACGACTCGACGACTCGGTCGACCTCTGCTGGCGAGAACCCGAACCGGCGCACTCGCTCGTATTCGTCGAACACCGCTTGCGTGGACGCCTCCAATGCGTCACCGTCGGCCGAGACGGTGATGCCGGGCGCCTCCAGGCTGCGGACGAAGCTGCTCGAGTCGACACGTGCGTCGTCGAACGGCGCCTCACCGCGCAGTGCCTCGTTGCCGAGCCGGGTGGCGATCATGTCGAGCGCCATCGAGTCGAGCACCAGATTCTGATAGTCGGCCTCGACGGACTCGGCCGGCGTCACGGTGAGCGGCAATGTGACCTCAGCGAACCCTTCGGCCACGTCGGGATCGGCGAGGATCGACACCTGCGGATCGTCCGAAGGTTCCACGATCAGTTCCGGGCGATCAGGCGACGCGCCTCGTGCAACGACCGGTCCGAACCGTTCGATGATGCCGTCTTCGATCGTCGAGGTGTCGATGTCGCCGACAACGACGACCGCCGCGTTGTCGGGTCGGTACCAGGCGTCGTAGAACGCCCGGAGCGGCTCGGCATCGGTGGCCGCTATCGCCGCCTCGGTGCCGATCGGAGCCTTGTCCTCGTACGGCGACCCGGCGAGATAGAGCGTTGCGAGGGCGTCGGAGATGCGGCCGTTGGACGTCGCTGCGGATCCGCGCCACTCGTCGAGCACCACGCCGCGTTCGGCGACGACCTGCGCTTGATCGATGGTCGCGGCCGACAGCCACTGCTCGAGCACGTCGAGACCTGTGTCGACCACCTCCTGATCCTCGGTCGGCATCGTCAGCTGGTAGACGGTTTCGTCGTAGTCCGTGTAGGCGTTGATGTCGGCGCCGAAGCCGGCACCGAAGCTGCGGAGTACGGCGATCAGTTCGTTCTCGGGGAACTCCTCGGTGCCGTTGAACAGCATGTGTTCGAGGAAGTGGGCGCCACCGTCCTGGGTGTCGTCCTCCAGCGCCGATCCTGCGTCGACCGCCAGACGCATCTCGACCCGACGGCCCGGGCTGTCGTTGTCCCGGATGAAATAGCGCAAGCCGTTGTCGAGCTGGCCGACCACGACGGCAGGGTCGGGCTCGCTGATCGACGGCAGCCCCGTCGGGTCGGGCGGAGTGATCGGCGTCGAGCCGTCGACGGCCTGCGGAGCAGCCGTACTTGCAGGAGCGGAGTCGGCAATCTTGACCCCGACGTCGGAGGTGGACGTGCAGCCGGCGACGAGAACGGCAACGACGAGCGCCGCCGCGGTCCGGGAGCGTCGCAACCGACGAACGGGATTCACAGGGCGAGACTACGGTCGGCCAGCGCCTCGGCGATGCCGCGTCGCACACGTTCGGTCCAGTCGATGTCCTCCGTCGACGCGCCGCTCGCCTGCACTGCGGACCGCTCGGCGGCGAGCGTCTCGGCGAGCACGCCGATCTCGTCGGTGAGGAACCCGTCGATCACGTTGCGCAGCTCACGGGCGAGCGCAGGGCTCGCCCCGTCGGTGCTCACCGCGACGGCCACCCGACCGCGCCGGGCAATGGCCGGGAGGATGAACTCGCAGTCGACGGGCTGATCGGCTGCGTTCGTCCAGATCCCCCGCGCGCGCGCCTCAGCGGAGATGGCGGCGTCGACGAGCTCGTCGCCGGTTGCCGTCACGACGAGGCGGATGCCCTCGAGGTCGGCGGGCTCGAAGGCGCGAGGCCGCAGGTCGTGAATTGTCGCAGTGTCGAGGTGCTCGCTCACGTCCGTGGCGACGAGCCGCACCAGTGCACCGGCAGCGGCCAAACCCTGTGCCTTGCGGGCGCCGATAGGGCCACCGCCGACGACCAGAACGTGCATGTCGTGGAGATCAAGGAAGACCGGATAGGCGAACGTCGATGCCGAATCGATGGGCATTCCGGGAGTGTACGAACTCAATTCCCTACAAAGTTGATCTGTTTGGTCGGAATTGATTGAATGCTCCCTGTGACCGACCTCACCGACCGCCCTCTCGAGACCGACGACCCGGTCGTCGACGCCCATCGCGTCCTGCGCTGGGCCCACCGGCGATTCGGCGGCGGGCTCTGTGTGACCGCCAGTTTCGGCGACGCCGTGCTCGCTCATGTGGCCAGCGAAGCGATCCCCGGCATCGAGATCACCCTGCTCGACACCGGCTACCTCTTCGCCGAAACGGAATGGTTCGCCGATGACCTTCGCGCTCGCTTCGACCTGAACCTCCGAATCATCCGTCCCGAGCCCGGCCTGCCGGTCAACGTGTGGCAGACCGACACCGACGCATGTTGCGCGGCTCGCAAGGTCGAGCCACTGGCCCGTGCGCTCGCGGGGCACACCGCCTGGGTCAGCGGGCTCCGACGCACGGACTCGAACGCTCGCCGGACGGCGCCATTCGTCCACGACGACCTCATGCGCGGCGTGGTGAAGATCAACCCGCTCGCCGCGTGGACCGACGCCCATGTCGTCACCTATGTCGCTGCGTACGGCATCCCAGACCATCCGCTCGCCGACCGCGGGTACCCGTCGATCGGTTGCTGGCCGTGCACCCGACCGGTTACAGGCGGCGACGACCAACGCGCCGGACGATGGGCCGACAGCACCAAGACCGAATGCGGGCTGCACCTGTGAGCGCCGAAGCCATCAAGCTGGCCAGCAACTACCTCGGCGGCACCATCGGTGACGAACTGGTCAACGACCGAGACGACTTCGATCACGACGCCGAACTGCTGTTGAAGTTCCACGGGATCTATCAGCAGGACGACCGCGACATCCGTCGTGCCCGCACCCAACTCAAGCTTCCGCTCGACTACTCGTGCATGGTGCGGGCGTCGGTGCCTGGCGGTGCGATCAGCAGCGCGCAATGGCTGGCACTCGATCGGGTCGCCGCGCTCGCCGACAACAAGCTGCGGCTCACGACCCGCCAAGGGGTGCAGTACCACGTCGTCCACAAGGGAGAGCTGCGTGAGCTCGTCGGCGGGATCAACTCATCGCTGCTCACCACACTCGGCGCCTGCGGTGACGTCGTGCGCAACGTGATGGCATGCCCGCTCCCCCATCCCGAGCGCCGAGCGGTGATCGAGCCGCTTTTGGCCGAGATCGTCGGTCGTTTCCGGCCGCAGACCGAGAGCTATTGGGAGCTCTGGGTCGACGGCGAGCGAGCGGTGTCTGCCGACCGGTCGGACACCGCGACACCGATCGACGAGGTCGAGCCGATCTACGGCGCCGCCTACCTTCCGCGCAAGTTCAAGATCGCCATCGGCTGGCCAGGCGACAACTGCGTCGATATCTACACCAACGACATCGGGATCGTGCCGACCCTCTCCGAGGGAACCACCGGCGACGTGACCGGCTACGTCGTGCTCGCCGGCGGAGGCATGGGAATGAGTCACAGCCGCCCCGACGACACGTACCCGTTGCTCGGACAACCGGTCGCCTGGGTACCGCCAGCCGATGTGGTCGACGTCGTCGAGGCGATCGTGACCACCCAGCGCGACTACGGCAATCGGGAAGATCGCTCGCGGGCCCGCCTCAAGTATCTGCTCGAAGCACGCGGCATCACCTGGCTGCGCGAGCAGATCGAAGCGCGCACCGGATTGTCGCTGGCCGAGCCGGTGGCACTGCCTGACTGGGAGGTCCACGCACATCACGGCTGGCACGACATCAACGGCACTGGCGCGCTCGGTCTGCCCGTACCGTCCGGCAAGGTCGCCGGCGGGTTGCGCCTGGCACTGCGACGCCTCGTGGCCGACTCGACCGTGCGGGAGTTGCGCGTCACGCCCCGCCAGGATCTGCTGCTGTTGGGCGTCACCGATCGAGTCGCCGTCGAGAACGTGCTGCGGGCGAACGGAGTCCGCCTCGCCGACGACCAGAGCCCCACACGGAATCTGGCGATCGCCTGCCCGGCCCTACCGACGTGCAGCAAGGCGCTGGGCGAGGCCGAACGGGTACTGCCCGAGGTGGTCGATCGCCTCGAGAAGGTGCTCGCCGACACCGGCAACACGGGGCTCCCGCTGCGGTTGAACATGACCGGCTGCCCCAATGGGTGCTCGCGGCCGTACGCCGCTGAACTCGGCATCGTCGGACGGACCAAGAAGAACTACGACATCTTTGTCGGCGGTTCCCCCGCGGGCGATCGACTTGCGCGCCTCCTGCGTGCCGACGTTCCACTGGCCGACGTGCCCGAACTCCTCCGTCCGCTCCTCGATGCCTTCGCCCACTCCGGCGGCAGCGGTGAGAGCTTCGGCAACTGGGCCGTCGAGCAGGACTGGGCGCACCTGCAGTCCCTCCTCCCCGCTGCCACTTCTCGCCGACGCACAAGAGCCGAACCGGACCCCGCGACATGAGCACCCACACTCACGTTTGCGTCGGGCTTTCGGTGGGGCGGGTCACCGGAATCCCGACGCAAACGGAACTGGGGCCGGAGTGAGTGTGGCACTGGTCGGAGCGGGGCCGGGGGATCCGGATCTGCTCACCCTCAAGGCGGCGCGGTTGCTGGCATCGGCCGAGGTCGTCGTCCACGACGCGCTGGTCGGCGACGGCGTGCTCGCACTGATTCCCGAATCGGCCGAGCGGATCGACGTCGGCAAGCGACCGGGGCGACCGACCCTCCAGGAGATGATCTCTGCGTTGCTCGTCGAACTCGGCCACCAGGGCAAACGGGTCGTGCGGCTCAAGGGCGGCGACCCGTTCGTGTTCGGACGTGGAGGCGAGGAAGCCGAGGCTTTAGCCGCGGCCGGCGTCCCGTTCGAGATCGTGCCGGGCATCACGTCGTCGGTCGCAGCACCGGCGGCCGCCGGCATCCCGGTCACCCATCGGGGCGTCTCCGCTGCGGTCACTGTCGTGACCGGCCATCGACGGGCCGGCGAACCCGACGTCGACTGGCGCTCACTCGCCAAGGTCGGCGGCACGATCGTGGTGCTGATGGGCGTCTCGCAACGGGCATCGATCGCCGGCGAGTTGATGGCAGGCGGGCTCGCCGCGACCACCCCGGTCGCCACGATCGAGTCTGCAACCACCGAGGCGCAAGCGGTCGGACGCTGGACCCTTGCCGAACTCGCGGCCGCCGACGTGCACTCCCCCGCTGTCATCGTGATCGGCGCCGTTGCAGCGTTCGAGTTCACGTCGGTGCCGAGCTCGCTGTCAGCGCTGATCGCCACGGCAGACTGAAGGGGTGCAGCTCCCTCCGCCGGTCCTCTCGCCGCTGCGGATCACCGGTCTCAGCAAGGCCTACGGGGACACCGTGGCGATCGACCAGCTGAGCCTCGAGGTCCCCCAGGGGGCGTGCTACGGGCTCGTCGGCCCGAACGGCAGCGGCAAGTCGACCACGATGCGCGCCGTCGTGGGTCTCGTTCGACCCGATGCCGGGATCATCGAGGTGTGCGGAGTGCGCGTCGACCAGGACGTCCTCGCAACCCGACGATCCATGGGTGTGATGCTCGACCCGCTGCAGCTCTTCGACCGCCTCACCGCATGGGAGTTCGTGGACACGATCGGAGCGCTACGCGACCTCGACGCCGACACCGCACGGCGGCGAGCAACCGACCTGTTCACCGTCCTCGACCTGGTCGACGACGCCGATCGGCCGATCGCCGGGTACAGCCACGGGATGCGCAAGAAGACCGCGCTGGCAGCAGCGTTGCTCGCCCGCCCTCGCGTCGTCATGCTCGACGAACCGTTCGAGGGCGTCGACCCGGTCTCGACTCGGGCGATGCGACGCATGCTCGATCTGTTCCGCTCGGGCGGTGGCACGGTGGTGCTGTCCACACACGTGATGGACATCGTCGAACGAGTCTGCGACCACGTCGGCGTCATCCACCGCGGACACCTCGTCGCATCGGGCCCGATCGACGAACTCCGCAATGGACGCCGCCTCGAGGAGGCGTTCATCGACGTGGTCGGTGCGGGCGACGTCGATCCCGACGCCCTCGACTGGCTGACCTGATGCGCGACCTCGAGGTGTGCGCCCTGTTCGCCCGAGTTCGTTGGAAGATGCTCCGCGGGGTTCTCCGTTCGAGCGGCTCGCAGAAGGTGGCCGCAGTCGTCGGTCTGGTCGCATCGGCGATCGCCGGCGTCGTGGGTGCCGGCGTGGCGTTTGCCATCGGTCGCACGACCGATGACTTGGATGCTGCGTACGTCACGCTCATCACCGCAATCGTGCTGATCGTCGTGATGATCGGAGTGATCGCCGGCGTCACCCAGCCCGTCGACCCACGCGTTCTTGCCACCGAACCGCTGGGCCAACGACAGCTCGGGCTCGGCCTGCTTGCGGCGTCCGCGGCCGGGCCTCCAGGACTCTCGGCCTCTCTCGTGGCCATCGGGTTGTTCGCCGGTGCCGTTCGCGGATGGTTCTCGGTCGTGCCGGTCACGTTGGCGGTGTTGGCGTTCCTGGCAACGCTGTTGGTGTTGTCGCGCACGACGATCAACTCACTCGGTCTCCTGTCGACGCGCCACCCGCGAGTCGGCCAAATCGTCGTCGGCCTGTCGAGTCTGGCGTTCTATGCCGCGTTCCAGATCATTCCTCGGGCGGTCAACGACCTCGACACGGGTGAGCGCGCCCGACTCGCGAACATCCTGGCCATCACGCCGATGGGGCAGATCGGTCGAGGGCTCGCCGAGGCCGGCACGCAGCCCGGCATGGCCCTCGTCCATGTCGCTGTCGGGTCCATCTGGCTCGTGGCGCTGCTGTGGTTGTTCGCGTGGACGACCCGCCGCCTCGTCACCTCCGTGAAGGGTGCCACGACGAGCCGAACGATCGTTCGCCAGCGCCGCCGCCCGATGCGCTCGCTGGCTCGTCGCACGTGTGGCAGCGGTGCGGTGGGAGCCGTCGCGTGGCGCGGGGTGCTCACACGCTTCCGCACGCCGCGGACCGCGCTCGAGACGTTCACTGGCGGCGGCATCGGACTTGCCATCGTCCTCGTCCCCGTTCTCACCGGACGACAGGCCGGAGCGGGCGCCGTGCTCGTCGGCGGCGCCGTGCAACTCGCCGTGCTGTTCATGGCCGGCAACAGTTTCGGATCCGACGGTCCCGCGATGTCCGGTGAACTCCTCACCGGAACCGACCCCGCTGTGCTCGTCGACGCGAAGGCTCGATCCGTGGTGATCTCAGCGGCTCCCATCGCCGTCGTCGGCCCACTGATCGCTGCAGCGTTCACCAGTGAATGGAACTATCTGCCAGCGGGAATCATCATCGGCGTCGGAGGGCTCTTCGCCGGCACCGGAGCAGCGATGGTGCAGTCGTCGTTCGTTCCGATCGCGATCCCCGACAGCGACAACCCACTGGCGAGCGGCGACTCGGGCAAAGGGTGGTTCGCAGCTCTCACCCTGGCAGTCGTGTTGCTCGCTCTGGCGATCCTGACCCTGCCCGTCGGTTTGGCACTGCTGTGGGCGGTCGATCGGCAGTCGCTCACACTCGTCACGGCGTTCGCCGCCGTCGCGCTCGGTATCGGCCTCCTCGTGAAGCGGGGTGGCATCGCCATTGCCGCCGGCCGTTGGCGCACTCGCGGCCCCGAGTTGTACGCCCAGATCATCCCGGCGCGATGACCAGCCGGCGTTCGCCGTGGCCCGGGGCACCCGGCACGACTAACCTGCGCCAGATGGACGACATCGCCACCGAGACCGCTACGGCCAACGGCACGGAAGTCCCCGACGAATTGCTCGACGACGAGCTGCTCGTCGAGGAGATCTCGATCGACGGGATGTGCGGCGTCTACTGACGCCGACGCCGGTGTCGTTGCTCGACCGCCGCCTGGGGCTTGACGCGCAGGTCGCCGTGCGGCCCGAACCATTCGGGGCGCTGGCCTACCACTACGGCAACCGCAAGTTGATCTTCCTGAAGCACCCTGACGTCGTTCGCGTCGTCCAGGCGCTCGCCGATCACGAAACGCTGGCCGATACGTTGCGGGCCTGCGACATCGATCCCTCCCGCTGGCCGTCGTTCGAACGGGCGCTCGCCTCACTCACCGAATCGGAGATGCTCCATGAGCGCCACGAAGTCGCACCTCGTTGAGCAACTGAAGACGGGCCTCGACGCCCCCATCTGCCTCACATGGGAACTCACCTATGCATGCAACCTCGAGTGCGTGCACTGCCTGTCGTCGTCCGGGCGCCGCGACCCCCGCGAACTGACCACCGACGAGGCCAAGGCCGTGCTCGACGAACTGCACGCCCTGCAGGTGTTCTACATCAACATCGGCGGAGGCGAGCCGATGATCCGCCGCGACTTCTTCGAGCTGCTCGACTACTCGATCGGGCGTGGCATCGGGGTGAAGTTCTCGACGAATGGGGCGTTCATCGACGCCGACAAGGCCCGTCGGCTCGCCGCGATGGACTACCTCGACATCCAGATCAGCCTCGACGGCACCGACGCCGTCACCAATGACGCCGTTCGTGGCGACGGTTCGTACGACACGGCAATCCGGGCGATGAACCACCTCCGCGACGCCGGCTTCGGCGAGTTCAAGATCTCGGTGGTCGTCACCCGCCACAACGTCGACCAGCTCGACGAGTTCAAGGCGCTGGCAGATTCGTTCGGCGCCCAGCTCCGCATCACTCGTCTGCGCCCATCAGGTCGTGGCGCCGACTCGTGGCACGACCTCCACCCCACGAACGCTCAGCAGCGTCAGATCTACGAGTGGCTGCTGGCCCACGGCGACAACGTCCTCACGGGCGACTCGTTCTTCCACCTCAACGCATTGGGCGAAGAACCGCTGCCCGGTCTGAACATGTGCGGCGCCGGTCGAGTCGTGTGCCTGATCGACCCGATCGGCGACGTCTACGCCTGCCCGTTCGTGATTCACGACGAGTTCAAGGCCGGCTCCGTTCGGGACCCGGGTGGATTCGCCCAGGTGTGGAAGCACAGCGAACTGTTCGCCGAACTCCGCGAACCGCAGTCGGCCGGCGCGTGCGCATCATGCGGGAGTTACGACGCGTGCCAGGGCGGATGCATGGCGGCGAAGTTCTTCGTCGGCATCCCGCTCGACGGACCCGACCCCGAATGCGTCAGCGGCCATGGCGAAGCAGCGATGCTCGCGGCGTCCGCCACCGACCGACCGCGCCCGATGATGGACCACTCGAAGCCGGTCCGCGTTGCGCTCCCCGAGCGCATCCCGGTCAGCCTCGGCCGCCGCTGACTCGGCACGCGGCTTCGACCTCCTCGATCGATCACCATCGAGCCGATCCCGCAGTCGAACCCCAAACATCGCCCCGGACCCGAGCACAAGAACACCTGCCCTGGTCGATTCGCAATCACCGACCGGGACGAGCGGCGACGAAGAGGATGCGGCTGAACGGGAAGAAGCAGGGCTCGTGGTCGCCCATCTCCTCGATCAGTTCGCGTTGGTAGTCGGCAAGGAACGCGTCGTATGCCTCCGCGGACAGGACCGTGCGGAACCGGGTGAGCGTCGTCCCCTTGACCCACTCGACGGCGTGGCGAGTGGTGGGCAGCATGTGTGGATACACGTGGAGGTCGACATCGATGTCGTCGCATCCGAGGTCGTGGAGGATCCGTGCGTACTCGTCCGGTGCCAGCACGTTGCGGGCGACGGGATCGGCGGGCGGGCCAGCGAGGCCGAACGCCGAACGATGTGGCTCGCGGCCGGCCACGCGAGCAGCAACAACATGGGTCGGGGCGTGTGCGTTGGCCGGAACCTGCACTGCCAAACGCCCGCCCGGCGCAAGCGCAGCCACCCAACGGGCAAGCACGCTCCGGTGGTCGGGCACCCACTGCAGGCTCGCAGCGGCGAGCACGAGATCGTGATCGCCGTCGGAGGTCCAGGTGGCGATGTCGCCCGCTTCGAACGAGACGCGTTCCGAGGCGTGTGCGGCCACCGACGCCAACATCGACGGGGAGTTGTCGATGCCGATGATCCGTCCGATCGACAGTCGTTCGGCGGCCAACGCGGTGAGTTCGCCCGGTCCGCACCCCAGGTCGACGGCACGATCGAAGGGCCCATTCCCCAGACGTTCGAGGAGATCGTGGAACGGCTGGGCCCGCTCGGTTGCGAAACGCCGATACTGCTGCGGGTCCCAGCCGTGAGTGGCTTCGGTGGGCACTCCGGCGGTCATAACTTGTATCTTACTTGTATTGTCCCCTCGTGTCGAGAGGCTCAGCCAGGCTCCAGCACCATCGGCGGCGCCGCGTCGGTCACGAAGTGCAGCTCTTGAACGGCACGGGTCATCGCCACATAGAGCAGGCGGGCCCCGCGTGGCGTGATGTCAGACAGCGTGCCTTCACTCAGGATCTCGTGCGGGTTGACCACGATGACACCGTCGAATTCGAGGCCCTTCACGCGTTCGGGATCGAACAACGGCAGTTCGTCGGGGCCGAGTTCGTGCACGTGATCGACCGCGACCAGACCGTGCTCGACCAACGCCAGCTCGATGGTCTCGTGCAGCCGGGCCGGCGCCACGATTCCGCTGACGCGACGCCGACGCTTCATGGACGCGGCAACCTCCGCGACCGCCCCCACCAGATCGTGGTTCCCGGAGACCCGGGCTGGGGGAACCACGTGATGCCAGGTGGGCGGCTCGCCGGTGCGGCGGACGCTGCGACTCTCGGTGGCGTCCACGCCGGTGTGCACCAGCAACCGGTTGGCGACCGCCAGAATCGGCTCCGGAACTCGGTAGCCGATGGTGAGGTCCGCGATCGTGCCAGCCGGCCGCTCGCGCACACTCAGATGCTCGAACACCGTCGACCAGCGTTCCTGCCCGGCCGGAGTGGTCGACTGTGCGACGTCACCGACGAGCGTCATCGAACCGCTCGGACTGCGCCGACCGATCACGCGCAGCGCAACCGCCGAGTGATCCTGCGCCTCGTCGACGATGACATGGCCGTACGTGAACGGCGAGCCGTTGAGCATCGAGTTCGCCTCGTCGACGAGTAGCTGGTCCGCGCGGGTCCACGCCCGACGCTTGCCTGATGGCCCCGGCAAGAACGTGTCGACGAGTCGAATCGGCTTCTGTGTCGGCCATGCCTTGTTGATCGCGGCCTTGAGCGGAGCCGCGTGACGCCAGGCGTCCTCGGAACCGGTTCGCTGCAGCAACTCGCGCTCCGCCAGGGAACGCATCCGCTCGCGACGCTGGTTGAGCGGTGAGGTGCCCGACGCCGCCGTCGCCAGCCAGTCTGCAAACAGCGCGCGTTCGATCACATGGATGCGAGAGCCGATCGGAACCCTGATGTCGTCGTCCGGGGCCGCGATCGCCGCGAGCGCCAGTTCCTCGAGCTCGGCGAGCCGGTCGGCGGCACCCTTCCAACGTGCCGACGCCACGTCGTCGACACCCCCGATGTCGACACGAGGGATGCACAGCTCGTCGACGGTGGCCTGACGCACCGTTCGTTCGCCGAGCGAGGGCAACACGTTGGCGATGTAGTCGAGAAATGCCTGGTTCGGCCCCACCACGAGCACGCCGTCGCGAGCGAGCCGACCGCGATGCTCGAACATGAGGTACGCCGCCCGGTGGAGCGCCACCGCCGTCTTGCCGGTACCGGGACCGCCCTGCACGACGAGGACCTGATCGATCGACGACCGGATCACGATGTCCTGCTCGGCCTGGATCGTCGAAACGATCTCACGCATCTCACCCGAGCGTTCGGCGCCGATCTCCGCAAGCACCGGATCGGGGATACCACCGGCGACCTCGCCCTCGTTCGGATCGTCGAGATGTTCGTCGAGGTACGCAATCAGGTCGCCGTCGTCGAGCGTGAACCGGCGCCGGAACCCCACGCCGAGCGGGTCGGCCGACGTGGCTCGGTAGAACGGCGCGGCGATCGGAGCCCGCCAGTCGACGACGACCGGGTCGTGATGGTCGTCCTCGATGTGGCGGCGCCCGATGTACCACTCGTCGATACGCCCGAAGAAGTCCCCAGCCCCAGGCCCGCGCAGATCCTCGAGCGCATCAACGACGGTGACCTCGATGTACTCCTTGGTGATCGCGTCGGCGGCGCTCTCCGGATCGACCGCACCGAGCCGGTCGATCATCCGATCGCGAGACGCGCGAGCGAAGGCCAGCCTGGCGCGCTCTGCGTCGAGATCGGGAAAGAGGTCGCCAGCCATAGGGCACGCCAACGTAGCGGGACCCAATCGTCGAGGGTCAGGGGATTTTCCGTCGGATGGTGCAAGGATCGATTCCCGTGCTGCTGCTCGTGCCGATCGCCTACGTCCTCGGCACGTTCCCCTCGGCGATCCTGATCGCCCGCGCCAACGGCGTCGACATCTCAACGTTCGGATCCGGCAACCCCGGTGCGTCCAACGTGACTCGCGCGCTCGGCTGGCGAAAGGGGATCTGGGTCTACGTGCTCGACGCCGGCAAGGGCGCCCTCGCCGCCGGCCTCGGACTGGCCCTCGATGGGCGCCCTGCGGCGTACTGGTGTGCCGCTGCGGCCGTCGTCGGTCACATGTTCCCGGTGTTCCGACACTTCAAGGGAGGCAAGGGCGTCGCCACCGGTTCCGGTGCGCTCCTCGTCGTCCAACCGATCCTGGCGCCGATGGCGGTGGGCATCTGGTGGCTCGTCACCAAGGTCACCGGGAAGGCGGCGCTCGGTTCGGTCATCGCGGTGGGCTTCGTGCCCATCGGCATCGTCGTGATGGACCAGCCGCGTTGGGAAGTGGTCGCTGTCGCCGGGGTCTGCGCACTGATCTTGCTGAAGCATGCGGGCAACATCAAGCGTCTGATTCGACGGGAAGAGCATTCGCTCAGCCAGAATTGATCGTGCCCGCCAGAATGGACACCCCATGCAGTTGCTGACGCCAATCACCTTCGGTGCACATCGCGCCGCGAACCGGGTCGTGTTCGGACCGCATGTCACCAACCTCGGCGCCGACGACCGCTCGATCCCTGAACGCCTGGTGGCGTACTACGCACGCCGCTCCGCAGGCGGGTGCGGAACGATCGTGGTCGAGGGCGCCTCGGTGCATCCGTCCGACTGGCCGTACGAACGGTCGCTCCTCGCCGAGCGGTGTGGCGATGGATGGGCTGCCATCGTCAACGCGTGCCGCCCGCAGGGGACACTGGTGATCGCCTCGCTCGATCACGCCGGCGGCCAGGGTTCGTCCGCCTACAACCAAGCGCCGCTCTGGGCGCCGTCTCGCGTGCCCGAGGTGAACACGCGCGAGGTTCCCAAGTGGATGGAGGCCGACGACATCGCGGCCGTCATCGACGGCTTCGCCGCCGCGACCAAGCTCGCGGCCGATGCCGACGTCGACGGTGTCGAGATCAACGCGGGACAGCACAGTCTCGTGCGCCAGTTCCTGTCGGGGCTCACCAATCATCGCGACGACGCGTGGGGACAGGACCGCCTGCTCTTCGCACGCCAGGCGATCGAGGCCACGCGGGAGGCCGCCGGAGATCGCGTCGTCGGTCTGCGCCTGTCGTGCGACGAGCTCGCTCCCTGGGCGGGCGTCACTCCCGAGATGGCCCCGGACATCGCCGTGGCCCTCGTCGCCGCCGGACTCGACTACATCGTGGTCACCCGCGGGTCGATCTACACCGTCGAGAAGACCCGGCCCGACTTCCACGAGCCGACCGGATTCAACATCGACGTGTGCCGATCGGTGCGCGCTGCTGTCCACGAAGCGCATCCGGGCGTGTCCGTGATCCTGCAAGGCTCGATCGCCGAGGTCGGCCAGGCCGAGTGGGCGCTGGGCGGCTACGACGATGACGCACTCTGTGACGGTGTCGAGATGACCCGCGCACAGATCGCTGATCCCGATCTCGTCGCGAAGGTCGCCGCAGGGGACGTTGGCCGGGTCCGGCCGTGCACCCGCTGTAATCAGACCTGCCAGGTACGTGACGCCCGCAACCCGATCGTCACGTGTATCGGCGAACCCACCAGCGGCCGCGAGACCGAGGACGCCGACTGGTACGTGCCGGCTCCGCATCCACGCGACGTCGTCGTCGTCGGCGCCGGGCCGGCCGGGCTCGAGGCCGCCCGGGTCGCTGCGATCCGAGGCCATCGGGTCACCCTGATCGAGCAGGCCGAACGGGTGGGCGGTCTCGCCGCGATCGCAGGACCCAACGGCGCCCTCGTCGACTGGTGGCGTGGCGAGCACGAACGGCTGGGCACCCCCATCCGGTTGACAACCTCGACCTGGGACGCCGGCGAGCACACCACGGTGATCCAGGCCACCGGTTCCGCACCAGGTCACCGCCCGTACGAGATCGACGATGGTGCGATCGTCATCGATGTCGTCGACCTGCGTCGCGGAGCCGTCGACCTCCCGGACGCGGGCACCATCGTCGTCTTCGACCCGATCGGTGGTCCGATCGGCGTGGCGCTCGCGGAGGAACTGGGTGCACGGGCCGTGCTCGTCACACAGGACAACATTGCCGGCAACGAACTGTCGCGCACCGGCGATCTGTCGCCGGCCAACACCCGGCTCGCGCAGGCCGGCGCCACGATCGAGCGCCGCACACTGCTACGTGTCGCGCACGTCGACGACGTCGAGGTGGAGGACCGCTACTCGGGCGAGCGGCGAACGATTCCGTGTGCAGCACTCGTCGACTGTGGGTTCCGCACGCCGACCGAGTCGATCGACGGCGCCCTGCAGGTCGGCGACGCAGTCGCACCTCGGACGATCCATGAGGCCGTTCTCGAAGCCCGCCGAGCGGCGCTGGCGATCTGATGGGCCACCTCTCGGCTCGCTCCGCGAAGTCGGTGCTGTCGGTCGGATCGCTCGCATCGGTGGGCTCGATCCTGTCGATCGGGTCGGTCGGCTCGATTCTCTCGATCGGTTCGAGCGGCTCGATCATGTCGATCGGTTCGGCTGGTTCGATCGCCTCGATCGGATCCAGCGGTTCGATTGCGTCGATCGGCGCGACCGGATCGGTCGGCTCGCCGGGAGGCAATCGCCACCTCGGCGAGTGGCGCCGAGCCGCGGTGCTGGCAGCGGGCGCATTGATCGCCGCCGGTGCAGCGTCGGCCTGGGCGGTTCGGGTGGTTCGGGCCGTCGGTTGAGTTCGACCAGCGGCTGAACACTGCATCGGCACGCTCTGCAACACTCGGACGCATGGGGAGCTACGACCAACTGTTCGATCTGACCGGCCGCGTGGCGATCGTGACCGGAGGCTCGCGGGGACTCGGGCGGGAGATGGTGCTGGCCTTCGCCGCGCACGGGGCGGACGTGGTGATCGCCAGCCGCAAACTCGAGGCCTGCGAGGAGCTTGCGGCCGACGTGCGATCGCGGGGACGCCGGGCCCTCGCCGTTGCGTATCACGCCGGTCGGTGGGACGACGCCGACCGACTCTACGAAGCCGTCTACTCAGAGTTCGGTCGCTGCGACGTGCTGGTCAACAACGCCGGGATGTCGCCCTTGTACCCCAGCGTCGACGCGATCAGTGAAGACCTCTACGACAAGGTGATGGACGTCAACTTGAAGGGGCCGTTCCGGCTGTCGGCGCTGGTCGGCACCCGGATGGCAGGCCCCGACCACGGTGGCAGCGACGGCGGATCGATCATCTTCGTGTCGTCGATCGCCTCACACCGTCCGAGCCCGAACGAACTGGTCTACGGTGCCGCGAAGGCAGGCGTCAACAACCTGACCTACGGCCTCGCACGCACGCTCGGCCCGGCGGTTCGTGTCAACTGCATTGCGCCGGGCCCGTTCCTCACCGACATCTCGAAGGCATGGGACCTCGATGCATTCGACCGCTCGGCTCGGGCCGGGTTCGCTCTGGGCCGAGGTGGCGAACCGCACGAGATCATCGGAACCGCGCTCTATCTCGCGAGCGATGCCTCGTCGTACACCACGGGTGCCGTGATCGACGTCGATGGCGGTCCGCGCTGAACTCGACGATGTTCGCGTGACCGTCGGCACACCGGTCTCGCTACTGTGACCGCCATGGAGATGCACTTCGCCACCGTCTGGGAATCGATCGCTGATGCGATCCCCGGCCTGCCCGCCATCACGCACGGATCGAACACTCGAAGCTGGGCGGAGTACGACGACCGTGCTGCCAGGGTGGCGGGCGCCCTCGACGCCGCCGGTCTGGGACCCGACTCCAAGGTGTCGCTCTTCATGTACAACTCGAACGAGTTCATGGAGTCGCAGTTCGGTGTCTTCAAGATGCGCGGTGTGGCGATCAACGTCAACTATCGCTACCTCGACGACGAACTCTGGTACCTCCTCGACAACTCCGATTCCGAGGCGATCATCTTCCACTCGTCACTCGGCGATCGCGTCGCCCGCGTCGTTGAGCGACTCCCGAAGATCAAACTGCTGATCGAGGTCGACGACGGCGAGAGCGGCCAGGTGCCGAACGCCGTGGCGTACGAGGATGTCATCGCCACCACCGAGCCGATGGGTCGGATCGAACGCTCCGAAGACGACCTGTACATGCTCTACACCGGCGGCACGACCGGCATGCCGAAGGGCGTGATGTACGACATGGGTGGCCTGACGCGCGGCTTTGTCATGCTCGGCCTGCCGATGCTCGGCCTCGTCGCACCTGACGACGCCGATTCGATCGGCGCGATGATCGCCGGAGCGTCCGTGAACGGCAGCACCCTGGTGTCGATCCCGGCTGCACCCCTGATGCACGGCACCGGCTGTTGGCTCGGTTGGTTCATTCCCCATCTTGCGGGCGGGCACGTCGTGACCCTCGAGAACCGCAGCCTCGACGCGCACGAATTGCTGGCCACGGTCGAGCGGCATCGGGTGACATCGCTGACGATCGTCGGCGACAGTTTCGCGAAGCCGATCATCCGAGCACTCGACGAGGGCAAGTCGAACGGCGAGCCCTACGACACGTCGTCGATCGGCATGTTCATCTCGTCCGGCGTGATGTGGACCGCAGAGGTCAAGCAGCAGATTCTCGACCGTGTCGAGCAAGCGGTGCTGGTCGATGCGATCGGCTCGTCTGAGGGGTCGATGGGCACACAGATCACGATGAAGGGCGTCCCGACCGAGACCGCCACGTTCAGCAAGATGCCCGAGACCAAGGTCTTCACCGACGACGATCGCGAGATCGAGCCCGGCTCCGACGAGGTCGGCATGGTCGCCGCCGGCGGCAACGTGCCGATCGGGTACTACAAGGACGAGGCGAAGTCGGCCAAGACGTTCCGCGTCATCGGCGGCGTGAGGTACTCGTTTCCCGGCGACTTCGCCAAGATCGCGGCCGACGGTTCACTCATTCTGCTCGGCCGTGGAAGCCAAGTGATCAACACCGGCGGCGAGAAGGTGTTTCCCGAGGAGGTCGAAGAAGCAGTCAAGCGCGTCGACGGCGTGCGCGATTGCCTGGTGGTCGGCGTCGAGAACGAGAAGTTCGGCCAAGCGGTCACCGCCGTCGTGTCGCTCGAAGACGGCGCCGCACTCGATTCGGCCGGCATCATCGCCTCGGTCAAGAACGATCTCGCCGGCTTCAAGGCGCCGAAATCGGTGATCTTCGTCGATCAGGTCCCGCGGGCCCCGAACGGCAAGGCCGACTACCGGTCGGCCAAGGAACACGCCGAGTCCGCGGTCTGACCCGCTGCTCGGGCGTCGGGTGAGCGGTCAGTTCTGGAGTTTCTCGACGAAGAAGTCGAGGACCCGGCTGACGCTCTCCTCATCGCGTTGTTCGGTGAGCACGGAGTGATCCGTCGCCTTCGCGCTCGGGAGTTCGATCGCGATGAACGCATCGCCGAGCAGTTCACGGAGAGAGGCGAATCGATCGCCGACCAGTTTGTCGCCCGTGAACCGCAGACCGAGCACCTGGCAGCCTGCCGCCGCGCGCTCCGCGATGGCCGTTGCATCGTCCGGTGACAGGTTCAGGTCGGCGCCTCTGGTCTTGCCGATCGGGAGCGGCATCGACGGCTGCGACAGAACGGGAGCGAGCATGATGTCATCGACCATCATCCCGAGCGCGAAGCCGCCCGAGAAGCACATCCCGACGGCACCGATGCCGGGGCCGCCAACGTCCTGATGGAGGTTGCGCGCGAGCGCCCGCAACCACGCAATGATCGGCGATGTCTGATTCAACGCGAACGAGGTGAACTCACGCGCGATGCACACCTTGGCCATCTGCTGCATCGCGTAGGCATTCGATGGATCCTTGCCCGGAGTTCCGACAAGCGATGGCATCACCACGGTGAACCCACGTGCAACGACCTCGTTGGCGAACTTCGTGACCAGTGGCGTGATGCCCGGAATCTCGTGGATCACGACCACACCGGGGCCCTGGCCTCGCCGATAGGTCGGCCGGGTCAGGCCGGCGGCGGTGAACTCGCCGACCTCCCATCCTTCGAGAACGTCGGTCGTGGTGCTCATGGCTGGATCTTGCCAGATCGGGCGAAGTTCAGAGACGCCGCATCGCGTCGAGGGCAGACTCCGCAAGGACCTCGGTGCCGACCTTGAACGCGTTGAGTTGCTCGTCGCTGATCGCCTGGTCGCCCATCGCCCCGTGCAGGTAGCGGGCGTACACGCCCTCGGAGATGACGGCAAGTCGGAACGACCCGAAGGCGATGTAGTAGTCGATCTCCGAGAGGTCGCGTCCAGTTCGGGTGGCGTAGCGCTCGAGCAGGTCGCTGTAGCTCGGAAAGCCCTCGATGCCGGTCGGATCGTTCGGGCGGCTCTGCACGCTGCCGGGGTCGGCCCAGTAGACCCCGACGTAGCCGACATCCGCCAGCGGGTCGCCCAACGTGCACAGCTCCCAGTCGAGCACCGCGTTGATGCGACCCGCAGCGACGTCGGTGAGCACGTTGCCGAACCGGTAGTCGCCATGCGCGATCGAGACACCGTGCTGTTCGGGGAAGCGCTCGGCGAGACGGCGCGCGACCTCCTCGACCGCGGGCAATTCTCGCGTCTTCGAGCGCTCCCATTGAGTGCTCCATCGCTTCACCTGACGTTCGACGTACCCCTCACGCTTCGCGAGATCACCGAGGCCGACCGCGTCGACGTCGACTGCATGCAGATCGGCGAGCACGTCGATCAGATCGAACCCTGCGGCCCGACGATGGTCGATGCTGAGCAATGCCCCCTTCTCGGCGCTGTCGAGCACCACGCCGTCGACGAACCCCATGACGTAGAACGGCGCGCCGTTCACCTCGTCGTCGACGCACAGGCCAAGTGCGGGCGGCACCGGAACGTCGGACTTGCCGACCCCAGAGATGATCTTGTGCTCGCGAGCCATGTCGTGTGCCGTGGCGAGCACGGCGCCCGTGGGCGGACGACGGAGCACGTACTTCGTCCCGTCGGCGCCCGTGACGGTGTAGGTCAGATTCGAGCGACCGCCGACGATGATGTCGAATCGGAACGGAGCGGTGGCGCCATCGATGTTGTCGACGAGCCAGGAAGACACGCGAGCGACGTCGATGCCGTGAATCGTTTCGTGCACGGAGGTCGACCGTAGCCGCCGTCAGGCGGTGGCGCCGGTGCCAGGCACCGCGCAACCTGGCGGGTCGCGGTCAGCCCGGGCGGCCGACGCCGGTGACCTTGCCCCAGTTCACGGCGGCGATGGTGACCGTCTTGCCGGTGTTCGGAGCGTGCACCTGCATGCCGTTGCCGAGGTAGATGCTCACGTGGCTGATCGGGCTGTAGAAGAACAGCAGGTCGCCGGGCTGAGCCGAATCCTTCGACACGTGCGGGAGCGACGCGAACTGGGCACGCGACTGGTGCGGCAGACCGACGCCGGCCTGCCCCCAGGCGTATGCGGTGAGGCCGGAGCAGTCGAAGCCGACACCGGGGCTCGACGTCGCGTAGCGGTAGGGAACACCCTGCTGGCCGAGCGCGGCCTGCACGGCCATGCCAGATCGGGACGAGACTGCCGGGGCGGAATATCCGCCGCCGCTGCCCGACGACGATGCACCGCTGCTCGATGTGGAGGATCCGCTCGATCTCGACGATCCGCTCGAGGTCGACGTGCTGCCACCGGAGTTTCCGCCGCCCGAGTTCCCGCTGTTGGAGTTGCTGCCACCGGAGTTGCCGCTGCCGGACGAGGTGGTCGCCGAGGCCGCTGCTGCCTGTTCACGCAGGCGTCGAGCCGACTCCTCCGCACGGCGCTGCTCTTCCTGAGCAATCAGCTGGCCGAGCGTTGCTTCGGCCTCGGCACGAGCGTCGGTGTACTCCGTGGTGAGACGCTCGGTCTCGGCCTGCGCGTCGGTGAGCGATGCTGCGAGCTGATCGGCCTGCTCGCGCTTGCTGGCGAGCGCGTCCTTCTCGTCGTTGATCTCGGCGACGAAGGCGTCGAGTTCGTCGGTGGTCACATCGCCGGCGCTCAATGCCACTCGGGCGAGTTCGTCGCGCTTGACGGCGTCGTTCAGATTCTCGGAGTCCTCGAACAAGGGGCCGAGCGGTACGGATCCACCGCCGACGAACGACCGCAGCGCCATGTCGGCCAAGCTGGCGCGGAGCTGGTTCAGCTCGGCTTCCTGCTCAGCGATGCGCGATTCGGCGTCGGTGATCTCGACGTCGAGCTGGCTCTTGGTGTCGATCGCTTCGTTGTAGTCCTCGCCGAGTTGGCGGGCGCGCTCTTCGAGCCGCTCGAGCTGATCGACGATGTCTTCGACCTTCTTGCGCTGCTGGTCGACGCTCTGCGCATTCACCACCGTCGGAACGGCCAGGGGAACGGCGAACGTGACGGCGAGGGCGACAGGGATGCCGCGGAGGATCTGCTTCAGGGGATGCCGCATAGTTCGAGGACTCACCCTAGCGAATGTGACGAACGTGTTGCGAACGGCTGACGAATGTTCATGTGACGCGCGTCACGCCCGCCAGCACGCCTGCAGCGTCATTCCCACTCGATCGTGCCTGGTGGCTTCGACGTGATGTCGTAGGCCACCCGGTTGATACCCGGGACCTCGTTGATGATGCGCTGCGACATCGTCTCGAGCACGTCGTATGGGATCCGGGCCCAGTCGGCGGTCATCGCATCGTCGCTGGTGACGGCTCGGATGATGATCGGGTGGCCGTAGGTCCGCTCGTCGCCCATCACGCCGACCGACCGGATGTCCGCCAGCACAGCGAACGACTGCCAGATCTCGCGTTCGAGGCCGGCGAGGTGCAGTTCCTCCCGGACGATCGCGTCGGCTTCCTGCAGGAGCGCCACTCGTTCCGGGGTGACCTCGCCGATGATCCGCACGCCGAGACCCGGTCCGGGAAACGGTTGGCGCCACACCATCTCGTCGGGCAGCCCGAGTTCGCTGCCGAGCTTGCGCACCTCGTCCTTGAACAGCTCGCGCAGCGGCTCGATCAGCTCGAGGCTCATGTCGTCGGGGAGGCCACCAACGTTGTGATGGCTCTTGATCACCGACGCGGTGCCGTCGGTGCCACCGCTCTCGATCAGGTCGGGGTACAGCGTTCCCTGCACCAGCCACTTGGCGTCGGTGAGCCCGCCCGTGTTCTCCTCGAACACGCGTATGAACTGCTCGCCGATCGCCTTGCGCTTCGCTTCCGGTTCGGTGACGCCTTCGAGGGCGTCGAAGAACCGCCAACCGGCGTCGACATGGATCAGTTCGATGCCGAGGTTGCGGCGGAACGTCTCGACGACCTGCGCGCTCTCGCCCTTGCGCATCAGTCCGGTGTCGACGTAGATGCACGTCAGTTGATGGCCGATCGCCTTGTGCACGAGGGCTGCCGCGACCGATGAGTCGACGCCGCCGGACAGCCCGCAGATCACTCGATCGGTGCCAACACGCTCACGGATCGACTCGACCTGCTCGTCGATCACCGACGACATCTCCCAGTCGGCGGCGATCCCGGCGCGCTCGTGGAGGAACCGCGCCATCACCGCCATGCCGTGCGGTGAGTGCACGACTTCGGGATGGAACTGCACGCCGTAGATCCGGCGCTCGTCGTTCTCCAGCACCGCGACCGGGGCGCCGGGCGTGGTTGCCGAGACCGTGAAACCAGCCGGCGCCTCGGTGACGCCGTCGAAGTGGCTCATCCACACGTCGTGTTCGGCAGGAGCATCGTCGGGCAGGAGCAGCGACGGTCCGGTGCGGGTCATCCGGGCGCGTCCGTACTCGCCTTGCATGCCGCGGCCGACGACTCCGCCGAGCTGCTGGCCGATCAACTGGACCCCGTAACAGATGCCGAGCACGGGCACTCCCAGCT
>DATLBC010000127.1:0-54509 GCA_035527095.1 Ilumatobacteraceae bacterium | reverse complement strand
CACCCATGAGCGAACCGACCGCATACGGAGGCCTCACTCATCGCATCCCGCACGACCACCTTTGCGCAGTGGGCGCGCCCGCCGGCTAGACCGAGATCCAATCGGCCGATCGGCCCCAACCGTCGTCGAACACGATCTCGTCGAGCTGCTTTCGCTTCACCGGGCCGTGGCGACCCTCGGGGACACCAAGCGTGATGCATGCCGACAGCGCGACGCCCTCTGGGATATCGAGGACGTCGCGGAGTTCCGACTCGACACCGAGGTGCCACATGGTGAGGGCACCTCCGTAGCCGAGGGCGTGCGCCGCGAGAAGCAAGTTCTGGCAGGCGGGATACACCGAAGCACCCTCGTACGGCGAAGCTTCGCGGTACCGATCGAGACAGACGAGAACGACCACCGGCGTCAGTTCGAATCGGTCGACGTAACGCTGCATCGAGTCCGCAAAGCTCGACGGGCGATAGCCATCGTGTTCGCGTTTGGCGTTCCAGCCGGCCCGAAACGCATCGCCCAGCAGGCGCTTCGCTGCCGCCGCACCTGGGCCGTCGCGCAGCACGAGGAATCGGAACGGTTGGCGGTTCGAGCCCGACGGGGCGCGGCCCGCGTGCCACAGGATCGAGGCGAGGTCCTCGTCGGGAATCGGCTCGTCGGTGTAGCGACGGATCGCGCGCGTCGTGGCCAGGCCCTCCAGCAGCCCAATCGGTTCGGGCGCCGGGGTCACCGGCCCTGGAACTCGGGGTCGCGCTTCTCCATGAACGCAGTGACGCCTTCGGTGAAGTCGCCGGTGCGCAACAGTGGAAGGAGCTGCAGGAAGACATGGTGGACGTTCTGTTCGAAGGTCTCCGTTTCGGCCGCTCGCATCATCCGCTTGATCGCCCGCACGGCGAGCGGTGCGTTCGCGGCGATCTCGTTCGCCAGTGCCATCGTGCGAGCGGCGAACTCGTCGGCGCTCACGACATGATTGACCAGGCCCAACTCGAGCGCTTCGGCAGCGGTCAGCGTTCGCCCGGTGAAGGCGATCTCGGCGGCTTTCGCGTAGCCGACCATTCTCGGCAGCAACCAGGTGCCCCCACTCTCGGGCAAGATGCCCCGCTTGGCGAAACCGGGGTTGAGCTTGGCGCTGTCGACGGCGACGCGGATGTCGCATCCCAATGCGAGGTCGAGGCCGTAACCCGCCGAGCCGCCGTTGAGCGCACAGATCGTCGGCGTGTCGAGGTTGTGCAGCACCACCGGCGGCGCATTGCGCAGATCGAACTCGCCGGAGAACGTCGCCTCGCCGCCACCGAGGCTGCCGAGCCCGCCCTTCGGGCCCGCCATCTGGGCCTGCAGGTCGAGACCGGCACAGAAGGCCCGCCCAGCGCCAGTGAGCACGATGCAACGCACGTCCGGGTCATGATCGGCACGAAGGAGCAGTTCGCTGATCTGCTGGAGCATCGGGCCGGAGATCGTGTTCATCCGCTCGGGAGCGTTCAATGTGAGCGTGGCAACGTGGTCGGCGACGTCGTACGTCACCTCGGTTTCGCCACTCGACATGCCATGAGAGAGGTTCGGATCGTTCACGGTGCCGAAACGTAGTGCCTCGCATTCACCGTGCACGATGCGTACAATTCGTGCACCTTGAAATTCAGGCAATCCGGCCTGGGTCCAAACAAGGGGGAGAAACAACAACATGAGAACCTCACGCGTGAAGCGTGTCGGTGCACTTCTGGTCGGACTGACGCTCGTTGCCGCTGCTTGCGGTAGCGACGACAGTGCCGACGAAGGTGCAGCGACCTCAGACGCAACCGAGACCACCGACGGCGACATGACCGAGACCACCGACGGTGACATGACCGAGACCACCGATGGTGGCGGCACGGCCGAAGCCGAGTGCGGCAGCGCACCGAGCGACGTGACCGGCGGCGACCTTGCCGGCTTCGGAGCCACGACCCCGTTCGGCGAGATCACCGACGAGTTCATCAGTCGACTGTGCTCGATTGACCCGAACCTCGAGGATCTCAACTACGCCACGGAGACCTACGACGCAATCATGATCACCGCGCTGGCGGTGCTCCAGGCCGGCACGGACGGCATCGAGCACGCCGCAGAGATCAACGGCATCACCCGCGACGGCGAGAAGTGCACCACATTCGCCGACTGCGCGGCCCTGATCGAGGCCGGCACCGATATCGACTACGACGGCGTCTCGGGCCCGCTCACGTTCGCCGGCAACGGTGAGCCGATCGTGGCGAGCTACGCCAAACTGGTCATCGGCGACAACAACCGTGTCGACATCGACCAGACCGAGTACATCACTGCCGAAGGCCCGCCCGAACTCGACGTCGAGCAGACGCCGGTCGAAGGCGCCCGCGAAGGTGACGGCGTGCTCACCATCGGGTCGATCCTCCCGCAGACAGGAACCCTTGCCTTCCTCGGCCCGCCCGAGTTCGCCGGGTTCAACCTCGCGATCCAGGAGATCAACGAGAATGGTGGCGTGCTGGGTCAGGACGTGGTGGGTATCGAGGGTGACTCCGGTGACACCTCGAGCGACCAGGCCAACCAGACCGTCGACCGCCTTCTCTCGGAGGATGTCGACGTGATCATCGGCGCAGCGTCATCGAGCAGCACCCTGACCGTCATCGACAAGATCACGGCCGCCGGCGTCACGATGTTCTCGCCCGCCAACACCTCAGAAGCACTGTCGACCTATGAGGACAAGGGTCTGTACTTCCGTACCGCTCCACCGGACCTCTACCAGGGCGACATCATCGGCCAGTTCATCACGAACGACGGTAACCGGACCGTTGCGATCTTGAACTTGAACGATGCCTACGGCAATGGTCTTGCCGACGGTGTTGCGGCGACCGTGACCGAGTCCGGAGGCGAGGTCGTCCTCCAGCAGTCCTACGATCCGCAGGCAACGTCATTCGACAGTGAGGTCGACGCAATGGTCGCCGCCGACCCCGACGCGATCGTGGTCATCGGCTTCAACGAGTCGTCGAAGATCTTGCGGGCGATGGTCGAGAAGGGCATCGGTCCTCTTGACAAGGCGGTCTACGGCTGCGACGGCAACGCAGGCAACGCCGTCGGGGTCGACTTCGACGCCGGCAACTGAACAACCTGACTGACCACAGTCGGTGAATGAAGGAGCCCGGGCCAATTTGGCCCGGGCTCCTTCGCGTCGTGGATGCAGGGCGAGCAGAACAACACAGCCCTGCATGGACTCACCAGCGCAAATCAGTTGCGGGCAAGTGTGCCGAGATACAACTCGATCACCTTCGGGTCGGCGAGCAACTCGCGCCCTGTCCCGGTGTATGCGTTCGTGCCCTGATCGAGGACGTAGCCCCGATCGCACACCTGGAGCGCTCGGCGGGCATTCTGCTCGACCATCAAGATCGCGACACCAGCATCGTTGATCAGCTTGCATCGGAGGAACACCTCGTCCTGCAGCATCGGTGAGAGCCCTGCGGACGGCTCGTCGAGCAGTAGCAGCTTGGGGTCGAGCATCAGCGCTCGGCCCATCGCCACCATCTGCCGCTCGCCACCCGACAGCGAGCCGGCGCGCTGGTCAGCGCGTTCGAGCAGACGCGGGAACAACCCGGTGACAACCTCATAGCGGTCGCCAAAGCTCTTCGGGCTGATGAAGCATCCCATCTCGAGATTCTCCCGAACGGTGAGAGAGGGAAAGACGTTGTTCGTCTGTGGGACGAACCCGACACCACGCTTCACGAGGCGGTGAGGTGGCTGACCGGTGATGTCATCACCCTGGAGGCGAACGCTGCCGGACCGGATCGCAACCAACCCCAGCACCGCCTTCATGAGCGTGGACTTGCCGGCGCCGTTCGGCCCGATGATGCCCACGAATTCGCCCTCTCCGACGGTCAGCTCACAACCGTTCAAGATGTTGACGCCCGGCACGTACCCTGCGACGAGCGCCTCACATTCGACGATATCGGTCATGGCGCCGCCTCGGGGTCCGCCGCATCATCGCCCGACTCGAGCAGATCGAGCTCGGCCGCTGCGGAACTGTCGCTCGTCGCTCCGATGTCGACGTCGTGGTGCGCACCCAGATACGCGTCGATCACCTCGCTGTTTCCGGAGATCTCCGCTGCGGTGCCTTCTGCGATGATCTCGCCCTGCGCCATCACCACGACCCAATCGCTGATCTCGTGGACCATGTCCATGTCGTGTTCGACGAACAGGACCGTGCGACCCTCATTCTTGAGTTCTTTGACGTGGTCGAGCAGACTCTGTTTCAGGGCCGGATTGACGCCCGCCATCGGCTCGTCCAACATGATCAGCGTGGGATCGGTCATCAATGCGCGGGCCATCTCGAGCAGCTTGCGCTGACCACCGGACAGATTCCCTGCGAACTCCTCGCGCATGTGATCGAGCTTGAACCGCTGCAGGAGTTCATCAGCCTTGTCGGTGCTGGCGGCCTCCTGGTCACGCCAGAGGAACTTGAACGGGGCCGCCCACAACCGCTCGCCGCGCTGGTCGGCTGCGCCGAGGCGCATGTTCTCGATCACCGTCAGCCGCGACAGCGCCTTGGTGAGTTGGAACGTCCGGACCATTCCCAGCTTCGAGATCTTGTGCGCCGACGACTCCGACATCGCCTTTCCGTCGAATGTCGAGACGCCGCCATCAGGCTTGTCAAACCCCGTCAGCAGGTTGAAGAACGTTGTCTTGCCTGCGCCATTCGGGCCGATCAACGCGGTGATCTGGTTGCGTTGTACCTCGAAGTGGTCGACGTTCACCGCAATGAGGCCGCCGAAACGCCGGGTGATCCCGTCCGCGATCAGGATGGGATCGGACTTCGCTGCCCCGGGTTCGCTACGGTCGCCGGTCACGGTGTCATCGGACATCGAAGACCTGCTCACGCTTGTCGCCGAAGATGCCTTGTGGGCGGAAGACCACCAGGAGAGCGAGGGACGATCCGGCCACGATGTACTTGACGACGCCGAAGTTGCTCGAATCGACAAGCCAGTCGGGGGTGATGTCGTTGCGCGTGGCCTGCTCCAGCACGTTGTCGACGAGCTGGATCACGAAGAAGAAGATGATCGTGCCGACGATCGGCCCCTTGACGCGACCGAGGCCACCGATCACGATGATCAGGAAGGCGAAAAACGTCAGCGTGGTCGCGAACTCACCGCTCTGAGCGGACTGCTTCTGTGCAGAGATCCAGAGCCCACCGATCGAGCCAATGACGCCACCGAGAACGAGGCTCTGCATTTTGAAGGCCAAGACGTTCTTACCGAGTGCTCTTGCGGCTTCCTCGTCCTCTCGAATGCTCTTGAGCACCCGTCCCCAGGGACTTCGCATCACTGCCCAAATAAGGACCGATACGAGCACGACGATCCCCCAGCCCACGATCATCATGAAGAGCCGATAGCCATCGATCGACTGTGCACCCATGTCGAACCGAGCGGTGTTGTCGAGGGGATTAAGGTCTTCGAAGAAGTTCGTCCAACCATTGCGGCCGTCGGTGCCCCCGGTGAGCCACGTGAACCGCGTCGAGTTCAGGAACAGGCGGATGATCTCGGCGATCGCGATCGTGACGATCGCCAAGTAGTCCGCGCGCAGTCGGAGCGTCGGAACCCCCATCAGGAGTGCGAGCGCTACGGAGCACACGAGCATCAACGGAAGCGCCCAGTACCACGACCACCCGTACTCGACGATCGGAATCGAGAACGCGTAGGCGCCCACCGCAGCAAAACCCGCTTGGCCGAAGTTGAGCAGGCCTGTGTAACCGACGTGGACGTTCAATCCGGCGGCGACGATGCAGTAGCCGGCAGCCGCAGCATTGATCGACGTGTACAAGGCGTTCCAGAAGATCAGGTCCCAGTTCATCCGATCCGCTCCTTCGAGCCCAGCAGGCCCTGAGGTTTGACCAACAACACCACGATCAAGACCGCCAGTGCGCCGACCGTCTTGAGGTCGTTGGCGTTCGGTACGACCCAGGTCCACAACTCGACGAAGATGCCGATCACGAGGCTGCCCAGCAGAGCGCCGAACGGATTACCAAGACCGCCGAGCGTCACGGCGGCGAACATCAAGAGCAGCAATGTGAAGCCCATGTCCCACTTGATGCCGAACTCCAGACCGTAGAAGACACCGCCGAGCCCTGCGAGTGCGCCGCCGAGGACCCACACGACCAGGATGACGCGATCGGTGTCGATGCCACTCGATGACGCAAGGTCGGGGTTGTCGGAGACTGCCCTGATCGCCTTGCCGAATCGAGCCTTGAGCAGGAACAGCGCGACGCCGACGATCACTGCGGCCGACAGCCCGACGATGAACAGCGTTCGCGGTGGAAGGTCGATCGGCCCGAGCGAGATCGGATCTGGCTGCAAGGTGTACTGACTGAACGCGCTCAGGCTGCCACCGAACAGGTAGAGGAAGAGATATCGCAGCGCCAGCGCAACGCCGATCGAGACGATCATCATGGACGTCAGACTGGTCGAACGGCGGCGAAGCGGTCGCCAGAGTCCGCGTTCGAATCCTGCTCCGAAGAGGCCGGAGACGACGACGGCCGCGAGGGTCGCCGGTACCACGTACCAGCCGATGTCGCTGTTGAACACGAATGCCACGAACGCTCCGAACGTCACCATTTCGCCGTGTGCAAAGTTCGACAATCCGGTGGTCCCGAAGATGAGTGACAACCCGATCGAGGTGATTCCGATGATCATTGCCAGCTTCAGGCCGTTTGCGAGCGTCTGCGGGAGCAAGCTCCACTTGCCCTGGACGTTCCGGGTGTCCTCTCCGAGGAAGAACACCCGCGTCACGTTCTGGTTGCCGGCAACCTCGGCGATCTGTGCGTCCCGCCCGTCTTCGACGGTCAGTCCCTCGGGCATTGTCTCCTGGTCGATACGCACGGTGAAGGTGCCAGGTTCCTGCAGCGGAATCACGTATCGGCCGTCATCGTCCGTCACGGCTTCACCGACGACGTCGCCTGCTTCGTTCTCGACGATGATGCGCACGCCAGCGACTGGTTCGATGACGGTTTCACCACCTTCTACAACGCGGTCCTGCACTCTCCCCTGGATGGACTGCGCGGCATCCGACGTTTGTGCCTCGGCCGACGACCCAGGAACCAAGCCGCAGGCAACTCCGATCATGAGGAGAAGACCGAACCAAGGTGAGCTTCGACGCAGCCTTCCTCGATGACTTTCGGCAAGCGGTAGCGCCCTTGCAGGTGACATTGGGTCGGTACCCTAGACCCTCGGAACCACCGGCGCCGAAACTTCCTGCTCCCCTTCTGTTTCCGCTTGATGAACCTTGCCTTCAACTGGCCCGCCCGACGTGGGCTCGACCGCCGCCTGGATCAATCGGACCGTCACGACCCACAGTGCGGTGGCGCCGGCGACGTGCGCTGCAACCAGCGCTGCGGGAATGTCATTGAAGTACTGCAGATAGCCGATGCCGCCTTGCACGACAGCGACGAACATCCACGTGGAGATGTGATGCGACATCCGCTGGAACAACTCACGGTCGCGGCGTGTCACGATCACCACGACCAGGAACGCAGCAACCGCCGACCACACGGTGACACTGTGGATCTCAGCCACCGTGGAGATGTCGAAGCCGTACCGGCGAGCTGTTTCGTCGCCGGCGTGCGGTCCGGCACCGGTGACGACCGTTCCCGTTGCGAGGGCGGCCGCAACCAGCGCACCGAGCGCCAGCATGAGCGCGGTGACGAGCGGTGTGACACCGATCGACGAACGCGGCATGACTCGTTCGGGGCGAGCACGATGGATTGCCACGAGACCGAAGCCGATCGACAGCATTGCCAGCAGGAAGTGCGACTGCACCAGGAAGGGGTGCAGATCGCCACGCACGGCGATCCCCCCGACGACGCCGTTTCCGAGAATCGTCGCCAACACGGCGAGTGACGGCACCTTCAGGCCACGACGGACGGGCCGTACCCTGAACGCGCCGATCGCCATCAGCAGCGTCGGGATTCCGACGAGGCCGCTGACCAGGCGGTTGATCTGTTCGATCGCAGCGTGTCCGCTCGACACGTCGATGAACCGCTCGTTGTTGCAGTTCGGCCAGTCATCACAGCCGAGGCCACTGCCGGTCAGACGAACGACGGCGCCGGCGACCGTGAGAAAGCACACGCCGGCCACGGTGATGATCGCGATCTGACGGTATCGGCGCAGTGACATGGTGAATCTCGGGCGGGAGGAGCCCTCGTGTTCCATACGTCTCAGAGGATATGACTAGCGTCGGCCCCGTGCTGAGTTCGTTCGACGACTTTCCCATCCATCAGACGTCGCGTCCGATCGCCCAGACGGCGACGAGCGACATCAACCACTACGACCGCTACTTCTTCAACGGCTACACCAAGGACACCCGACTGTTCTTCGCGACCGCGATGGGGCTGTATCCGAACCGCCACGTCGTCGACGCCGCATTCAGCGTGGTCGCGGATGGCGGCACGCCCGCCGCCCGCCAGATCAGCGTGCATGCATCGGGCCGCGCTCCCACCGATCGGGCCGACGCCAACGAGGTCGGCCCGATCAAGGTCGAGGTGCTCGAACCGCTCAACGCACTTCGCGTGATCGTCGACGCGCCGGAGCAGGGCCTGCGTGCCGACTTGACGTTCGTGCGGCGATCGGCGCCCATCGAGGAGCCGCACTTCTTCCAGCAGGTCGGCCTCCGCGTCACATTCGACTACACCCGCCTGACGCAATTCGGTGGATGGGAGGGCTGGATCGAGATCGACGGCGTCCTACACGACCTGGCGCCCGGTGAAACGCTTGGGAGCCGTGACCGCTCGTGGGGAGTACGCAGCGTGGGCGAACGCGCCCCGACCGGAGCTCCGGTCGCCGACCCGCAGTTCTTCTGGCTCTGGGCGCCGATCAACTTCGACACGTTCTCGACCCACTTCGACGTCAACGAGCTCTTCGACGGCAAGCGCTGGCACGAGACGGGTTTCATCGCCCCGATCGCCGGCCCGGATGCTGCGCCTCCACCCGAAGCGATGCGGTCGATCGACTACGACATTGCATGGCGGCCGGGCACCCGTGCCGCCGCATGGTTCGAGGTGACGATGACGCCCTGGACCGGCGAGCCGACCACCATTCGCCTCGAGCCGCTGTTCGAGTTCCAGATGGCGGGCCTGGGCTATCTCCACCCCGACTGGGGCCACGGCGTGTGGAAGGGAGAGCTGGAGGTGGGCGGCGAACGTTGGGATCTCCCGGTCGACAACCCGACCGCACCAGACCGGCTGCACGTGCAGGCGATCGTGCGCGCGACCACCAGCGGTGGGCTCGGCGAACACGAGGGCATCGGCATCCTCGAACAACTCGCCATCGGTCGCCATGATCCCACCGGCCTGACCGGCCTCTTCGACGGCTGGAAGGCCTAGCCCGTCCCCCACCCTCCCCGACCCCTACCGATGAGCCAAACCGCCGTATCCGGTCGCTCCGCTCATCGCAACTCGGGATCCCACCCCACCGATGAGCCAAACCGCCGTATCCGGTCGCCGCGCTCATCGGACGAACCTGATCCTGCGCGCCGGCGGGGGAAGCGCCAGCGACGAGCCGGAGCGAGACCGACCTCGATCGTCACGGGGAGACGTGCCGTGAGGCCTCGCCAAGTCTTACGTGTGGCGGATCGTCATGCCGCCGTCGACGGGGATCGTGGCGCCGTTGACGAAGCTCGACGCCGGCAGGCACAGGTTCAGCGTCATGTGCGCCACCTCTTCGGGGAGGCCGTAGCGCCGCAGCGGGACTCGTCGGCGGGCGTAGGTCGCCTTGGCCTCGTCAGGGATCGCTGCGGTCATGCCGGTGTCGATCGGACCAGGGCAGATGCAGTTCACGGTGACGCCGTGACGACCGAGTTCGACGGCAAGGCTGCGGGTCATGCCGGCCACGCCGGCCTTGGACGCGGCATAGGCCGCGAGTCCACCGGTGGCCACGATCGATTCCGTGGAGGCGATGTTGACGACTCGGCCGGCTCCGGTTGCCATCAGGTGCGGCAGCGCCAACCGGATCAGACGCGCATGGGCGGTGAGGTTGACGTCGAGGGTGCGGGCCCAGTTGTCATCGAACTCGGCTTCGTCGCCGAATGCCGACGTCACCAGTGAGATGCCGGCGTTGTTGATCACGATGTCGAGGCGTCCACCCCACGCGACCGCGTCGTCGACCAGCACGCGCAGCTGCGACTGATCCGCGACGTCGCACTCGGCCCCCAACGCTCGGTCGTCACCATGAACCGCACGGATCTCGTCGACCACTGCGGCGACACGGTCTACGCCGAGGTCGGCGACGACCACTCGAGCGCCTTCATCGGCAAACAGCTGCGCCGTGGCGCGGCCCATCCCGCTTGCCGCCCCGGTCACGATTGCCACCGAACCCTCGACCGAACGCGACAACGCTGTCAGCCGGGCCGAGTCGCCCATCGTCGGCTCCCGACCGCTCAGGCGGTCCAGCGCTGAGCGCCGCCCATGCCGTACTGCTTCAACACGAGTGCCCGCTCGACCGTGATCGCCACGAACGCGGTGCCCGGCGAGTTGTCGGGACCGCCGGGAGCGAACGCGTCGAGGTCATAGTCGAACACGCCGTTCCACAGTCGGCGCTTCGTCTCGAGATCGTCGAAGGTCTCGGCGGTGCCCCAGATCTCGACACCGTCACCGTTCGCTTCGACCTGCCAGTGCATCGCGACGTTCGGGTTCGCAGCGATGTTGCGAGCCTTGACCGAGTCGGTACCGCCCATGATCCAACAGACATCGCCATCCCAGCACGGGTGAACCGGCACGACATCGGGCTTGCCATCGGCGCCCACGGTCGCAAGATGGGCCCACGGGCTCAGGTTGGTCGCGAACGCTTTCACGTCGTCGAGTTCGATGCGGTCGGTGTCGTCGCTCATGGCCGAACCGTAGTCAGTGACGAACCTCGTAGAACGAGTTGACCGAGTGCTCGACGCCAAGGGTTCGGAACTGAGCGAGGCCGGCGGCGGCGGCCATCTCGCGCGCCTTCGACTCGGGCAGCCCAAGCGTGCCGAGGCCGGCGCCACCGGGCTCGGACAACGCCGATGACATGCACGACAGCACGCTGATGCCGTACATCAGCGATGCCATCGGGTTCTTCTCGACGTTCTCCGCGAACGTGTCGCGGCCCTTGATGTCGACGAGCAGCCATGTCCCGTCGGCCGCGAGCGCCTCGGCGATCGCTCCGATCATCTCCTGCGGGTGGGTCATGTCGTGGATGCAGTCGAACGTGGTGATGAAGTCCACCGTGTGATCAGCGGGCAAGGGCTCGTCGCGCGGGTCGACGAAGCGCACATTGTCGGCACCCTCCTCGCGGCGGCGATGCTCGGCCCGTTCGAGCGCATACTTCGAGATGTCGTAACCGACGAAGCGACTGTTCGGAAAGGCATCAGCCATCAGCAACACCGCTCCCCCGGCACCACAGCCGATGTCAGCGACCGTGATTCCGGATTCGAGCCGTTCGACGATGCCATCGAGCGCCGGAAGGACCGTCGGGATCAGGTGGTGACGATTCCACGGCTCGAAGCTGCGCTCGATGCCGACAGCACCCTCCGGGCCGTGGCTGTCGTAGTCGTGGCCGACGCCGGTCTCGAAGCTCTCGGGCATCGCTTCGAGAGCAGCCATGGTCTGCGGGAACCGATGGAACATGCCCATGCCGAACGCCGGATGGTCGGGCGACGCGAGCACCGCCGTCGCCTCTGCGGTGAGCCAGAAGCGTTCCGCACCCGGCGCCACGTCGGCGTCGACGGCGATCAGCTTTGCGGCCGCCTGGTTGTAGGCCCATTCGCGCACCCACCGCTCGTCGAGGCCCGTGCGCTCGGCCAACCCGATTGTGGTGACCGGCTCGTCGGCGGCAGCGAGCGCTCGGTACAGGCCGAGCTTGTCACCGAGGTGGATCATCCCAGCGGTCACCGCACCGTTGAGCTGGGTGAACACCGAGAACGAATAGAACTTGAGACGGTCGGGATCGGGTGCGTCAGCCATCGCAACGACGGTAGATCGTTGCGGCGTCCTGATCTGCAGCGAGCCTGACCCGACCCGCCGGCTGCCCGCCCGAGCCCGACCCCGACGAACACGTGTGGCGCGCTTCCGTCAGCGAGTTCGTTCGCCGCGGTCGAGGTGCTCGAGGTCGCTGAGTTTCGTGAGCGAGAACGTGTAGCCGTCCTCGAGTGGCAGGGCTTCCACCTTGCTCACCGAGGTGTGACCCAGCACGAAACGGTCCCACTCCCACGGCGTCGGCTCCAAGCCGAGCAGGTGGCCGATCGTGACCGAGTTCGTGCCCGCATGCGCAACGAGCGCAATTCGTGAGCCCGGCTCGGCGATCTGCCACACAGGGAGTTCGGTCTCGGAACGCATCACGCCACGGTCGGCGAGGAACGACGACGCTCCGGCCCGGATGCGCCCCACGAAGTCACGGATCGACTCGCCGCCCTCGAGTCCGTGCCAGCGCTCCTCGGATGGGCGGCCCTTCAGTTCCGCGTATGCCTCGGCGGCCTTCTCGGCGGGGCTGCCGTGCCACATCGGGTCGCGGATCTCCTCCAGCCAGGGATCGATCACCTCGTCGGTCCCCAGCGCGTCGAGCAGTGGCGCGGCCGTTTGGCGGGCTCGGACCAGCGGTGACACCAAGATCTCGTCGAAGTGTTCATCGCGGAGCCACGCAGCGAGCTGCTGAGCCTGGCGGTGGCCGCGTTCGGTCAGGGGCGGATCGACCACGGCCAGACCTTCTCGCACCCACTCGGGTTCTCCGTGACGGATCAGCACGATCTCCATGGCGACGACTGTAGGGGCGACCAGCGCCGGTAGCTTGCGCACCAGTGGCGAACGATGGCGGAGTGCAACCCGGCTGGTATGCCGACCCCCTCGGACGATTCGAGCTTCGCTACTACAACGGGGCCACGTGGACCGCAGACGTCTCCGACAGCGGTCAACGCTTCATCGATCCCCTCGGAGTCGATCTCGACCCGATCCGAGGGTCAGGCGGATCGACCGGGACCGCCGACGATGCATCGAACACCAACTCGGTGGCCACCGCATCGATGGTGCTCGGGATCATCGGTGTCGCGATCGCCTGGATTCCCTTCATCGTGGTGTTCGGGGCAATCGCCGCCGTGCTCGCCGTCGTGTTCGGTCTCGTCGCACTGCGCCGATCGGAACGCTCGGACTCAGGGCGCAGCCGCGCCGTGATCGGCCTCGTCACCGGTGCCAGTGGACTCATCGCCGCCTCACTCGGGGCGATCCTCACGTTCGTCGTGCTGGACGTCTACGAGACCTACGTCGATCCACCGCCTCACGAGGCAACGATCACGTCGTGCGAGATCGTCGGATCGCGGGCGATTGCGTCAGGACGACTCGCGAATCTCAGCGACAACACGTCTGATTTCTCGGTGCTCGTCGGCTTTGTCCGGGCAGGCACGGACAATCCCCATCGCACGAGCCGCGTCGTGCTCGACGACGTCGAGCCGAACGCATCTTCGCCATTCGAAGCCGAACGTCAGGTGGACCTCGACGAGGTCGACTGCATCGTCATCGAAGTGACCGGTCCACTGCCGTTCGGCCTCGCTCTCGACTGAGTCAGACGGTGGTCGCCGACACCCAGGCGTCGTACAGCCGTCGATAGGGGCCGTCCTCGGCGAGCAGTTCGTCGTGGTGACCGTCTTGAACGAGTCGACCGTGGTCGAGCACCAACACGCGATCGGCCCGGGCGGCGGTCGACAAGCGGTGGGCGATGGCGATGGTCGTCCTCGACGCCGCCAGGCGTTCGAGCGCACGAGCGATGCGCACCTCGGTCAGCGCGTCGACCGAGGACGTCGCCTCGTCGAGGATCAAGATGTCGGGATCCGCAAGCCCTGCGCGAAGCAGCGCCACGAGCTGGCGTTCGCCTGCCGACAGCTGGTCGCCACGTTCACCCACGCCCGTCGCCAGACCATTCGGCAGCGACTCGACCCAGTCCCCCACACCGAGATCGCGGACCACACGCTCGACGTCACGCAGTTTCGCACGCTCGTCGGCGAAGCCGACATTCGCCGCAACGGTGTCATCGAACAGGAACGGTTCCTGCGACACGACGATCAGCCGTGAACGCAACTCTGCCCGATCAACCCTGCGCAGCGGCACGCCGCGCAGATCGATTTCACCGATGGTCGGGTCGGCAAATCGCGCAATCAAGCGGCCCAGCGTCGTCTTGCCCGAACCGGTCGAGCCGACCATGGCGACCTGCTGACCCGGCGGGATCGTGACATCGATGTCCTTGAGAACAGCAGCGTCTGCCGTGGTGTCGCTCCGACTCCGATAGGCGAACGTCACCTCGCGGATGTCGATCTGGAGCTCTCCCGGAGGCAGCGGGATCGGGTCGTCGGGTTGCGGTGGCCCGACCGGCATGTCGAGCACCGCCAGGACGCGGCGCAGCCCCGCCACTGCCATCTGGGTCGTGTCGAGCACCTCGGTGAACTCGGCGATCGGCTCGAGGAACCGATAGGTGAGGAAGACGAACCCAACCAGCGCACCGGCGGTCAGGCCGCTCTCGGGGCCGCGCCACACCCCGACTGCGACGACCGCCGACACCGTGAACGCGGAGAAGACTTCTCCCGACGGGAAGAGGAACGCGCCGATCAACGCTGCCCGGATCTGCGCTGCGGCGGTCCTCTCGACGGATTCCTCGACCTTGCCCGCCATCGTGTCGCCTGCGCCGTAGGCACGGATCGTCGGCCCACCCGACACGAGTTCGGCGATCGAGCCGAGCGTCTGGCCGTTGCTGTGGCGCGCGCGGTCGTACGCGACCAGCAGGCGCGACTGGACCGCCCGAAGCACGAACAACAGCGGCACCGCCACGGCGAATGCCACCAACGCAAGCACCCAGTCGTAGGCGAGCATCACCCCAGCAACGATCACCATCAGCGTGCCGTCGACGAGCCAGGCGAGTCCGCCCCACTGGAAGAAGCGCGCCAGCGTCTCGATGTCGCTGGTGACGCGAGCAACCAGGCCACCTCGACGCTCGTCGTTGTGGTCGGCCAGGCTCAACTGGTGGATGTGGCCGATCAGCCGCACCCGCAGATCGTGCAACGCTCGTTCGCTTCGCTCACCGAGTCGGAGCGAGGCCTGCCGGAACGCCAAGCCCGAGACGATCACGGCGAGCGCTCCGAGCAGAGCCATCTGCACGATCACGTCCATCTGCACCTCGCCGGCCTCGATCCCGCGGTCGATCGTCTGCTGGATCAGGATCGGCACGACGACTCGTCCCGCTGCGCCGATCGCCGCGAACATCCAGGTCACGCCGAGCCCCTGGCGGAGAATGGGGGCCGTCTCGAGACCCCGTCCGATCGTCCGAACAGCAGAATCCTGGCTCGGCGGGGTCAGGGTGCCGACCTTCGCAGCAAGCGTCGGGTCCATGCTCACGGTCCCACCGTCCCCGCGTTCGTCTCGACGACGGGCGGTCCCGGTCGGACCTCCCGATCGCGGTCGGCCTCGAACGCTTCGACCAACTCGCGGTACGCGCTCGTCGACTCCAGCAACTCATCGTGTGTGCCGTGTGCGGCGATGCGCCCGCCAGCCACGAAGACGACGTCACCGGCGAGGGCGATCGTCGATGGGCGCGACGCCACCATCAGGATGGTCGAACCGCTCAATCGGCTTCGTAGACGCTCGAGAATGAGCGCCTCGGTGGCCGGGTCGAGCGCCGAGGTCGTGTCATCGAGCACCAGCAGACTCGGTTGGCGCACGAGCGCCCTCGCGAGCGCCAGACGCTGACGCTGACCGCCACTCAGGCTGATCCCTCGTTCCCCGACCACGGTGTCGAGTTGTTGCGGCAGCCGCCTCACGAACTCGGTCGCCGCGGCCTGATCGAGCGCATCCCAGATCTCCTCGTCGGGGTAGCTCGCACCGAGCTCGACATTGTCGCGGACGGTCCCGCTCGACAGGAACGCCTCCTGGAAGACGATCGACCGGGCTCCGGGTGCCAGGCGCACCTCACCGACCCCGGGGCCGATCAGTCCGGCGGCAAGCTGTGCAATGGTCGACTTGCCGGAACCGGTCGGGCCCACCAGCGCCGTGACACTCCCCTGCCGGACTGCCAAGTCGACCGCCTTCACCGTCGGCGGGCCGTGGCCCTCGTGAGCGAACGTCACGCCGGCGAACTCGGCGCCGAATCCGTCGGCTGCACTGCCGATGCGAGCCACCGGGTCGGGCTCGATCGGCTCATCGAGCACCACACGGATCCGCTTCCACGCGGCCATCGATCGCGGGAGTTCCGACAGCGTGTACCCGATGAGCCGCAACGGGAACACGAGCAAGGTGAACAGGAAGATCACACTGGAGAACTCACCGACGGTCACATCGCCCGAGCGCACCCGCAGCGCACCGATCACCACCAACAAGATGTTGGTCAACGACGGAATCACGTCCAGGAGCGCTTCGAACCAGCTCCGGAGTTTGATCGCGTGCACGCGCGAGGCGCGAACGCGGTCGGCGAACCCCGCCAGACGTTCGGTCTCGCGCTCTTCGGCTCCGTAGGACTTGACGAGCTGGACACCCTCGAAGCTCTCGTGGACACCGGCGGAGAACTCGCCGAGCTGGTCCTGGGCGCGCGTGAAGTGTGTCGACACGGACTTTTCGTAGACGACATTGGTGATCAACAGCAGTGGGAACACCACGATCGCCACCAACCCCACTGGCACATCGATCGTCAGCATCCAGATGGTCGACGCGACCAGCATGATCAGGGTTCCTGATGCAAACGGAATCGGAGCGAGCACGCTGACGGTCGCCTCGGAGTCGACCCCAGCGCGTTGCACGAGATCACCGTCCGCACGTCGGTTGTGCCAACTGACCGGCTGTGCCACGTAGCGCTCGACCACCCGATTGGTGAAAGTCTGAGCGACCCGCCACATCGTGATCGAGGCGAAGCTGCGCCGTACCACGATGGCGACAGCCCGCAGCACGCCGATGCCGATCACCACGGCGAGCCCGGCCACCACCGTGGCCGTCGACACCCCGCCCGATTCGAAACTGGGCAGGATCACGTCGTCGATCACGCGTCCGATCGCGACGCTCGACGCAACCGTCAACAGTGCAAACACCGCGGCGCCCACCATCGCGACGATGAAGAGCTTCGGATGGACCATCACGAGCTCGGCGATGAAGCGTGCGTTGCGGCGTGCCCGCTCGATTGCGCCGAGGTCGTCGTCGGGCGCGACGGCGTCATCGGTGATCGGCTCAGCGGAGGGCACGAGACGTTTCTACCAGCCTGGCGCCGTCATATCGTGAGACGTTGTGAGCACTGATGCAGCCGCCGCGCCGAGTTATGTTCCCGGTGGCCAACCCGGCCGGTGGCGTCGCTCGCCGGTCCGGCGGGTGCTGCTGTGGGGCGCGGTGGTCGTGCTGATCGTGTTCTGGGTGTGGGCGCTCCTCTTCGCCTCCAAGGAATCGATCAACAAGATCGACGATCGAGAGTGGGCCGAGCGGGCCGAGGCCATCTGTGTGCGGACCGATGCGCAGCTGCGAGCGCTCGACGCCCAAGCGTCGCCCGAACTGGCCGTACGCGCCGACCTCGTCGACGAGTCGACCGACCTACTCGGCGTGATGCTCGACGACATCGTCGCGGTCGCTCCGTCGGACGACAAGGGCCAGTCGATCGTGCCGGAGTGGGAGGCGGACTACCGAGTCCTGCTCGAGGACAGGTACCGATACGCCGAGCGCCTCCGAGCCGGCGAGAACGTGGCCTTCACCGAAACCGCCGTGAGCGGTGTCCCGATCACCGAACGGATCGAGAAGTTCACCCTCGACAACGAGATGCCGACCTGTGCGCCACCGCGTGGCTCGGTGGTCTGAGCCTCGGCACCGCCGATTGCCCGGCTACTGCGGGTCGATCGTCCTGATCACCCGGGCGGGCACCCCTGCCGCGACGCAGTAGTCGGGGAGATCACCGGTGACGACACTGTTCGCGCCGACCACGACGTGACGTCCGATCCTTGCGCCGGGCAGCACGACCGTGCCGTGGCCGAGCCAGGATCCGTCGCCGATCGACACGGGCCGCTCGGGCATCACCTGTTTCGAGATCGGAAGGTTCGGATCGCTGTATCCATGGTTCTGATCGGTGATGTAGACGTGGTGGCCAGTCCACACGTCGTCGCCGATCACGATCTGCAGGTGCCCGACGATCCCGCTGCCTTTGCCGATCAGGCACCGGTCGCCGACCGAGATCACCCGGTCGCTCACCATCTGTTGGCCCGGCACCATCCCCGCCGACAGCGTGATCTGAGGGCCGAACATCGTGCCGTCGCCGATGTGGATGTACTGCTCGTTGAAGATCGCGTTCGCCGGGAAGCAGATCACGCTGCCGGCACCGATGTGTCCGAAGCGTTTGCCGCGCCGGGTGTCCGGTCCGATGGCTCCCAGTTCGATCGCTGCCTCCCAGGCGCGGATCACGCCCGCTCCCGCCGCCCGCTTGATCCCGATCCGCACGCGCTCGACCAAGCTGTCGTCGGAAGGCGGTCGTTCCAGCACGGCGCCCGACGCTAGTACCGACATCTCTCACTGCGATGAGCGAACCGTCCGTATTCGGTCGCCTCGCTCATCGCTCACTGGCACATACAACGTTCGATGAGCGAACCGTCCGTATCCGGTCGCCTCGCTCATCGCCAGGTTCGTACAGTGGTTCGATGACCACACCGGACCACCTGCTCGAACACGATGCTTCGCTGCCGGTCGGTTCGATCACCGACGTGATGGGGCTCCGCGTCGGCCATCACCAGCGCACGGCGCGCGGCTGGCAGACCGGCACCACCGTCGTCTACGTGCCAGATGGCGCTACGCCGGGCGTGTCGGTACGCGGCGGCGGGCCCGGCACCCGGGAGACCGATGCACTGCGACCGGAGAACCTCGTCCAGACGATCCACGCGATCTGCCTGACCGGTGGGAGCGCATATGGCCTGGCCGCGGCCGACGGTGTCGTGGCGTGGTTGGAGGAACGGTCGCTCGGATTCCCGGTCGGGCCAGCTGAGAACCGGTTGGGTGTCGTCCCTGTTGTCCCCGCCGCGGTGATCTTCGACCTCGCCCGCTCCGGTCGGTTCGACCACCGGCCGTCCCCCGACTTCGGTCGACGAGCGATCGCGTCCGCGCGATCGCTGCAGCGCGCTTGGGGGTCCGTCGGGGCCGGAGCCGGAGCCACAGCAGGTGGGCTCCAGGGCGGCATCGGCACGGCGAGTACCAGCGTCGACCTTCCTGGAGCGACACCCTTGAAGGTCCAGGTGGGCGCCATGGCGGTCGTCAACGCCAACGGCAGCGCCATCGACCCGGACACGGCCCTGCCGTGGAGTCCCAACCGATTCGGACTCCGAGCCCCGAACGCACGCGACCGCAACCGGCTGATCCGTCGGCTCACCGGACAGGCGCCCAACCTCAACACCACGATCGGCGTCGTCGCGACGTCGGCCTCGCTCTCGAAGACCGAGGTCTCGAAGATGGCCGACGTCGCCCATGACGGTCTGGCTCGCGCGGTCCGGCCGGCACACTCGATGTTCGACGGCGACACGGTCTTCGGTCTCGCAACGGGCGAGCACGACATCGGCGCTTCCCCCGCTGCCATGCGCTCGACTCCCTCGCGACAGAGCGCACTGAACCTCATCCTTGGTGCGGGAGCCGACACGTTCGCCGCCGCCTGTGCGCACGCTGTGCTCGCTGCCACCACCATCGGCGACGCTCCGGCGTACCTCGACCTCTGTCCCTCGGCTGTCCGGCGCCCACGGGGACGGCCTGCCTCGGACCAGTAGCGTTGCGCCGTGGCGACTGTGATCGACAAATCGGCCGACATGCGCGCCTGGGCCGACTCGATTCGGACATCGGGAAGCACCATTGCGCTCGTACCCACGATGGGTGCGCTGCATCGCGGACACCTCGAATTGATCGACGCCGGGTCGAAGCTTGCCGACCACGTCGTGGTATCGATCTTCGTCAACCCGCTCCAATTCGGTGAGCAGGCCGATTTCGACCACTACCCACGGCCCCTCGCCGACGACTTGCGGGCCTGCGACGGTGCCGGTGTCGAGGTGGTCTACGCACCGACGGCCGCCTCGATGTACGGCGTCGGATTCTCGACGACGGTCCACGTGACGGGACTGACCGACACCATGGAAGGTGCGTCGAGACCCGGGCATTTCGACGGCGTCTCGACGGTGGTCACGAAGCTATTCTCCGCGGTCCGCCCGCACATCGCGGTGTTCGGTGAGAAGGACTTCCAGCAGTTGGCGATCGTCCGACGGCTGACCGTCGATCTCGACCTGGGCATCGACGTCGTGGGGCACCCGACCCTTCGCGAGCCCGACGGGCTCGCATTGTCCAGCCGGAACCGCCTCCTGAGCAAGTCGCAACGCGCGGCAGCCGTCTGCGTGTCGCAGGCGCTCGCTGCCGGACGCGACGCCGCCTCGGCGGGCGACTCCAGCGTGATCCAGGTGATCGATGCGGCCGCACGGGTCATCGACGCGCAGCCGCTCGCCGAACTCGACTACGTGGCCGTTGTCGACGCACTGACGCTGCACCCGATCGAGGCGTTCGCCGTCGACCAGCACCGACCGGGGCGAGTTCGAATCGCCATCGCCGTCCGATTCGGCGACGTCCGCCTGATCGACAACGCTGATCTCTTCGCGAGCTGACTCCGGCAACCGTCACCGGAGCCGGTCAGCGACTCCGCTCAGCACGATCAGCAACACGGCTCCGTTGAACAGCGCATGAGCGACGATCGACGGGCCGATCCGTCCGAGGAGCGCTACTGCGATGCCGAAGGTGATGCCGACACCAGCAAGCACCACGATCAGCCCCAGGTTGCCGACGCCGCGAATCGGATCGACGTGTGCCACGCCGAAGAGCAGACCCTGCACGATGACCACCAGCACGATCGACATCCGGCTGCGCAGCCCACGCATCACCACCCCGCGGAACACCATCTCCTCGACGATCGGTGCCGCAATCACCGCGGTGATCACCAGTGACACGACATAGGTCCGGTCGGCACTGATCCGCTCGAGTCCGTCGGTGTTGCCCACCAGCGGAAGCCCGAGCGCCACGACGACCGCCGCGGCGGCGGCCTGCGCAGCGATAGCGCAGAGCCAGATCACGGGGCCCCAGCCGAGGTCGGCGAATCGTGGGGCGAGCCCGATGTCGGTGCTGAGACGCCCGGTCGCCCAGCGTCGACTCGCGTATCGGCACCACCAAACGGACGGGCCATATCCGATCGTCGCCAGGATCACCACGTAGACGGCGACCGGCCAGCCGAGTTCGACGACGGCGTCGAGCACGAACTTCGACGCCAACAGTGACGCACTGAGCACGCCGATCGCCCCGATCGCGGCCACCAGCGGCATCGTCGGAGGCCGACGAGTGGAGTCGACGTCGACGACGCGCGCTGCGGTTCCCGGAATCGGTGGGGGAAGGGCAGGGCTCATCGTCGGTCGGTTCTGGTCAAGAAGGTCTCAAGTGCCGCTCATCTCTTCGACAAGACCGCTCAAGAAGGTACTCGGATCGTCCGATGCAGCTGAGAACCCATGTCGGCGGCCGTGTCGACGCAGAGACAGGGACCCTTCCGCATGACGCTCACCTTCTCCACCGCCCTCCGACCGCAACGACGATCTGCACGTCGTTGGATCGGCGCAACACTCGGCCTCGCCGTAGTGTGCACGACGCTGGCCGTGGCCGGCCCGACGAGCAGCGCGAACGCCGCCGGGCCCGCAGCCGACGACTGGCTCGGCATCGTCAACGTCTATCGGGCACAGTCGGGCCTCGCTCCAGTCGCCAACAACTCCGCCTGGTCGACCGGTGCACGAAACCACTCGTGTTGGATGCTGCTCAACGGCATCGCCCACGACGAGACGCCCGGCTCTCCGGGCTACACCACAGCAGGAGACCAGGCAGGCAACAGCGGCAACGTGGCGGTGTCGAGCAATTCCTCGGCGACGGCACGCAACCACATCGATCTGTGGATGTCCGGCCCGTTCCATGCGATCGGGCTCCTGCGGCCGTCGTTGCAGCAGGCGGCCTACGGGATGTGTGCCAGCCCGCCCAACCCGAGCTACACCCAGTGGAAGTCCGGAGCGACGCTCGACGTCGTTCGCGGCAACAACTGGGGGGCACCGAAGCCGGCGAGCCCCATCGTGTTCCCCGGCAACGGCGCAACCACCAGCCTCACCCGCTTCGTCGCAGAGTCTCCTGATCCGCGAAGTTTCTGTGGCTGGGGCGGCCGAAGCGTCGGATTGCCCCTGATCGCGATGATGCCGTCCAACGTCACGTCGGCGACGGCAACCCTGGTCGGGCCCGGAGGACCGATTCCGACCTGTGTGCTCCACAAGTCGAACACCAGCGGCGTCGCGAGTTCGATCCTCGGCGGCGACAACGCTGTTGTCGTTGTGCCCGCCTCGCCACTGACCACCGGCACGTACTCAGTGGCCGTGGCATCCAACGGCGGCGCCGCGAACTGGAGTTTCAACGTCGATCCCTCGGCCACGCTCGGCGTCAGCGAGCCAACTCCCGGCACGTCGAAGAAGCTCGCGCCGGCAGCACCGTTCCAGCCGGTGACACCCTTCCGATTCGCTGATTCACGGCTGAACAAGGGTGTCGGTGCGCTCCCGGCGGGCCGCCAGGTGCGCGTGAAGATCGCTGGCACACCGGGCGTTCCCGCCGACGCCACTGCGATCAGTGCGAACTTCACGATCACCAAGCCCGGCGGGGCGGGCTTCCTGACTGCGTACAACTGTCTCGGCGGTGTCCCTGCGGTGTCGACGCTGAACTACGAGCGCGGACGGAACGTGTCCAACCAGGCAATCGTTGCGCTCGATCGCGGCGACATCTGCCTCTTCTCGATCGCTGCCGCGCACATCGTCATCGACATCAACGGCTACGTGGCCCCGAGCGGCACCCAGACCTTCAACCCGGTCAAACCAGAGCGGGTGCTCGACACGCGCGGCTCCAGAAGGTTGAACGCAGGCGCTCGAATGGTCGTGCCCATGACCGGCGATCAGACTCCCGTTCCCAACCGGGCCCGGGCGGTGGCGATCAACCTGACCGGCGTGCAACCGGTGTCAGACGGTTGGATCCGTGCGTTCCCCTGCGATCAGCCGGAGCCCACGACGTCGTCGGTGAGTGCTCGATCTGCCCGTGTGATCGCCAGCTCGGTCATCGTGCCGCTCGCTGCCGACGGCACGATCTGTCTCACGTCGATGATGGCGACCGACGTGGTGATCGACGTCACGGGGTGGTTCGGACCCTCCTCCGGCCTCGATTTCATCCCGATCGACCCGATCCGGCTCGCTGACACCCGCTCGTTCGGTGCGACGCTCAATCCCTGGACCCGCGGTCAGCGGGCGTCCGCCGGCTCGGTCCTCGAGATCAAGGTCGCGGGAGTTCGTGGCGTTCCCACCGGCATCACCGGGGCCACCATCAACCTGGTCGCGCTCGGCGCATCCAGCCCGGGATGGCTTCGCGCCATCCCCTGCGGTTCGGCATCTGATGTGTCCAGCGTGAACTTCTCGAGCCCGGCCCCGATTGCGAACGGCGCCAACGTCCGCCTCAGCTCCGCCGGCACGATCTGTGTCGTCAGCATGGCGAGCACCCACTTCCTCGTCGACATCACCGGCGTCTGGAAGTGAGCACAGCCGGTCACCGATGCACGGAATGATCTGTGACCGACACGCGGTGTCGGATCGTGTGGACGCTGTCACCTGACAGGATCGCGCCACGGCCGAGCATCCGTCCGAACTGCCAGTTGGACAGCCCGAGCTCCGGCGCCTCCAACGCGTACTGCCCATCGACCCAGCGGGTGAACCCGTTGCCCACGAACGGCGCATCGACTGCGGCATAGAACCGATCGAACTCGGCGGGGTCGTCGGTGACGATCGACGCGACGAATCGCGGGCTGTAACGATTGCACGTCTCGACAGCATCATCGAGCGAGTCCGCGACGACGAGCGTGACCTCTGGCGACCGTTCCCATTCCCACTCAGTTGCGAGGCCGCCCTCGGCCAGCCTGGACGCTGCGGGCTCGTCAGCGATGCCGGTGGCTCGCACGATGGGGACAACTCGATCGAAACGCTCGGCGGGAACGTAGGCCTCGCTCCCGACGATGACGTGCAGCCGACCATGTACTCCCCGATCGGACGCTGCCCGGTCCAGCGAATCGAGCACGACAGGAACCAGTTCGTCCGCTCGATCGCGCAACACAACGATGACATTGAGCGTGTTGCACACCTTGCGGTCGAGCGAGTGACGCACGGCCTGAGCAAGTGTGGCTGGTGCCGCAGCATGCCCGGCGACCATCCAGGCGCCACCCGTTCCATGGAGGCTCACCGATGTACCGGACTGCGAGGCGACCGCTCCGAGTTCGGCGACGGCGGAACCCGAACCGCGAGCCACGGCGAGCGCAAGCCGTTGGTCGGCGAACAGCGCGTGGCCGGCGGCATGTGTGGGCGAGTCGACCAGTCGTACGGTGCCCTCCGGCAACCCGGCACCGCGGATCGCCGGGACCAATGCGTGCTCGACGATGGCCCGGGCAGTGGCGAGCGCGTCGGATCCGATGCGAAACACCACTGCATTGCCGGTTCGCACGACTCCACAGGCGTCGGCAAAGACGTTGGGGCGACCCTCGAAGACGAATCCGACGACCCCGAGCGGCGCCCGGCACGCCTCGACCGACCAGGCCTCGTGGTCGATGCGATCGACGACCCCGTCGCGTCGGCCCGGTGAGTCGCGCCACCCGAGCAGACCGCTGACCATGTCGGAGCGCATCCGGTCGTCGAGGACGAGCCGCGTCGTCGAGCGTCCACGCGCCGCAGCGGAGCTGACGTCCGCGGCGTTCGCATCGGCGATCGGCGCGAACCGCTCGTCGTCGTCGAGCAACGCAGCGAACCGGTCGAAGAAGTCCGTGATCTGGTCGTCAGTGACGCCGGCGAGTTCAGCGAACGACCAGCGTGCATCCGCGACCGCGTCGGCGACCAGCGTCCCCACCGCTGCAGGAATCAACAGCAAAGCACCGGTCGACTGCACGACGATCAAGCGATCGCCGGGAACGAACCGCTCGGCCAGATCAGCGGGCACCACGGCGACGCGATCGCCGCCGAACGGGATCTCCTGGCCTTCGGTGAGGCGGATGAGCGCTCGTATCTCGGGCTGCGACGACACGGCGTTAGCGTAGGCACGTGTCCACGTCTCCGCTCTACTTCCGCCAGCTGCTGTCAGGGCGAGACTTCGCTGTGGGCGATCCGCTCGCCTCGCAGATGGTCAATTTCGTCTACGCGGTGGGTGACCTGCGAACGGGTGAGTGCGTGCTCGTCGATCCGGCCTACGCCGTGCAGGAGTTGGTCGATCTCGTCGGAGCGGACGGCATGACCATCACCGGCGCCCTCGCCACGCATTACCACGCGGATCATGTCGGCGGATCGATGATGGGTCATTCGATCGAGGGCATTGCCGAACTCCTCGACCACGTCGACTGTCCGATTCATGTCCAGCACGACGAGATCGAATGGGTGGCGAAATCGACCGGCGTCACCGCCGATCACCTCGTCGGTCACAGCTCGGGCGACGTGCTCAGCGTGGGCGACATCGAGATCTCGCTCGTGCACACCCCGGGCCACACGCCCGGAAGTCAGTGCTTCTTCGTCGACGACCGACTGATCGCGGGCGACACCCTCTTCCTGGAAGGTTGCGGACGCACCGATCTCCCCGGTTCCGATCCAGTGAAGATGTTCGAGAGTCTGCGCCGACTGGCCGAGGTGCCCGACAGCACGATCCTGTTCCCCGGCCACCGCTACTCGATTGCGAGCAGCGCCACCATGGACGTGGTCAAGGAGACCAACTTCGTCTTCCAGTGACGATGAGCACGATGTGCCAGGCACATCGTGGACCTCAGCAGTCGGACTTGGCGGGAATCGAGATCTCGAGGCCGACGTAGAAGGCGCTGTAGCCCGAGGTGTTGGCGTTGGCGGCATTCAGTGCGTCGACCGTGACGTCGAACTTCGATGCGACCTTGCCGGGATAGTCACCGTCGACGAGCGTGTAGGTGCCTTGCGAGCAATTGTCGCCGGCATCCGGAATCGTCTCGGTCGGGGTGGCTTCGGTGTCCGTCCCGGTTGCGCTGTCAGTGCTCGGTGTGCCTGTCGTGGCAGCGACGACCGACTTGCCACCGGGCGGGATGAGGATGACGGTTCCCGGGAACGGGAACTGACTCGGGCTGGTCCACTCGTTCACACCGAGGAGATCCTCGAGCGTGACACCGAACCGGGTGACCAGGACGTACGGTGCGTCGCCGGACTGCACGGTGTACTCCTGGGTCCCCTCGATGACTCCGTCGGGGTCGCCGGCCAGGGAATCGGCCGGCGGTTCGGTCGTTGCGGGCGGGCGCACGACGAACGCAGTGGACGCGGCACTGAGGTCGATGGTCGACTGGGTCGCGCCGGTCTCGCCACCGCCACACGACGACAACACGACGGCACCGATCAGCGCTGGACCGACCAGCGCGCCGAGGCGGCGCGCTGTGGTCGAAGAACGTGACGATTGCATGCCCGACAGCGTACGCCCTCAGAACTGCCCGGTGTCGTCAGCACCGGTGAGGCCGCTCAGACGAGGGGGCGGTCGGTGGGCTTCACCGGCGATGGCAAGCGGGTTTCGCCCATCAGGTACGCATCGACACCAGCGGCGCACGCGCGCCCCTCCGCGATCGCCCACACGATGAGGCTCTGTCCGCGACCCATGTCGCCAGCGACGAACAGCCCGTGCTGGTTGGTCATGTACCGGCCGTCACGTGCGACGCTGCCGCGTGCGTCGTACTCGACCTCCAGCGACTCGAGCCACGACCCCTTTTCGGGTCCGACGAAACCGAGAGCGAGAAAGACGAAGTCCGCAGGGATCTCGTGATCCGAGTCGTCCACCTTCACGAACGCGCCGTCGATGAGTTCGACCTCGTGGAGCCGCAGCGCCCGCACCCGGCCGTCTCCGTCATCGAGGAACTGTTCGGTGTTGACGCTGAACAGGCGCTCGCCACCCTCCTCGTGGGCGGAGGTGACCTTGTACGTCATCGCGAACTGGGGCCAGGGGTTGTTGGCTCCGCGATGCTCGGGGGGCTTCGGCAGGATCTCGAGCTGCGTCACCGACGCTGCACCCTGACGATGCGCCGTGCCCAAGCAGTCGGCGCCGGTGTCGCCGCCGCCGATGATCACGACGTGTTTGCCCTGGACGTCGATTGGCGACTGCTCGATGTCGCCGAGTTGCACCCTGTTCGCAAACGGCAGGTATTCCATCGCCTGATGGATTCCCGCGAGCTCGCGACCGGGGATGGGCAGATCGCGCCACGCCGTAGCGCCGCATGCCAACACGACAGCGTCGTGCGAAGCGCGGAGCACTTCGATGTCGACGTTCTCGCCGACGACCGCGTTGGTGCGAAACTCGGTTCCCTCCGCTTCCATCTGCGCGATGCGTCGGTCGATGTGGCGCTTCTCCATCTTGAACTCGGGGATGCCGTAGCGGAGCAGGCCGCCGATCCGGTCGGCGCGCTCGAGCACCACGACATCGTGGCCGGCTCGAGTGAGCTGCTGTGCGACAGCCAGGCCGGCGGGGCCCGATCCGATGATGGCGACACGCTTGCCCGTGCGCACCCCGGAAACGTGCGGCGTGACCCATCCCTCGTCCCACGCGCGATCGATGATCTCGACCTCGACCTGCTTGATGGCGACAGGATTCTGGTTGATCCCGAGCACACAGGCCGACTCGCACGGTGCCGGACACAGCCGCCCTGTGAACTCGGGAAAGTTGTTCGTGGCATGCAATCGCTCGATGGCGTCCTGCCAGTGGTTGCGGTAGACGAGGTCGTTCCAGTCGGGGACGAGGTTGCCGAGCGGGCAGCCGTTGTTGCAGAACGGGATCCCACAGTCCATGCAACGGCCCGCCTGGTGCTGGAGGGCGTGCTCGTCGAAGACTTCGTACACTTCGTTCCAGTCGCGCAGACGCACCGGAACGGGGCGCCGCGTCGGCGTCTCCCGATCCCACTTGAGAAATCCGGTCGGCTCACCCACGAGCTGCCTCCATGATCTTGTCGACGGTCTGGGCCTCGTCGAGGCCGGCGGCCTCGGAGTCGGCGATGACGGTGAGGACCCGCTTGTAGTCGCGGGGCATGACCTTGCGGAAGGCGGACTGGGCGGTGCCCCACTCCAGCAGGATCCGTTCGGCGACCGCCGAGCCCGTGAAGTCGCGGTGACGGGTGACGGTGGCCACCAGGAACTCGCGATCGATGTCGTCGAGGTCCTCGAGCGCAACCATCTCGTAGTTCACCTTGTCGGCGAACACCTCGTCGGGGTCGTACACGTAGGCGACGCCCCCGGACATCCCGGCGCCGAAGTTGCGGCCCGTTGGTCCGAGCACGAGTACACGACCACCGGTCATGTACTCGCAGCCATGGTCGCCGACGCCCTCGCTGACGGCTGTGGCTCCGGAGTTGCGGACGCAGAAGCGCTCGCCGACGATGCCCCGAAGGAAGATTTCGCCGCCCGTTGCGCCGTAGCCGATCACATTGCCGGCGACGATCTGCTGCTCGGCGACGAACGTCGAGAACGGGTGGGGGTGCACGATGACCCGGCCACCGGACAAGCCCTTGCCGACGTAGTCGTTGGCGTCGCCGACCAGACGAATCTGGATCCCGGCGGGAACGAATGCGCCGAGGCTCTGGCCTGCTGATCCGGTGAGGGTGATGTCGATCGTGCCGTCGGGGAGGCCGGCGCCCTTCCACTTCTTGGTGACTTCGTGGCCGAGCAGTGTGCCGACGGTGCGGTTCACGTTGCGAACCGGGAGGTCGATCGACACGTGGTGGCCATCGTCGATCGCAGGCTGCGCCAACTGAATCAGCTGCTGGTCAAGTGCCTCGTCGAGCCCGTGGTCCTGGCCAACGCTCTGGATCATCGTTTGGCCGTACGGGTTCTGCGGCACCGCGAGGATCGGGCTGATGTCGAGCCCCGACACCTTCCAGTGGTCGATGGCGCGGCGAGCATCGAGTGCTTCGACGTGTCCGATCATGTCCTCCATCGTCCGGAAGCCGAGCTCGGCCATCAGCTCACGTACCTCCTCGGCGATGTACTCGAAGAACGTCTCCACGAACTCGGGCTTCCCAGAGAATCGGGCGCGCAGCTCCGGATTCTGGGTGGCGATGCCCACCGGGCACGTGTCGAGGTGACAGACCCGCATCATGATGCAACCCGACACGACGAGCGGTGCGGTCGCGAAGCCGTACTCCTCGGCGCCGAGCAGCGCTGCGATGACGACGTCGCGGCCGGTCTTCATCTGGCCGTCGGCCTGCACGACGATGCGGTCGCGTAAACCGTTGAGCAGCAGCGTCTGCTGGGTCTCGGCCAGGCCCAGTTCCCACGGCCCCCCTGCGTGCTTGAGCGACGTGAGTGGGCTGGCTCCAGTGCCGCCATCGTGGCCGGAGATCAGCACGACGTCGGCCTTCGCTTTCGACACGCCGGCGGCGACGGTGCCGACACCGGTCTCCGCGACCAACTTCACGTGCACCCGCGCCGATGGGTTGGCGTTCTTCAGGTCATGGATCAGTTGCTTGAGATCCTCGATCGAGTAGATGTCGTGATGCGGCGGTGGGCTGATCAAGCCGACGCCCGGTGTGGAGTGCCGCGTCGCCGCAATCCACGGGTACACCTTGTGGCCCGGCAGCTGACCGCCTTCGCCGGGTTTCGCCCCCTGCGCCATCTTGATCTGGATGTCGTCGGAGTTCGTGAGGTACTCCGACGTCACACCGAAGCGCCCGGACGCAACCTGCTTGATCGACGAGCGGCGCTCGGGGTCGTACAACCGATCGACGTCTTCGCCGCCCTCGCCGGTGTTCGACTTGGCGCCGATGTGGTTCATCGCAATCGCCAGCGTCTCGTGGGCTTCAGCGGAGATCGAGCCGTAGCTCATCGCCCCCGTCGAGAATCGCTTGACGATCTCCTCGACCGACTCGACCTCGTCGACCGGAACAGAAGGACGGTCGGACGCGAACTCGAACAGCCCACGGAGCGTCATCAGCTTCTCGGACTGATCGTCGACCTTCGAGGTGTACTCCTTGAAGATGTCGTAGCGCTTGGCCCGTGCGGCGTGCTGCAGCTTGAACACCGTCTCCGGATTGAACAGGTGCTGTTCGCCTTCTCGACGCCACTGGTACTCGCCGCCGAGTTCGAGCTTGCGGTGTGCGCGCTCCTCCGGGCGTGTCGGGTTCGCCATGGCGTGCCGGGCTGCCACCTCAGCGGCGATCTCGTCGAGGCCGATGCCACCGAGCTGCGAGATCGTGCCGGTGAAGTAGGCGTCGACAACCGGCTTGCCGAGACCGATCGCTTCGAAGATCTGAGCGCCGGTGTACGACGCCACCGTCGAGACGCCCATCTTCGACATGATCTTCAACACGCCCTTGCCGCAGGCCTTGATGTAGTTCTTGACCGCCTTGATGGGGTCCATGGCGCCGAGGCCGTGCATGTCCTCGGCGATGAGGTCCTCGATCGACTCGAATGCGAGATATGGGTTGATCGCACCGGCGCCGTAGCCGATCAGGAGCGCCATGTGATGCACCTCGCGGGCGTCGCCGGCCTCGACGATCAGTCCGGCCATCGTGCGCTGCTTGGTACGCACGAGATGATGGTGCACCGCTGCGGTGAGCAGTAGCGACGGGATGGGTGCGTCGACGGTGTCGGCGTTGCGATCGGACAGCACGATGATGCGGGCACCATCGTCGATCGCTTCGGAGGCTTGCTGGCACACGCGATCGAGCGCGGTGCGCAGGCCTGGTCCCCCGTCGGCCACGCGGAACAGACCGGACAGCACTCTGGCTTGCAGGCCTGGGCACGTGCCGTCGTCATTGATGTGGATGATCTTCGCCAGCTCGTCGTTGTCGATGATCGGGAACGGCAGCGAGAGCTGACGGCAGCTCTCGGGGCCGGGTTCGAGCAGATTGGCCTCGGGCCCGACCGATGACGACACCGCAGTGACGACCTCTTCGCGAATCGCGTCGAGCGGCGGGTTGGTCACCTGGGCAAAGAGCTGCTTGAAGTAGTCGAACAGCAGACGGGGACGTTCGGACAGCACCGCCAACGGCGTATCGGTGCCCATCGAGCCGAGCGCTTCTCCCCCGCTTGCCGCCATCGGACTGATCAGGATCTTCAGCTCCTCATGGGTGTAGCCGAACATCTGCTGGCGCCGCAGGACGCTGTCGTGGCTGAACACGACGTGTTCGCGTTCGGGCAGATCGGGCAGTGCCACCATCCCGTCGGCAAGCCATTCGCCATACGGATGGAGGGACGCGAGCTCCGACTTGATCTCGTCGTCGGCAACGATGCGACCCTGACGGGTGTCGATCAAGAACATCTTGCCCGGCTGCAACCGCCCCTTGGCGACCACCTTGGCTGGGTCGACATCGATCACCCCGACCTCGGAAGCCATCACCACCAGGTCGTCGTCGGTCACCCAGTATCGACTGGGCCGGAGTCCGTTGCGGTCGAGAACGGCGCCGATCATCTCGCCGTCGGTGAACGCAACGCTGGCCGGACCGTCCCACGGCTCCATCATCGCCGCGTGGAATCGGTAGAAGTCGCGCTGCTCCCGCGACATCGTCTCGTGGTTCTCCCACGCCTCGGGGATCATCATCAACATGGCGTGATGGATCGGATAACCGCCGAGGTGCAGCAGTTCGAGCACTTCGTCGAAGCGGGCCGTGTCGGACGAGCCCGGCGTGCAGATCGGAAACGACTGGTCGATGCCAGGCAGGAGTTCGCTCTGCAGCATGGCTTCGCGGGCGCGCATCCAGTTCTGGTTGCCCTGCACGGTGTTGATCTCGCCGTTGTGCGCGACGAAGCGATACGGGTGCGCCAGTGCCCACGACGGAAAAGTGTTCGTCGAGAACCGTGAGTGGACGAGCAGCAGCGCCGATTCGACGCGTTCGTCGAGGAGGTCGGGGAAGAACTCGCTCAGCTGCGGCGTGGTGAGCATTCCCTTGTAGACGATCGTGCGAGATGACAGCGAGGCGAAATACGTGTCGAGCTCGCCTTCGAGCTCGCGACGACTGCGCTTGCGGGCGACGAACGCCTTGCGGTCGAGATCGATCCCCGTCGCGCCGTTCGGATCGGACACGAAGAGCTGCTTGAACGTTGGCATTGCCGCGCGTGCGGTCTGGCCCAGGCAGTCGGGATTGACCGGGAGATCGCGCCAGCCCAGCACGGTGAGACCGACGTCCTCGACGGTTGCTTCGGTGGCGGCCATTGCCTTCTCGCAAGCGCCCGGATCAGCGGGCAGAAAGGCAACACCGGCCGCATAGGCCCCTGGCGCAGGCAGATCGAAGTCGACCACGGCTCGAAGGAACTCGTCCGGCACCTGGATCAGGATGCCGGCACCATCGCCGGTGTCCGGCTCGGCTCCGGTTGCTCCGCGGTGCTCCATGTTCGTCAACGCCTTGAGCCCGGTGAGCACGAGCTCGTTGGAACGCACGCCTTTGAGGTTGGCGACGAACGACACACCACACGAGTCGTGTTCGTTCCGTGGGTCGTACAGGCCGATTGGGCCGGGGGGCTGCTGCATCATCACATCCGTGTGTCTCGAACTTGCACGGTCCCGTGGTGTCCCGGTCGTCGATGACCGGTGGGAGCGGTCGACGATGACCTGCTCGCACGGGTGCCCGAGACAACGCTGGCTCGAGGCGGGAAGACACAGCATAGGTCCCTGATCGCCGGGTCGGGAAGTTCGTTCGATCGTGATCCCGGTACGGCCACCACCATTCTCGTGAACTCGTTCGGGTTCGGAGCCCTCACGAGTTCACGAGAACGATGGCGAAGGCGTCGTCGTGCGACAATCTCGCCATGACGCACCAGCATGTCGCCGCATCGCCCGACGGGACCTCGATTGCCTGGAGTCGTGTCGGCTCGGGCGACCCGGTGGTCCTGGTGCACGGCATCACCGAGTCGGCCGCATCCTTCGACCCGGTCACCGAGCGATTGGCTGCCACGAACGAAGTGATCACGCTCGACCTTCGCGGTCACGGCGAATCCGAGTCGGCCGACACCTACGACCTGAGTTCGATGGCGGGCGACGTCGCTGCTGTCATCGCATCCTCCGGGGTGACACGCCCACACGTCGTCGGGCACTCGCTGGGTGGCATGGTCGCCACGGCCGCCGGCTCGATGTTGCCGTTCGAGAGCATCGTGAACATCGATCAGTCGTTGCGGCTCGACTCGTTCAAGGCTCAGCTCATGCCCGCCGAGGCGATGCTGCGCGACCCCGAGCAGTACCAGCTCGTCGTCGACGCGATGTTCGAGATGATGATGGGCGACGAGCTGTCCGCCGCCGAAGCCGCCCGCATCACCGGTCTGCGTCACGCCGATCACGAGGTGGTGCTCGGCGTCTGGGAGCTGTTGCTCACCCAACCCGAGCAGGAGATTGCGGCGATCGTCGACGCCGCCCTGGGTGGCTACGCGGGCAACGACGTTGCGTACCTGGCGCTGTTCGGCATCGATCCAGGCGATGCCTACGCGGAGTGGCTCGCCGCACGCATTGCGGACAGCACGGTCGAGTACTGGCCCGACCTCGGCCACTACCCGCACCTCGTCGACCCCGACCGGTTCGTCGAACGCGTCCTCGCCTTCTGGAACTAGGCGGTACATCTGGGGTCAGACCCCAGCTGTACCAGGTCACACGTCGGCGTAGACCGGTGGGCGCTTCTCGAAGCCTGCCATGACCGCCTCGATCTGGTTCGGGCTGCCGATCTGCGCACCGATGGTGGCGCGCTCGGCAGCGAACTGCTCGGCAGCGCCGTCGTCGAGCATCCGGTTGAACAGCGCCTTGGAACCCTGCACGGCACCCGGGCTCATCGCGGCGATCTCGCGCGCCATCGCCATCGCATCGTCCCTGGGCGAGTCGCTGAGCTTCGTGACGAGACCCATCTCAGCTGCTTCAGCCCCTGAGAAGACCCGCGCCGTGAACGTGAGCTCCTTGGCGATGTCGGGTCGAACGAGCTTCGACAGGATGAACGTCCCGGTCATGTCCGGCACCAGGCCCCAGTACACCTCGCGAACCGACATCCTCGTGTCGGGATGCACGATGCGGATGTCGGCGCCGAGCGCGATCTGCAGTCCGCCGCCGAGCGCGTGCCCGTGCACCGCGGCGATCACGGGCACCTGCAGTTCCTGCCACACCCAGCACACCTGCTGTCCGAGGTGCGTGATCCGCCCGTCCTTCATCTGGCCGGGGTTGCCGTCGGAGCGAGTGGCTGCCTGTTCGGCGTCGTCGCCACCGGCCATTGCCTGAAACGAGGAGAAGTCGAGACCCGCACAGAACGAGGCGCCATCGCCGGACAGCACCACGGCGCGCACGCCGGACTCGGACTTGAGCTGCTCGCCCGCTTCCCCGATCGCCGAGAACATGGCGTTGTCGAGCGCGTTGCGCTTGTCGGCACGGTTGAACACGACGTCGGCGACGCCGTCGGTGATGGTGATGAGCACGCGATCGGACATGGGTCAGATTCTCGCACCCGGGCTGCAGCTCCGACGAACGGGCCCCGACCGCCTACCAGTTGTCCCAGTGGAGCACTGTGTCGAGCGGGAGTCGCTTGGCCGGCTGGAAGTCGGTACCGATCGTGTAGGCGATCGGAAACATGCCGGCTTGCGTGTATCGGTCGTGTGGGATTCCGAGCAACTCGGCCGCCTCGGCTTCGCCGCCGTCCATCAGGTGGATCGTCGTCCAGGCCGAGCCCATCGCACGTTCGCGCAGCGCCATCATGAAGCTCCACACGGCCGGCAGGATCGAACCCCACTGTGATGCACCAGCGAACGCTGGGACGCCGTCGAGGCGGCCTTCGATGCATGGGATGAGCATCATCGGAGCCCGGTGGAAGTTCTCGGCGAGATGGGTGGCCGACTCGGTGACGCGGTCACGCTGCGCATAGCGCTTGTCGCCTGGCTGGTACTGGTTCGAGCGCGCCATCGAGGCGTACTTCGCGAAGTTCCGTGCATAGATGTCGGCAAGCGCCTGCTTCTTCGCCGCGTCCTCGACGATGACGAACTGCCAGCCCTGACTGTTCGATCCCGTCGGCGCTTGCAGGGCGATCTCGAGGCACTCCTCGACGACCGACCGTTCGACCGGCCGGTCGAAATCGAGCCGTTTGCGAACCGAACGGGTCGTGGTCAGAACGTCGTCGGCGGAGAGATTGAGCTTCATGGGCCGAGTGTCCCAGTTCTCCCCACCGCGCGTCGTACCGGGGAGTCAGCGATCGGGGCCGACCCGATGCGATGTTCAGTGTTTGCCGGCGACCAGCGAACGATCGATCTCGGCAACCGTGCGCGCCCCGGTGAGCGACATGGTTCGGACCATGCCTTCACGAAGGAAGTCGAGTAACTGGTCGACACCACGCTCGCCCGCGGCTCCCAGCGCGTACAAGTAGGGACGCCCGACCGTGACCGCATCGGCGCCCAGAGCGATCGCCTTCACGATGTCGCTTCCCCTGCGGACGCCACCGTCGCAGATGATCGTGACATCGCCGCCGACGGCGTCGCGCACCGGTTCGACCAGCTCGAGCGGAACCGGGGCATCATCGAGCTGCCGTCCACCGTGATTCGACAGGCCGATGCCCTCGACGCCCATCGAAACGGCCTGCTCGGCATCGGCAACGGTCTGGATTCCCTTCACGACGATGGGCCCATCCCAGATCGAGCGCAGCCAGTCGATGTCGTTCCACGACAACGACTGATCGAAGTGACCAGCGACCTTCGCAGCAAGCGAGATCGGTGTCGAGCCGTCCAATTCGCGGCGTCCGACGACGTTCGAGAACATGATCGGTTCATTGCGCAAGAAGTCGAGTGTCCAGCCGGGATGGATCGCTCCGTCGACCAGCGTTCCTGGCCCGATCTTGGGCGGCAGTGTGAAACCGCGCCGAACATCGCGCTCGCGACGGCCGAGCACAGCGGTGTCGACGGTCAACCACACGGTCGTGTAGCCGGCTGCCTTCGCACGCGCGACCAGTTCCTCGACCAGGGGGCGGTCGCGCCACGTGTAGATCTGGAACCATTTGTCGCTCTCGCACACCGTGGCGACATCTTCGATCGATCGTGTACCCATCGTCGACAGGGAGTACGGGATACCGGCGCGCTGGGCGGCCCGCGCGACCGCGAACTCGCCTTGCGAGTGGGCGATCCTCGTGTATCCGGTGGGCGCGATGATCAGCGGCATCGACGCCGGTCGACCCAGGATGGTCACCGACGTGTCGAGGTTGCTCACATCGCGCAGTACCCGCGGGCGGAACTCGTACCTGCCGAACGCGTCGACGTTGCCTCGCATGGTCCGCTCGTCCTCGGCACCGCCATCGATGTAGTCGAAGACCCCGCGCGGCAGTCGGCGTCGCGCCACACGGCGGTAGTCGTCGACCGACACGCACCGCCGCAGCCGACGTTCGACCGGATCGAGTGTTGGCTTTCTGAACCGGACAACCGACCGGAATGTGTTGATCATCGACATGACACAAACCGTAACGCCTGGTGCCGGCCACCAGGCGTGAGGGATTCAGTCGACGATGCGCAAACCGCTGGGGGTCATCGAGGGTTCGGCCTGCGGGAGATCGACCACGAACTCGGTGCGGTGAGCGGGGAACAAGTGCTCGCTCAACAGCACGGCACGTCCGCCGGCGTCGGTGGTGATGCGCTGGCACCGCAGCACCGGCGAACCAGCCGGCACGCCGAGCAGGCGGGCGTCCGCCTCCTCGACGAGGTCGGCCCCGATCGTTTGAGTCGCTCCTCGCAATTCGACGTCGAGGAGTTCGTAGAACGGTCGCCGCTCGACGTCGCGCCGCGACAGGTGCGCTCCGAGTTCGGCCGGGCACCAGACGGTCACCACAGCGAACGGCTCGCCGTCGGCGAGGTTGACCCGCTTCACACGTAGGACCTGATCGACGCCCAGCACCCGCTCGACCCGCTCGGGCGCCGACTCGTAGGCGAACTCCTCGACCTTTCGCTCGGACAGCTTGCCGACCCCTTCGACGTGCGACTCGATGGTCGCGAGCGCACCGAGGCTCTGTGGAACCGGCTCCGTGGCAACGAACCACCCGAAGCCCTGGCGCGCAGCGATCAAGCCCTCTTCGCGAACGAGTTCCAGTGCCCGCCGGATCGTCACTCGGGATGCGCCGAACTCGGCGGACATCTCTGCCTCCGACGGCAACACCGATCCCGCTGGCGACTCGAGGGCGCGCTGGCGCAACTCGTCGGCGATCTCCTGGTAGCGGATGTGTCGCATCGTGTCTCCCGACGGCCGTTGCACGCGTTGTCGGCTGTTTGCGCGACGGCCAACTTGTATTATAGTTGTCTACATGACCGATGCCAGCCAGGACCCCAGCACGAACGGTGCCACCACCCCCATCGAACTCGTCGAAGGCGTCTATGCCAGTCTCCCGCAGCGGGTCGCTGCCGGGCGTGAGCGTCTCGGTCGGCCGCTCACGCTGACCGAGAAGATCTTGATCAACCACCTCGCCAACCCCGACGAGGACATCGAGCGCGGCGTGACGTACAACGACTTCCACCCCGACCGCGTTGCGATGCAGGATGCGACCGCCCAGATGGCGCTGCTGCAGTTCATGACCGCCGGGCTGCCCGAGGCAGCTGTGCCGTCCACTGTGCACTGCGACCATCTCATTCAGGCAAAGGTCGGCGCAACGATCGATCTCGGCGTCGCGGTCGACACGAACAAGGAGGTCTACGACTTCCTGCGCTCGGTGTCGGCCAAGTACGGCATCGGCTTCTGGGGCCCCGGCTCGGGCATCATCCACCAGGTCGTGCTCGAGAACTACGCCTTCCCGGGCGGCATGATGATCGGCACCGACAGCCACACACCGAACGCAGGCGGACTCGGCATGATCGCCATCGGCGTGGGCGGCGCCGACGCGGTCGACGTGATGACCGGCTTCCCGTTCAACGTGCGGTGGCCGAAGGTGATCGGCGTCAAGCTCACCGGCACGCTGAGCGGGTGGTCGAGCCCGAAGGACGTCATTCTCGAAGTCGCCCGCGTGCTCTCCGTCGAAGGCGGCACCGGGGCAATCGTCGAGTACTTCGGACCGGGCGCCGACTCGATCTCCGCGACGGGCAAAGCGACGATCTGCAACATGGGCGCCGAGATCGGTGCGACCACGTCGCACTTCCCCTATGACCACAACATGGCGATGTACCTGAAGACGACCGGCCGCGAGGCGATCGCCGATGCCGCCGACCGAGTGGCCGTCGACTTGCGTGCGGACGACGGCGCGTCGTATGACCAGCTCATCGAGATCGATCTCGATGAGCTCAAGCCGCTGATCAACGGTCCCCACTCCCCCGACCGAGCGCACAAGGTCGGCACGAATGGCGTCGGCGCCGCAGCCCGCGAAAACGACTGGCCGCTGGAACCCTCCGCCTGCCTGATCGGTTCGTGCACGAACTCCTCGTACGAGGACATCACACGCGTAGCCTCGATCGCCCGCCAGGCCGCTGCCGCGGGCCTGACCGCGAAGTGCGAACTGCTGATCACACCCGGCTCCGAGCAGGTGCGCGCCACGATCGAGCGTGACGGCCTCCTCGCCGACCTCGAAGCAATCGGTGCGACCGTGCTCGCCAACGCGTGTGGCCCGTGCATCGGACAGTGGTCGCGTCCCGAGTCGGTCACCGGCAAGCCGAACACGATCGTCAACTCGTTCAACCGCAACTTCCCCAAGCGCAACGACGGCTCGGTCAACACGCTCAGCTTCGTCACCTCGCCCGATACGGTGCTGGCGATCGCACTGTCCGGTCGGCTCGACTTCGATCCGACCGTCGACACGATCAATGCGCCGGACGGCTCGGAGATCACGCTCGATGCACCTGTCGGCGAGATCCTGCCGGCCGGGGGCTACGACCCCGGCGAGAACACCTACACCGCTCCCCCGGCCGACGGCTCCGGCGTCGAAGTGGCGGTGTCACCGACGTCCGATCGCCTGCAACTGCTCGCTCCGTTCCTCGCATGGGACGGCAACGACTACCAGGGCCTGCCCGTCCTCATGAAGGCGCAGGGCAAGTGCACCACCGACCACATCTCCGCTGCAGGCCCATGGCTGAAGTACCGCGGTCACCTCGAGAACATCTCGGGGAACCTGTTCGCCGGTGCGATCAACGCGTTCACTGGCGATGCCGGAACCGGCAAGGACATCACCGACGGCGAGACCCGACCGTATCCCGAGATCGCCATGCGATATCACGAGGCCGGCATCACGTGGGTGGCGATCGGTGACCGCAACTACGGCGAGGGCTCGTCCCGCGAGCACGCCGCAATGGAGCCCCGGTTCCGTGGCGGTCTCGTGATTCTCGCCCGCTCGTTCGCTCGTATCCACGAGACCAACGCCAAGAAGCAGGGTCTGCTGCCGCTGACGTTCGCCGACCCTGACACCTACGACCTCGTCGGTGAGGACGACCGCATCAACGTGCTCGGTCTCCCGCCGGTGCCCGGCCAGAACGTGCGGTGCCAGATCGTCAAGCCCGACGGCACCACGATCGACTTCGAGGCGGTGCACACGTTCAGCCCTGAGCAAGTCGAGTGGTTCCAGGCCGGCTCGGCGCTCAACATCGTGCGCCAGAAGGTCGCCGCCGCCAACTGATCACATCAGGGGTCAGACCCGCGATGTAATCACCGCCGGATTACATCGCGGGTCTGACCCCTGTCGTAATGGGTACCGTTCTGCGCCATGGAGATTCGCGAGGCGATTCGTACCAACGGCACGGTCAGGGCGTTCACCGACGAACCTGTCGAGGACGCGACGATTGCGAGCGTGCTCGACGATGCGCGGTTCGCGCCGTCGGGCGGCAATCGCCAACCATGGCGGGTCGCCGTCGTTGCCGATCCGATGCTCAGGCATGAGCTGGCGATGCTGATGCAACCGGTGTGGGACGAGTATCTGGAAACGGCCTCGACCGGCGGCAACCCGTTCAACGTCGTCGACTACGTCAAGCCCGCCGAGATCACTCCCAACAAGCGCAACGACCTGTTCGAGAACATCGAGTCGATCCCCGTGGTGCTGGCCATCGCTGCGGATCTGTCCAAGCTCGCCATGATGGACGCCGAGCTCGACCGGGCGCCGGTCACCGGAGGCGCCTCGATCTATCCGTTCTGCTGGAACCTGATGCTGTCGGCGCGGGCACATGGGCTCGGTGGAGTGATGACCACATTCCTCAGCCGGGTCGAGCCGGCCGCTGCACCGGCGCTGGGCCTTCCCGAGCACCATGCACTGGTCACCACGATCTTCCTCGGCCACCCGGTGCACCAGCCGACCAAGCTCAAGCGCAATCCCGTCGAGTCATTCGCAACCCACAATCGTTTCGACGGCCCGACGTTCGGCGCGTAGCTGCTGTGTCCGGGGTCTGACCCCGATGCGACGACCGGCGGTCAGGGCGAGTCGATGGCGGCGCGGACTTCGGCGACGTAGTCGCCCACCGCGTCGGGGCCCGCAGCCATCAGCCGCCTGACCACGCTGGCACCCTGGATCACACCGTCGGCCACCCGGGTGGCCTGGTACGCCTGCTCGGCGTTCGACACTCCCACACCGACGAGCACCGGCGTGTCGGTGATCTGCTTCAAGCGGGCTGCGAGCGCAGTCGCGGTCTCGGCCAGCGACGCACGCTCACCCGTCACCCCGAGCAGGCCAACGGAATACACGAACCCCCGACAGCGCGCCGCAACTCGCGGCAGGCGATCGTCCGGAGCTGTCGGTGCCGCGAGCATGATCGTCTCGATGCCCTCGGCGTCGGCCGCATCACACCACGGGCCTGATTCCTCCAGCGGGAGATCCGGGAGGATCGCCGCACTGATACCGGCTCGCTTCAACTGTGCAGCGAAGCGCGTCGGACCCGGGTGATGCACGAGGTTGTAGTAGGTCATCACGGCGAGCGGAATGTCGACGTCGAGCGATGGCACCTCGTCGAGGATCGACGTCGGCGTGACACCAAGCTCCAGTGCAGCCTGCGATGCCTGTTGGATGACCGGGCCGTCCATCACCGGATCGGAGAATGGAATCCCGATCTCGACCGCGTCGGCGCCATTGGCAGCGCAGGCACGGATCGCCGCCTGCCAGCCCGGATAGCCCCCGGTGATGTACGGAACGAGCAGCTTGCGCCCGGCAGCACGCTTGGCCCGGAGCTCGGTCTCGAGCCTGCCGTGTGGGGCAAGAGCCGCCGTCACCGACGGTCCGCCAAGATGTCCATCATCTGCGCGACATCCTTGTCGCCACGCCCCGACAGGTTCATCAACACCGTCTGACCCTGCAGGTTCGGTGCCTCGCGCGAGATCCATGCGACCGCGTGCGCGCACTCGAGCGCGGGGATGATCCCCTCGGTCTTCGACAGCAGCTGGAAGCCCTCGATCACCTCGTCGTCGGCGACCGATGGGTACTCGGCCCGCCCGATCGAAGCGAGGTACGAGTGCTCGGGACCGACGCCCGGGTAGTCGAGCCCTGCCGAGATCGACAGGGCCTCTTCGACCTGGCCGACCTCGTCCTGCATCAGATTGCTGCGCATCCCGTGGACGACCCCGGGTACACCGCGCCCGATCGCTGCGCCTCCCGCGGGCTCGACGCCGACGAGGCGCGTGTGCGGCTCGTCGACGAACCCGCTGAAGATGCCCATCGCGTTCGAGCCCCCGCCGACGCAGGCGACGACGACATCGGGCATGCCGCCGCTCATCTCCTCGATCTGGCGGTGGGCCTCGTCGCCGATCACCGACTGGAACTGGCGAACCATGTACGGATACGGATGCGGTCCGACGACCGAGCCGAGGCAGAAGTACGTGTCGGTGACGTTGGCCACCCAATGGCGCATCGCTTCGTTGACCGCGTCCTTCAGCGTCCGGCTGCCGCTTTCGACGGAGTGCACCTCGGCGCCGAGCAGCTTCATCCGGAACACGTTGAGTTCCTGTCGGGCGACGTCGACGGCCCCCATGTACACGGTGCACTCGAGACCCATCAGCGCCGCCGCAGTTGCAGACGCCACCCCGTGCTGGCCGGCCCCCGTGTCGGCCACGATGCGCTTCTTGCCCATCCGTTTGGCGAGCAACGCCTGGCCAATCACATTGTTGATCTTGTGCGAGCCCGTGTGGTTCAGGTCCTCGCGCTTGAGGATCAGCCGGATCCCGAGCTGCTCGCCGAGGTTGTGGCACTCCGTCATGATCGACGGACGTCCCGAGTACTGCGTATGCACCCGCGTCAGCTCGGCACGGAACGCAGGGTCGGCCCAGGCGTCGTCGAACGCTGCTTCGAGTTCCTGGCATGCGGGCACCAGGGTCTCAGGTACGAACCGCCCGCCGAACTCGCCGAATCGGCCGGTGGCGTCGGGGGGTGAGGTCAGCGTGGTCGGGCTGTCGTCGAGTGTGGTCATTCGAAGTCCCAGTCGTAGGGGAGGTCGTCGTCGCCGATGTAGGGCTCGGCAGCGTGAGCTCGGGCGTTCTCGATGAAGCGTTTGACGGCGAGGGCGTCCTTCTTGCCGGGCGACTTCTCGACGCCAGTGGCGACGTCGACCCCCCACGGTTGCACTTCGGTGATGGCGGCCCCCACGTTCTCCGGAGTCAAGCCGCCGGCGAGGATCAGCTTGAGCGAGTCGGGCGCATCGCCGGCCAGCGACCAGTCGAACACCTTGCCCGAGCCCGGTTCCGGTCCGTCGATCATGATCAGATCGGTGCCGTACTCGTTCGCTCGCGGCAGATTGGGATCGCGGGCGTTGAACGCCTTGATCACCCACCGGAACGTCTTGGCGATCTCCCGGGTGTCAGCGGCAGATTCGCGGCCGTGCAACTGCACCGCCTTGACACCGGCCTTGTGGGCGACGTCGACGACACGACTCGGAAGCTCGTCGCGAAAGATCGCCACCGTCAGGATCTCGGGGGGCAGCCGGCGCGTGATGTCGTAGGCCACCTGCGCGGCGATCTGCCGCTTCGAACCCTGGACGAAGTTGAACCCCACTGCGTCGGCCCCCATCGCAACCGACAGCAGGGCATCGTCTTCGTTGGTGATCCCACAGATCTTGACGAACATTGACGGTCACGGTACTGGCCGGGCACAGGTGGCGAGAGATTCATTGCGCTGATCGGATCGAGGCCGGTCGGACGTCCTGAGCGGTCACCTGCGCAGTATTGCTGCGCCTCGGGGGGCGCCCGCGAGATTCCGTGCCGACGTCACGACGCGCCTAACGTCGTGCACGCATGGGACGACTCGATGACCTGGACCTCTCGGTGAAGCTCTCGGGCGACGAGTACGAGAAGCGGCTGACGGCCGCCCAGGAACGATTTGTGGAACTGCGTCTGACGCTCGGCGGCCAGATCGGCGACAAGGGTCAGGGACCCGGCCTGCTCGTGATCATGGAGGGCGCCGATGCTGGTGGCAAGGGGGGCGCCATCCGACGCATCGTGGAACGGCTCGACCCGCGCCACTTCAGCGTGTACGCGTACGCCAAGCCCGATGACCGCGAGAAGCGTCACCATTTCCTGTGGCGCTTCTGGACCAAGATTCCCGGACTCGGTGGGCTCTGCCTGTTCGATCGCAGTTGGTACGGGCGGCTCCTCGTGGAACGCGTCGAGAAGTTCGCGACGATCGAGCAGTGGACCCGCGCATACAACGAGATCGTCGAGTTCGAGCGAAGTCTCGTGCTCGAAGGCGTGATCCTCGTGAAGATCTACCTCCACGTCAGCGCCGACGAGCAGCTCGCACGATTCGAGAGTCGGCAGGACGACCCCCTTCGCAAGTGGAAGCTGGTCGAGGAGGACTGGCGCAATCGCGACAAGTGGGACCTCTACATCGAGGCCGCCGAGGACATGTTCGAGCGCACCGACCACCAGCTTGCGCCCTGGGACATCGTGTCGGGTGAGAACAAGAAGTGGGCCCGTGTCACGATCCTCGAGACGCTCAACCAGCGCATCGAAGATGGCATCACCCGCTGGGAGATGCTCAACACGCCGAGCAACTGAGGTCGGCTCGCGGCACTCCTGGTGACCCCGCCGGGCTTCAGCCGATCAGGCCGGCGATCGATGCCGCTGGGTCCGAACTCGTGACGAGCGTTTCACCCACGAGCACGGCGTCGTATCCGGCGGCCCGAAGCGACCGGGCGTCATCGGTTCCACGCACACCGGATTCGGCAACCTTCACGGCGTGGTCGGGAATGACTCCCGCCATCCGGACGGCGCGCGCGTGGTCGACCTGAAACGTGACGAGGTCGCGTTGATTGACGCCGACCAGGGTCGCATCCGCGGTGAGTGCATGCTCGAGTTCTCGTTCGTCGTGGATCTCGACGAGCACGTCGAGGCCGACATCGACCGCCAGTGCGTGGAGCCTGGTCAGCTCGCCCGGGTCGAGCGCTGCGGCGATCAGGAGCACGCAGTCGGCACCCATGATCCGAGCGTCGAGTACATCGCGTTCACCGACCGTGAAGTCTTTGCGAATCACCGGCAGCGAGCATGCCGCCCGAGCGGACTGGAGGTCGTCGACCGAGCCGCCGAAGTGCTCGACGTCGGTGAGCACCGACAGACATGCCGCTCCACCGCTCTCGTAGGTGCGCGCCATTGCGGCAGGGTCGAGGCCGGCGTTGAGGTCACCCTTCGACGGCGATCGCCGCTTGATCTCCGCGATCACACCGAGGCGATCGCAACCTGCAAGCGCAGCGCGGAAACCCCGGGCAGCCGGCATGGCACGAGCGTCATCGAGCAACCGTTCGATCGGTCTGGTGTCGGCGGCGGCGACCGCTCGATGGTGATCGAGGATCGTGTCGAGGTAGGTCGCCGCCATCGCTGCGTCAGAGACCCTTGCCGCGCACCGGGGTGAGCATCGTCAACTCGGGACGACCGGCGAGCACGCCACCGAACGCATTCATGATCTGCTTCATCACGTCGCTGGTGCTGTGCGCCTGAAGCGCCTCGCCATCGGTGTAGAGCTCGTACATGTACGCCACGTTGGCGTCATTCGGATCCTCGAGCAACTGGTACAGCGTCGTGCCGGCTTCGGACTCGACGTGGTCCATCATCGGGGCGAGACCCGCATAGAGGTCGGCGCGCTTTCCCTCGACGCAGGTGAACTTGGCGATCATGGCAACTTGACTCATGGACGCCGACCGTAGCGGTTGACCCGGCTCAGAACCCCAACCGATCGCCGACCGTTGCGAGCAACTCGTCGATCGGCACTCGCACCTGCTCGGTCGTGTCGCGGTCTCGCACCGTGACGGCGTTGTCGTCCAACGAATCGAAGTCGACGGTCACCGCGAGCGGCGTGCCGATCTCGTCCTGGCGCCGGTAGCGCTTGCCGATGTTCTGCGTCTCGTCGTAGTCGACCATGTACCGCTCGGCGAGCAGCTTGCGGACCTCGTGGGCGAGTGGCGTCAGCGTGTCCTTCTTCGACAGCGGCAGCACTGCGACCTTGTAGGGCGCCAGGCGAGGATGCAGGCGCAGCACGGTTCGGACTTCACCGTTGACCTCGTCCTCGTCGTACGCGGCCAGCAGGAACGCCGCCATCGTGCGCGTCGCACCAGCGGCAGGCTCGATCACGTAGGGCACGTAGCGCTCGTTGGTCTGCGGATCGAAGTAGTCGAGTCGCTCGCCGGAGTGTTCGGCGTGCTGCTTGAGGTCGTAGTCGGACCGCTGGGCGATGCCCTCCAGCTCGTCGAATCCCCACGGGAACGTGAACTCGACGTCGGATGTGCCGCTCGAATAGTGCGACAGCTCGTCGTCGTCGTGTGGTCGTAGGCGAAGCATCTCCGGCGGGATGCCGTGTTCGACATACCACTGCAGCCGGGCGTTGCACCAGTACTCGTACCACTGCTCGGACTGCTCTGGCGGCACGAAGAACTCGAGCTCCATCTGCTCGAACTCGCGGGTGCGGAAGATCCAGTTCTGCGGCGTGATCTCGTTGCGGAAGCTCTTGCCGACCTGGGCGATGCCGAACGGCGGCTTCTTGCGCGACGTCTGCAGCACCTGGGCGAAGTTGGTGAACATGCCCTGTGCGGTCTCCGGGCGCAAGTACGCGTCGGCGCCGGTTCCCTCGACGGGCCCCGCCTGGGTCTTGAACATCAGGTTGAACTCGCGCGCCTCGGTGAAGCTCTTCTTCGAGTCGCAGTTCGGGCAGACATCCGGGTCGTCGAGCTTGTCGAGGCGGAATCGTTGCTTGCACTCGGTGCAATCGACGAGCGGATCACTGAAGTTCGCGAGGTGGCCCGACGCCTGCCACACCTGAGGAGGGCTCAAGATGGCCGCGTCGATCAGCACGACGTCGTCGCGCTGCTGCACCATCGAACGCACCCACGCCTCTTTGACGTTGCGCAGCAGGAGCGAGCCCAGCGGTCCGTAGTCGTAGGTCGAGCGGAAGCCGCCGTAGATCTCCGCCGACTGGTAGACGAAGCCCCTGCGCTTGCAGAGGCTGACGATCTGTTCGAGGTCGGTGGCAGGCATAGACCTCGGAGGCTACCGATCCCCCCATTCCGTTTGCGTCGGGGTTTCGGTGGCCCGCCCCACCGAGACGTCGACGCAAACGTGGGGTGGCCCTGGTCGGGTGCTCAGTGCGTTTCGAACATCGCGACGGCCTTGAGACGCCGCTCGATGTGGAACTCGAGAGCACGGGTGGCCATCGATGACACCTCGTGGGTGAGCGGCGACTCGTCGCGGGCCAGCGCCTGGACGAGCTGACCACCGAGGATCTCACGCAAGATGCCAAGCGCTCCCGGGCTGATCGCCTGACCCGATCGACACGAGCGACACAGCACTCCACCCTCGTTCAGATCGAACGCCACGAACTGGACCTCGGGCTCGGTCGCACCACAGCGCACGCACTGGTCGAGCTCGGGCCGCACACCTTCGTTGGCCAGCAGTTTCCAGTAGAACGCCGCCACGTTCAGCGACGACGGTGTCGACGCAATCGTCCGCAACACGCCGACCAACATCCGGTAGAGCTGCGGGTTCGGTTCACGCTCCAACGACAGCTGGTCGACCGCCTCGATCACTGCCAGTCCCTGCGAGGCGCGGTCGAGCGACGACAGCATCGGCGACAACGGCTCGACCGCTTCGGCTTGGCTGACGATGTCGAGCTCGCGGCCGCGATACAGCAGCAGGCGGACATGGCTCATCGGTTCGAGACGGGCACCGAACTTCGACTTCGTCTTGCGGACTCCCTTGGCGACCGCTCGCACCTTGCCGTTCTCGGCGGTGTGGAACACGACGATGCGGTCCGACTCGCGCAGCTTGTAGGTACGCAACACGACCCCGGTGTCGCGGTAGAGCTCGCTCACGGATGGCCACTCATGCGCTCAAGCGTCGTCGATGCCGCCGAAGCGGCGTTGACGGCGAGCGAAGTCCCCAATCGCCTCGAGCAGATGATCGGGCGACAGCTCGTGCCACGCCATCGGATGGAAGACGAGTTCGCCGTACGCGAGCTCCCACACCAACGACGGCGGGAGTCGCGTCGATTCGCCGAGCACCACGATCAGGTCGGGCTCACAGTCCGCCGGCGCGTACAGCGCTTCGGCGACGGTTGCCTCGTTGACCGGCTCGTCGGCGTGGAGTCGCTGCATTGCCTCGGCGAATCGTTTGCGACCATCGCCGCACGGATCGACGATCACATGACACGAGCCGACCGCCCGCTGCCACCACTCCAGGTCCACTGGGTCGGCACCCGGCTCGAAGGCGCGCAGGGTCAGAAACGACGCCCCGGCATGGTCGGCGATGACACCGAGGCGTTCGACTCGATCGTCCCACCGTTCGTCGCCCAGCTCGTCCCAGTCGCGCAGCGTCCCGCCGACGACCATGATGTGGCGCAACAGCTGGCGCGTATGGTCCCCCGGACGCGCAGTGACCGGCAACGACGACGACGCCCGGGTCGCTGACCCTGCCTCGGTACTCGTGAACGACGGTGCCACGCCCGCATTCTTCCACGCCGCGGCCCGTCAACGCTGGCTGGCTAACGTGAATGGCGTGCCGCCCCAACCCGCCGAGACCAACGAGGCCACCGCAGGACCACTGCACGTGGCCTGCATCATGGACGGCAACGGCCGGTGGGCGGGCCGTCGCGGGCTGCCCCGAACCGAGGGCCACACCGAGGGTGAGGAGAATCTCGCCCGGCTGGTTCGGGTCGCCGTGCAGCGCAACATCGGCTGGCTGACCGTGTTCGGGTTCTCCACCGAGAACTGGCAACGGCCGCGCCCCGAGGTCCGCCACATCCTCGGGTTGCACGAGAAGCTGTTCGGACGCGTCGCCGAACTCAACGAACTGAACGTTCGTGTGCAGTGGATCGGACGGCCGTTCGACTCGCCGATGGCACGCACACCTCGCTACGTCCAACGCGCGATCCGCAAGGCGATCGCCGACACCGCCGACAACACCGGCATGGTCCTCACCATCGCGTTCGACTACGGAGGCCGTTCCGAATTGGTTGCCGCGGTCGAGGCGGCGCGTCAAACGCCCGACGGCGTCACCGTCGACACGATCGGCGAGCACCTCTATCTCCCAGAACTTCCACCGGTCGATGTCCTCGTGCGAACCAGCGGCGAGCTGCGAGTGTCGAACTTCCTGCTCTGGCAGGCGGCGGGCGCAGCGATCTACTTCACCGAAGCGCCCTGGCCCGACTTCGACGAGAGCGAACTCGACGCGGCCTTGGCGCTCGCTCGATGAGCGACGGTCTCGCCCGCGTCACCGCTGCGCTCGCCAACGCCGAGGATCGTGTCGGCCAGCAGCAGATGGCCGACCTCGTCGCGTCGTCGATCGCCAATCGACGCCACCTGGTGGTGCAGGCGGGCACCGGCACCGGCAAGACATTGGCCTACCTCGTTCCAGCGATCGAGGCCGATGCGCGCATCGTTGTCGCGACGGCCACGAAAGCGCTGCAGGATCAGCTGGCGACGAAGGACCTGCCCTTTCTCGCCGAGCATGTCGGGCGCGACTTCGACTGGGCCGTGCTGAAGGGCCGGTCGAACTACGTGTGCCTACAGCGTCTTCGCGAGATGAGCGCGGGCGACGAAGGTCAGCTCGAACTCGAAACGATGGCGCTGACCACCAAGGTCGAGATCAAGCGACTCGCCGAGTGGTCCGGTACGACCGCGACGGGCGACATGGCCGAACTCGACTGGACGCCATCCGACAACGCATGGCGGGCGGTGAGCGTCGGCAGCGACGAGTGCCCCGGAGCCGACCGTTGCCCGCTCGGTGAACCGTGTTTCGCCGAGCAGGCACGCCGTCGGGCGGCCGCCGCTGATGTGATCGTGGTCAACACCCACTTGTACGGACTCAACGTCGCCAGCGGCGGAGCGATCCTTCCCGACCACGACGTCGTGGTGTTCGACGAGGCGCACGTCCTCGAGGACATCATGAGCGACACCGTTGGCGTCGAGATCGCGCCCGGGCGCTTCACGGCGCTGTCCGGCATCGTTCGACGCATTCTCGACGACCCGAAGCTGATCGGGTCGATCGCCGAGATCGCCGAGGGCCTGCGCGATGCGTTGACGCCGCACGTCGGCGATCGGCTGTCCACTCCGTTACCCGACTCGGTGCAGGAGGTCCTCACGGACGCCCGCCTCCGGCTCGGTCGGGCCAACGAGGTGCTCGTCGCGATCGACACGAACAACGAAGACGCGAAACAGCGTCGCCTGCGCGCCCAGACGATGACCGGCCGGGCAATCGAACAGCTCGACATCGCCATCGAAGGGCGCGACGGGTACGTCGCGTTCGTGTCGGGTTCACGCGATGCCCCACGGCTGGAAGTCGCTCCGCTCGACGTGGGCCCGGCGATGACCGAGGGCGTGTGGTCGCAGCGAACCGCCGTCCTCACGAGCGCCACGATCCCGTCATCACTCGCCGCCCGGGTAGGGCTCGCCGCTGACAGCGTCGACGTGGCCGATGTGGGCAGCCCGTTCGACTACGAGCACCACTCGATGCTGTACTGCGCGATGCACCTCCCGAACCCGAACTCCGACGGATTCCGAGCCGCGGTGCACGACGAGCTCGAGGCGTTGATCACCGCCGCCAGCGGACGCACCCTGGCACTGTTCACGAGCTGGCGTTCGATGGACGAGGCAGCAGAGGCGTTGCGGGAGCGAATCGACCTGCCGATCCTCACTCAGCGCGACCTTCCGAAGCCGGCCTTGATCAAGGCGTTCGCGGACAGCGACGAGACCTGTCTGTTCGCGACCGCCGGGTTGTTCCAGGGCGTCGACGTGCCCGGCCAGACGCTGTCGCTCGTGGTGATCGACCGGATCCCGTTCCCCCGTCCCGACGATCCGCTGCTCAGCGCCCGACGCGAGCAACTCGGCCCGACGGCGTTCGCCGAGATCGACATTCCCCGCGCGTCGATGATGCTGGCGCAGGCGTGTGGGCGCCTGATCCGTTCGGCCACCGACCGAGGCGTCGTCGCCGTGATGGACCCGCGCTTGGGCACCGCCCGCTATCGCTGGGACATCATCAAGGCGCTGCCGCCGATGCAGCGCACCAAGGTGCGCGCCGACGTCGAGACATTCCTCCGCGACATCGCCGCGGAATGAACGACTACATTGCGGGTCTGACCCCTGGTGTAATCGAGTTACATCACGGGTCAGACCCGCGATGTAATCAGGTGATCGAGGCGGCGAAGATGCCGTCGATGGTTCCGCCGAGGGTGGTGTTGAACTCGTCGTCGTTCTGGCCGGCGCTGAGGCCCTCGGTGAGCGCACGCGAGAAGCTGGCAATCATGCCGTGCTGGCGCGACAAGCGCTCGTTGGCCTCGTCGCGTGGGTAGCCACCGGACAACGCCACGACCCGAAGCACCTTGGGATGCTCGATCAGCGATGCGTAGAAGTTCTCGACCGTGGGAATCGACAGTTTGAGCATCACCGGCTGGTCGTCGGTGAGCGCGTCGAGCTGTGTTGCGATCCGGTCGCGGAGGAGCCCCTCGGCTGCCTGCTTCTCAGGACTGTGGATGTCGACCTCGGGCTCGATGATCGGTACCAGCCCGGCCGCGATGATCTCCTTGGCGACCTCGAACTGCTGGTCGACGACAGCATTCACACCGGTCTCGTTCGCGAGTTGCACGACCGAGCGCATCTTCGTGCCGAACACACCCAAGCCGACAGCGCGCTCGCACAGGTCTCGTAGACCGGGGATGGGCTTCATGATCTGGGCGCCGTCGGCGACGTCGGCAAGCCCCTTGTCGACCTTGAGGAACGGCACCACGTGCTTGGCCGCCCACAGGTAGTCAGCGGTGCCAGCGCCCTCGACCTGGCGATCCATCGTCTGCTCGAAGAGGATCGCCCCGAGGACTCGATCGCCAGTGAACGCCGGCGAGGTCATGATGCGTGTTCGCATCGCATGCATCAGGTCGAACATCTCCTCGTCGTTCGACCAGGCGTCCTCCTCGACGCCATACAACTTCAGCGCTTTCGGGGTGCTGCCGCCACTCTGGTCGAGCGCAGCGATGAATCCCTGACCGGTACGGACCTTGTTGAGCATCTCGTCGTTCACCATCACGACTGTAGCCAGTGAGGACCGGGCGAGCAGTCGGCAACATCGCACTGGTGACCAAGGACCCATCGGTAACTACGGTCGGCGGACATGACCGGCACCGAACCTCTGAACCGTGTGGTCGACTGCAACGTCGTCGACGGCATCGCCACGATCACGCTCGATTCCCAGCACAACCGCAACGCGTTGTCGCGACAGCTGCTCGGTGACCTGCATGGGTCCCTCGACGAGGCCGAACATGCCGATGTGCGCGCCATCGTGCTGACCCACCGGGGGCCAGCGTTCTGCGCCGGCGCCGATCTCAAAGAACGAGCCACCGCCGGGAGCGCCCCCGCCGATTCATCGCCGTTCGTCCGTGCCCTCGAACGGCTGATGGACACCGCCTGTCCCACCATCGCCGTCGTCAACGGCGCCGTCCGCGCCGGTGGCATCGGGTTGATGGCGTCGTGCGACCTGGTCGTCGTGCACGAATCGACCACGTTCGCCCTCACCGAGGTTCGCATCGGCGTCGCCCCGGCCATCATCGCCGTACCAATCCTCCGACGAGTGCCACCGAGCCGAATCGCTGCAGCCATGCTGACCGGAGAGACGTTCGGCGCCGAGTCCGCACGCCAGATGGGCCTCGTGACCCACGTCAGCGGCGACGTCGTGTCGACCGTCGACGATCTGTGCGATGGCATTCTCCGAGGCGCGCCGACGGCCGTCGCCGCGACCAAGCGGCTGCTGCACACCGTTGCCTCGATGGAGCGCGACGCTGCGTTCGAAGCCATGGCCGAGCTCTCGAACGACCTGTTCAACGGCCCCGATGCTGCTGAAGGCATGGCGGCCTTCGCCGAGAAGCGGCTACCGACATGGTCGAGGTCGGTCCAATGAGCATGACGAGACAGGCCGTCACGATCGATGTCCCGAACGGGATGCGCATCGCAGCGGACGAGTGGCCCGGCACCGGCCCCGCGGTCGTGCTCGCCCACGGCGGAGGTCAGACCCGCCATTCGTGGGGCGGCACTGCGGCCGCGCTCGCAGCGCATGGCCACCGGGTGGTGTCGATGGACCTGCGTGGTCACGGCGACTCCGCCTGGGATCCCACGGGCGACTATTCGATGCGGGCCTACTGCGACGACGCGCTCGCCGTTGCAGACTGGGTGGGCGAGCCGGTCGCCTGGGTCGGCGCCTCGCTCGGCGGCATGACGGGACTGCACGCCGTCGACGCCAGTCCCGAACGATTCACGGCCCTCGTGCTCGTCGACATCACGCCGCGACCGGCAGCTGCCGGTGTGAGCCGCATCCTCGAGTTCATGGGCAAGGACGCCGTCGAAGGCTTCGCCAGCCTCGATGACGCCGCGGACGCAATCGCTGCGTATCAGCCGCACCGACCACGGCCGAGCGACCTGTCGGGCCTGGCGAAGAACCTCCGCCTCGGCGACGACGGTCGGTGGCGATGGCACTGGGATCCAGCGTTCCTCGACACGCGCACCGGGGGTTCGAGCGAGCACGCTCGCGACACGCACCACGGCGAACTCGAGACCATCGCGCGCCGTCTGACACTGCCGGTGCTGCTGGTGCGTGGCAAGCTCTCCGACCTCGTCACCGAGGCCGAAGTGGCCGAGTTCCGGGAGATGGTGCCTCACGCCGCCTACGTCGACGTCGCCGGTGCTGCCCACATGATCGCGGGCGACAAGAACGACGTGTTCACCGACGCCGTCGTCGGATTCCTCGATACGCCCTGATCGACCGGCGCACCGGAGTCGAGCCGATGTCATGTGTCACTTCGCGTGCGGTTGCGCGAGAATGTGGAAATGACCACGAGCCAAGAACTGCATGATCGCATCGTCGGACAGAACCTCGGCAAGCGTTTCCTCGCGAACCTCGACAGGAACGCCGCCGTCGAAGTCATTCGCTGGAAGGACGCTGACGGCGCCTGGCATGCCTGGACGATGACGGACCTCGCCGACATGACGGCTCGACTGGCAACCGGGCTTGCCGGTCTGGGCGTCGGCAAGGGCGACACCGTCGTGCTGATGATGCGCAACCGGCCGGAGTTCCATGCGCTCGACCTCGCCGCACTGTTCCTCGGCGCGACCCCGGTGTCGATCTACAACTCCTCGGCACCCGAGCAGATCGAGTACCTGGTCAATGACTGCAAGGCAAAGGTCGCCATCGTCGAAGACGACGCATTCCTCGAACGATTCCTGAAGGTCCGTGAGTCGCTGCCCACGCTCGAATCGATCGTGTTGATCGAGCCGTCGGAAACCGCCGGCAACGCGGTGGTCCCCTACAGCCAGCTGGCCGCTGCCGACGCGGCCGATCTGCGTGAACTGGCCGAGATCGCAGCGCTCGACGACATCGCGACCGTCATCTACACCTCGGGCACCACAGGTCCGCCCAAGGGCGTGATGCTGTCGCACTCGAACATTGCGTGGACGCTCGAGTCGGTGGGTCAGTCGATGCGCGACCAGACAGACATCGAGGACTTCGCCGGAAAGAAGCACCTGTCGTATCTCCCGATGGCGCACATCTTCGAGCGACTCCTGGGCCACTACTACCTGCTCGACTTCGCTGCGCAGGTCAGTTGCTGTCCCGACACCGCCCAGCTGAGCGGCTTCTTGGGCGAGGTCCGACCCAACCTCGTGATCGGTGTCCCACGCGTGTGGGAGAAGCTCTACGCCGGGGTGAACGCGGCCCTCGCCGGCGATCCCGAGAAGGCGAAGTCGTTCAACGAGGCCGTCGAGGCCGCTCTGCCGATCATGGAGAAGATGACCCGCGGCACCGCCAGCCAGGAGGAGATCGACACCTGGAACTTCCTCGACCAGGTCGCATTCACCACAGTTCGTGGGCTGATCGGCCTCGATGAGGCCGAGATCTGCATCACCGGTGCCGCTCCCCTCCCCGCCGAGATCCTCAGCTGGTTCCGAGCGATCGGCGTTCCGCTCACCGAGGGGTACGGCATGTCCGAGAACTGCGCGGTGCTCACCTGGGCCAACGAGCCGAAGTCGGGTTGTGTGGGACGGGCCGCCACCGGCGTCGAGATCCGGATTGCCGACGACGGCGAAGTCCTCGCCCG
>DATLBC010000126.1:0-57749 GCA_035527095.1 Ilumatobacteraceae bacterium | reverse complement strand
TGGACGCACGACGCACCTGCCGGATCGGCTCGACGGCAGCCAGTAGCACGGCTCGCCGACTAGCGTCGCGGGGATGACCGACAACCAATCGCTGTCGACCATCGATCGGCTCGAAACGGCTGCAGACTCCGGCACCGGCGTGACGTTCGTCGGTTCGTCGATGACCGGCGGTGGCGACCCCGTGAGCGTCAGTTGGGCTCAGATCCACGACGACGCGCGAGCGGTGGGTGCCGCGCTGCAGGCACGAGGAATCCTCCCCGGCGACCATGTGGCCATCCTCGGACCGACGAGTCGGGAGTTGATGACGATCATCCGCGGTTGCTGGCTCGTCGGCGCGGCCTCGATGGTGCTTCCGTTGCCGATGCGGATGGGCTCGCTCGACGTGTTCATCGACAGCACCCGAGGCCGGATCCGTCACGGCGACGCGAAGCTGGTGTTGATCGACGACCTGCTCGCCGACTTCTACGTGGCTGCTGAAGGCGACCCACCGATCGTGCCGATGAAGGCAATGATGCCCGGCGCTGCGAACGTGCCGAGCGGTGACGCGATCGAGATCCCGCCGCACGACCCCGAACGGCTCGTGATCCTGCAGTACACCAGCGGCTCGACCAGCGAGCCCAAGGGAGTGATGATCCCCGATCGGGTGCTCAGCGCGAACATCGACGCCGTCGACGAGGCTGCCGAGCTCACCAAGTCGGACGTGATGGTGTCCTGGCTGCCGCTCTACCACGACATGGGGCTGGTCGGCTTCCTCGCCCTTCCGATGACCAAGGGTGTCGAACTCGTTCAAGCGGCGCCGCAGGACTTCCTGGCGCACCCGGGCAACTGGATGCAGTGGCTCTCCGACTACGGCGCAACGGCGACGGCCGGACCGAACTTCTCCTGGGTGCTCGCCACCCGGGCGCTCAAGCGAATGAAGGACCTCGACCTGTCGCGCCTCACCGTCGCGCTGTCGGGTGCCGAGCCGGTCGACCCGAACGCCGTCGAGGCCTTCGTTGCCGAAGCATCGCGATTCGGGTTCACGCCAGGCGGCGTGTTTCCCGCCTTCGGCATGGCCGAGGTGGCCATTGCCGGGTCGTTCCCGCCGCGGAACCGTGGGCTGCGAACTGACACTGTCGACCGCATCGTGCTGGAAACGCAGCGGGTTGCCAAACCGGTCGAGATCACCGACCCCGACGAATTGAGCATGACGGCGCGGCGACTTCCACTGCTCGGCACGGCCGTGCCTGGGCTCGAGATGAAGGTCGTCGACCCGGAGACCTACGAGGACCTGCCCGAGCGCCACGTCGGCGAACTCCTGCTGCGCGGTACCTCGGTGACCCCGGGCTACTACAAGCGCCCGGATGCGACCGCCGCCCTGTTCCGTGACGGTTGGTTGTGCACCGGCGACCTCGCCTATCTCCTCGATGGCGAGCTGGTGCTGTGTGGGCGCATCAAGGACGTGATCATCGTCGGTGGCCGCAACGTCTTCCCCGAGGACATCGAACGTGCAGTCGGCCCGCTCGACGGGGTGCGCGCCGGCAACGTCATCGCGTTCGGCATGGAGGGCTACAAGGGCAAGGAGAGCGTGGTCGTGGTGGCCGAGGTGCGCGTCAGCGACACCTCTGGCGACCTCGACGCAATCCGCCACCGGATCCACCACCGCACCCTCGAGGTGTGCGGCCTGCCGCCACGCGACGTCATGCTCGTCACGCCCGGCACGCTGCCGAAGACGTCGAGCGGCAAGCTCCAGCGCGCCAAGTGCCGCGACGAATACCTGAACGAGGAACTCGCCCTGGTCGAGTCGTAGCTACGAGAACATGGGAGCGAGGGTCTGGCCGAGGAGTTCGACTCGGCCTTCGACGTGACCATTGGCCGGCATGTTGATCGTGAATCCGTCGATGCCGGGCTGGAGCTGCGCGGCGAACTGCTCGCCGACGGAGTCGGGATCGCCATAGATGAAGTTGCTGAGCCACACCGCCTGCTCGTCTTCGGACATCGACGCCAGGTCGAGGCCTCGTCGCTGGAAGTAGGCGACGAGATCGGACATCGCCTCCTTGGTGGTCGGCGCGATGCAGGCAGTCTTCTGCCACGACACGGTGATCTCGCCGCGGTTGCGGCCCAGGCGTTCGCAGTGTTCGCCGAGCGCGTCGAGCTTGCGCTGGAGGTCGGCCGGCGGGCAGATCAGGTTTGACTCGTCGGCGTACTGGGCAACCATCCGCAGGGTCTTGCGTTCGCCGCCGCCGCCGATCATCACCGGGATGCGGCCGACCGCCGGCGGCTCGTTGATCGCCTCCTTGGCGGTGTAGCGCTGGCCGTCGAGCGACGGCCGTTCGCCGCGCAGCATCGGGATCACGATCTGCAGCGCCTCCTCGAGCTTCTCGAAGCGGTCGGTGAACGTGCCGAACTCGATGCCGAACGCGTCGTGTTCCAGCTCGAACCATCCGGCGCCGATGCCGAGTTGCGCCCGCCCCTCCGAGACGATGTCGAGCGTGGTGACGGTCTTGGCCAGGACTGCCGGGTTCCGGTAGGTGTTGCCGGTGACCAGCGCGCTCAGCCGGACATTCTTCGTTTCACGGGCCAGTGCCGACAACAGCGAGTAGCACTCGAGCATGAACTGGTCGGGCTCACCGAGCATGGGGAGCTGGTAGAAGTGGTCCATCACCAGTACGGTGTCGAAGCCCGACGTGTCGGCCTCCTTGGCCTGATAGGCCACCGCATCGAAGAGATCGGCAGGTCCCACCCCCGGATAGCTGAAATTGGGAATCTGGTAGCCGAGTCGGGTCATGGGGCGATCAGACCACGCAGCCGCAATCGAGTCAAACCGGGCGCCCGAGCCCTCACCACGTTCTGCAGAAGTCGTAGGCTCGCGGCCACGATGAGTCAGGGGTGGGAATCGAGGCAACAGCGCACCCGGGCGGACATCCTCCATGCCGTCGGTGAGATCATCTCCGTCGATGGCCTCGATGGCTTGACCATGCGCAAACTGGCCGACCGCGCCGGCGTCGCGGTCGCAACGTTGTACAACCAGTTCACCGACCGCGACGGGGTGCTGGTCGCCTTCGTCGGCAGCGGCCTCGACCAACTCGAGTTCGAACTCGACGAGCAGCCCGCCGCCGACCCGATCGACGCCACACGCGTGTTGTTCGCCGCGCTCGACGAGACGATCGACGCCCGCAAGCATGTCTGGCGGCCCGTGTTGGCCACGTTGCGGTCGGTTCCGAACTCGCCTCGTATGGGTGCGGTCGGCGAGCGAATCGTCGCCGCGATCGAATTCGACCTCGCCAAGGCGCAGGCCGCCGGCCTCCTGATCGCACACTGCAACGTCGAGCGGCTTGCCTGGCACATCTTCGTGTCGTGGATGCGGGGGCTCGAGCGGTGGGCGCAGGGCACCATCGACTGGGATGTCTACCGGTCGAGTTCGCGCACGGCGGTCGAAGTGGCCCTGGCGTCCGTCCTGCTCGAACCGCAGCGGTCCGACGCGCTGCGCCGAGCCGGCGTCCTCTGAGCGATGTTGGTCGTAGCGTCCGATCGCCACCGAGGCCATGCCCCGCTCGCCGAGATCGAATCGTCGGGATTGCAGCCGCCGTTCGAGCATCCGGGCCGGGCCGATGCGATCCACGACACGCTTGCCGCCGACGGTCGCTTCGACATCGTCGAGCCCGAGGAGTGGGGAACCGACCCGATCTCGGCGGTCCACGACCCCGGGCTCGTCGAGTTCCTCGGACGCGCTTGGTCGGACTACCAGTTCCGGCACCCGGGGACACACGATGTGGTGCCGGATGTGTTCGCCATGCCGGGACTCCTCGACGGTGTCGGTCCTTTTCCGGAGCGTTCACTGGTCGACCACGAACTCGGCCGCTGGTGCTTCGAGACCACGACGCCGATCACCGAGGGAACATTCGACGCGGCGCGAGCTGCTGTCGACATCGCGCTGACGGCGACGTCGGCGGTCCTGGCGGGCGAGCGCAGCGCCTACGGGCTGTGCCGGCCTCCCGGTCATCACGCGCCGACCGGGTTGTACGGCGGCTACTGCTTCTTCAACAACGCAGCAATCGCGGCGCATCACGTGGCGTCGACGACAGGGTCGAAGGTCACGGTACTCGACGTCGACTATCACCACGGCAACGGCACGCAGCAGATCTTCTACCGGCGTGACGACGTCCAGTACGTGTCGCTGCACGGCGATCCGGCCCGGGCGTACCCCTACCTGTCGGGATTCGCCGATGAGACCGGTGCTGGCAGGGGCGCAGGGTCGAATCGCAACGTGCCGCTGGCGGCGGGCACCGACGACGACGCGTACCTCGTTGCGCTCGGATCAGCGTGCGAGGCGATCGGCACATTCGGCCCGAGCATCGTGATCGTGTCGCTCGGCGTCGACACGTTCCACAACGACCCGATTTCCGATCTGGCCGTCACCACCGAGGGATTCCGCGCACAGGGCGAGCTGGTCGCCCAGCTCGCCCTGCCAACGGTGGTGTTGCAGGAGGGCGGCTACGACGTCGACGCCATCGGCGGCAACGTGCGCGCGTTCCTCCTCGGTGTGTCAACTGGGGTCTGACCCCAGTTGACACAGGTCAGAGGAGACCCTTGGCCTCCAGCCATTCGGTGGCGACCTCGTCGGACTCGCGGAACTCGATGTCGGTCTCGGTGTTCCATGCCAGCAGATCGTCGGTGGTGATCATGGCGCTGAGCTCGTTGAGGTCGGCAGCCAACTGGTCGCCGTAGGCCTCGAGGACCTCCGTGGAGATGATCGGTGCGATGTTCTGTGCCGGGAAGATGCCCTTGTCGTCGTCGAGCACCTTGAAGCCCTGCTCGGCAATCTGCGGGGCGGTGTCGTTCCAGACGATGGCGTCGACCTCGTTGTTGGCCAGCGCCTCACCGAGGAGCGGTCCGTACTCGAGCGTCACGAAGTCCGCGAATGTGATGCCGTAGATGTCGGGATCTTCCAGGCCGATCAGGCACTGCGGACGTTCCGCACACTGCGCGGACGCGCCGAGCACGTAATCGAGTCCGGCCACGTCTGAAATGGTCGATGCTTCCGAGTCGCCGCGGACGATGAATGCGTCACCGTCGATTGCAGGCGAGTAGTCGAGCAAGGTGGCACCGATCGCTTCGATCGGCTCGGTGATGGTGGCGACGATTTCGTCGGCGTCGGCCGAGGCGGGCGCATCCGGGGCAAGCGCCGCCTGGACGCCACCGATGTAGTCGATGATCAGGTTGAAGTCGCCGTTCTCGACGCCGTTCAGGTTGTCGGGTCGGAAACCAGCCGCAGTGAGGATCTCGACCGGGTAGCCCTCCGCCTCCAGGTACTGGCCGTACACCTCGGCGATGGTGATCGACTCGCTGAAGTCCTGGCCACGAACCTGGATCGTCGGACCGTCCGCCATCTCGCCGTCGGTCATGTCCGACGTGGCGGGTTCCGTGCTGTCTGCGGCCTCCGTCGACGCAGGTTCGGTGTCGTTGGATCCATCGTCGTCACTGCCGCATGCCGCAGTGACGAGACCGAGCACTGCCAGAGGCGCCAGCAAGCGGACGACCCGGCGGGTCTTGGGGGTGGTCATGGTGTCTTGTCTCCTTGTTGTCGAGCGAGTCGGCGAACGCCGTTCGGCAGCACGAGTCTTTCCAGCGCCACGAATGTCAATCCCGTGAGGGCGGCGAGTCCACCGATGAGAACGATCCCACCGATGACGAGCGTGTTGTTGTTCTGCCCGAAGCCGTCACGAACATAGCGCCCCAGGCCGTCGCCCCCGAGAAATGCTCGGATCGGTTCGGTCGCGACCACCTGGATCGCCGCCACGCGGATCCCCGCGAGGATCAGCGACGAGGCCAACGCGAACTCCACCTTCGTGAGGATCGACCGTTCGCTGTAACCGAGCGCGCGGGCGGCTTCGACGGTGCCCTCGGGCTGCTGGCGGATCGCTGTGTAGGTGTTCAGATAGATGGGCACCACCGCCAGCAGGAACAGCGCGATGAAGATCGGCCAGGGCTCGAACCCCCAGCCCCGTTCCAGCGACCAGGGCACGAGCAGCGCCGCGATGGCGAAGGTCGGCACGGCTCGACTGATGCTGACCAGCCATGTGCTGGAGACCTCGGCACGGCGCAGGTGGGCGAGCAGGGCCGCGGTCGGTACGGAGACGGCGACGGCGACGAGCGTCACCGCTGCGCACAGGACCACCGTGTCGACGAGCGAGGCCAGGATCCCGTCGGGGCCGGTCCATGTGTCGGGGTCGAAGAACCATTCGAAGAACCCGATGTCCCGCGGGACGGCGGTCTGCGACGGACGAGCAGCAGCCATTGCGCCGATCATCGTGTTGCCGCCTTTCGTCGCCGCTGCCACGGAACCAGCCACAGCCCGACGAGGATGATCAGCGCGTCGATCACGAGCGCCAGGGCGATCGACAGTGAGGCGCCGACGGTCATCGGCGTCCAGAACGCGCGGCGCAGCCCGCTGAAGATCAGCCGTCCCAGGCCGCCCTGGCCGATGATTGCAGCGACGGTCACCAGGCCGACGGTCGACACGGCGGCGATGCGGATCCCGGTGAGGATGTACGGCACGGCGAGCGGCAGGTCGACGGACCACACGCGGCGCATCGGGCTCATCCCCATCCCGTCAGCGGCGTCACGCACCGAGGCGGGCACCGCCTGGAATCCGGCAACGATGTTGGTGACCAGAATCAACAGGGTGTACGCGGCCAATGGCAGGACCGCGGTCCACCGCGACAGGTTGCCGAACACCGGCGCCAGGAGCGCGAACAACGCCACGCTCGGCAACGTGTAGATCAGGCTGGTCGTCGCGGTGATCGGGGTCATCGTCCAACGGAAGCGGAGCGCGATCGCTGCGAGAATCGCGGAGACGACCAGGCCCATCAGCATTGCCAACATGGTCAGGATCAGGTGCTCGACGATGGCATCCCACACCTGGTCCCACTCTTCGACCACCCACTCCCACCGGATGATGGGATTGGTCGCCTCGGCGATGAGCGAAGGGATCGGCGCGGAACTCACGCCGTGCCATCGGCCGTTTCGATGTCGGCGCTGGAGAGCGCTCGGCGAATGTCCTCGAGGGTGATCACGCCTCCGAACCGTCCTCCGTCGGCGATGACCGCCACGGACGAATTGGACGACATGATCAGTTCCATGGCAGCGCGAAGTGTGCTGGTCGGCTCGACCTGAGCGATCGGCTCGAAACGTTCGACGTCGCGCAGCTCGGTGCCGTTGGCGCGGGCCGCCCGAACGTCGTCAGCTCTCGCCCACCCGGCAAAGATCTCGTCGATCGTGATCCCGAGCCAGTCGCTGCCCTCGAGAGCCATGGCGTGCTCGGCCTCATCGAACGTGGCATCGGCCGACACGACCGGACCCTGGTGGAACCGCAGGGCGGAGACCGCGTTCAACGCCAGGCGTCGAAGCCCACGGTCCTCGCCGACGAAACTCCTCACGAAGTCGTTGGCAGGCGCCCGCATCAGCTCGTCGGGCGTGGCCAGCTGCTCGATGACGCCGCCGACGTTCATCAGGGCGATCTTGTCGGCCACCCGCAATGCTTCGTCGACGTCGTGGGTGACGAGCACGATCGTCTTGCTGACCTGGGTCTGCAGCGCGAGCAGTTCGTCCTGGAGTCGCCCGCGCACGATCGGGTCGACCGCACCGAATGGTTCGTCCATCAGCAGGACCGGCGGATCGGCTGCGAGGGCACGGGCGACGCCGACACGCTGCTGTTGCCCACCGGACAACTCGTCGGGATAGCGGTCGAGCATCTCGTGGTCGAGACCGACCAGCGTCGTCAATTCCTCCACTCGCTCAGCGCTGCGCGACTTGTCCCAGCCGAGCATCTTCGGGACCGTGGCGATGTTGCTGGCGATCGTTCGATGGGGGAAGAGACCGACCTGTTGGATCACATAGCCGATCCCACGCCGCAGCTCTTGTGGTGACTGGCTCATCACATCGACACCGTTGATCTCGATCTTGCCCGAGGTCGGTTCGATCAGCCGGTTGATCATTCGCAGCGTCGTCGTCTTGCCGCACCCCGATGGTCCGAGGAGGGCGATGATGCTGCCGTTCTCGATGTCGAGCGACAGATTGTCGACCGCTGCACCCGACGCACCGTCGAACGACTTCGTCACGTTCTCGAGACGGATCGCAACGTCACCCATCTGCGACCAGCCACTCTGCTCCATCGGGTGTATCGCGAACCTCGATCCCGGCGTTGGCGAGCTCGTCGCGGATGGCGTCCGACACGACGAACGCCTTCTCGGATCGGGCGACGACGCGTGCGGCCAGCGCGGCCTCGACCACGGGGCCGAGCACCTGGCGTACGTCACGCACACCTTCGGTTGCGGCGGCACCCAGCCGCACGATCATCGAACGGAGCGCGGCGCGGGCACGGTCGATGTCGTCGGACTGGAGGGTGTCACGCGACCAGTCGACGATCGCCGACTCCAGTTGCAGGATCGCGCGGACGGCGTCGTCGGCATCGCGATGCTCGAGAGCGGCGTCGAACTGCGCCTCGTGGAGCTTGGCCGCGTCGGCGAGCGAGGTGACGGCGGCGTCCGCCGGTGCGTCGGTTTCGGTGTTGTCGTCGCTCGGTCCGGAGGTCCGACCGAGGGGTGTCTCGAGTGTGGTCGAACCGGAGATGACGGAACCGGAGAGATCGCCGCCGTTGCGGAGGGTGTCGATGGGGACGGTCTGGCCGGCTTCGATGCGGATCGAGTCGCCGTTGCGGCGCAGCGTCACGGCGCCCTTGCCGACGATCTGGGCGGTGTCGGCGGCGAGGTCCATCACCACACCGGTGTGCTCATCGATGCCGAGAACGAAACATCCGTCCGGCAATTCCGGCTCGAGCAGCGCCAGACGGCGCTCGCCCAGGTAGCAGAACCGAGTGTCGTGGTTTCCGCCCTCGGCGTTGTCGTAGTGCGGGATGACCGCCACGTTCAGGCCGACCTCCGCAAGCACGTCCAGCCCGTCCAACCAGTAGGGGTCGACGCCGACCTTGTAGATCTCGTACACGGGAACGGTCGCCTTGCCCAACGTCAGCGCAGCTGCCGACGAGAACACCACGGCGCCGCCCGATCGGAGCTTGTCGGCGATTGCGTCGGGCACTGGCGTGTTGCGCCACTGGTCGAGTGCGAACGTCGGGCTGCCTGGGCCGGCGAACACCCAGTCGGCCGAACGGACCTTGGCCACGCCGCGCTCGACGGCAACCGTGTCACCGGAATCGGTTCGCGTGAGACCGGCCGCCTCGACTCGACGCCCGATCGCGTCATGGAAGTACTCGATTGCCTTCGAGGCGAGAATCGGTGCGTTCTCCTGGAAGCCGAAGGGTGTGTCGAGCAGGACGGCGTCGACGTCGGGGCCGAGCCGTTCGAAGATCGCCCGGTGTGGCGCGTTCATGGTGGGTGCCGTTTCGCCGGATCCCATGATGGCGAGAATCCGAGGGGCGCTCGTAGGCATGTCGGTCATCGTGAGGTCTCCGTGCTTGGGAAGAACGTGGGGTCGGTGGCAGCTCGGTGGAGGAGTTCGCCGACCGCGTCAGGCTGCTGAGCGTGGACGTCGTGGTGGGCGGGACTGAACCAGACGGCGCGCCCGCAGGGAAGCGCGTTGACCGCGTGATCGACCGCATCGTGCTTGGAAGCGCTCCAGGCGACGTCACCGGTATCGGCGCCGATCAGCAGTGTGGGCACGTGGACCTCGGGATATCGAGTCGATGGTTGATGCTCCCACAGGCCGCGCAGCACTGTGAGGTGACGGTCGAAGGTCAGCCACGGAGCGATCGTGCCGTCGTCTCGAACCTCGAAGTTGGCGAGGGTGCCCTGACGACCGGTCTCCGGCCAATCCGCGGCGGACGTCTCCAGCCAACGAGTGATGTCGACCAACGGAGTGCCGGCGAGACGCGGGGGAGCGAGCACCGCCTTCGCGTCCTCCCAGTCGGGAAAGCGACCCTGGAGGTCGATGAAACCGCCGTCGACGCAGGCGAGCATCGACACGACGTCGGGCCGAGTCCAGGCCAGTTCGAGCACGACGTTGCCGCCCCACGATTGGCCGGCGACGGCTGGGCGTTCCCATCCGAGGGCATCGATGAGCAGTTGCAGATCGTTGGCGACGGTGGCCATCTCGTAGCCGTCATCGGGCTTCGACGAGCGTCCGTGGCCGCGCTGGTCGATCGCCACGACCGGGTGGCCCAGCAGGGCGAGATGGTGGGCGACTCCGTCCCAGAGCCGGGCGTTCGAGGCCAATCCGTGTACCAGCAGGAACGGAACGAGGTCATCAGTCGCCGGAACGACGTCGGCGGGCGGATCCCAGTGCACGGCATGCAGTTCGACACCCGACGCCAACCCGTGCCATTCGTGGCGGGGCTCGATGCCCGCCACCTCGCCCGTCACCGGCTCGCGCTCGCGATCCGCTCGATCAGGGTGAGCAGGTCGAGGGTCGAGGTCATGGTGCGTGGCCAGGGTTCGTCGCCGCGAACAGCGCGGGCGAATGCATCGACCATACCGAGGTACGGATCGGACGAGGCCACCGTGGGGCTGTCGACTCGACCGTCCGTCCCTGCCACGTGGAAGCTCACGGCGCGTGCCCCGCCGGTATGGGCATCGGCATCGATGATCAATGCGGCCTCGTCGCCGACGACCTCGATGCGCTGTTCTTCGGGGTCGACGAACGAACATCGGATGCGGGCCTCGCGTCCGTCGCCCCAGGAGAGCGTCGCTTCGGTGCGGGCATCGACACCTGTCGTGTGCCAGAGCGCCGTTGCATCGACCACGTCCGGCTCGGCGTCCCACACCTCGACGATCGGCCCCAGGCAGTAGATGCCCACGTCGAGCAGTGCGCCACCGCCCTGGTCGGGCGACCAGCGGTAGTTGTCACTTGCGTCGGCCCCGATGGTGAAGGTGAAGGAGGAATCGATGTCGAGCACGGTTCCCACCCGACCGGCCAGGATGGCATCGAGAGCGGCTCGCCAGCGTGGGTCGAACGGGGTCATCCACGCCTCGGCGAGGATCACGCCGGCGGCCTCGCATGCGGTGACCATCGCTGCGGCGTCGACGGCCGTCGGCGCGATCGGCTTCTCGCACAGCACGTGCTTGCCCGCATCTGCGGCCCGCTCGACCCACTCGCGGTGCATCCCGTTGGGTAATGGGATGTAGACGGCATCGACGTCGGGGTGGTCGAGCACGTCGTCGTAGGTGCCGGCCGCGAGGTGGCTCCAGGGTTCGGGGACCGGGCCGCCGAGCGCCGAGACGGCAACGAGTTGGGCCAGGTCGGAGGCACCGATCGCCGGCATCACGGCCCGTGTGGCCACCATCGAACGCGCCCCGATCACGCCGATGCCGACGGGCGCGACTTCTTCGGCCATCAACCGATCTCGATCAGCTCGCCACCGTGTGCACCCGAGCGGTGGCCGGCCTCGAGCACGGCGACGACGTCGCGTGACTCCTCAGGGCGCACGGCGAGCGGTTCGCCGAGCAGGAGGTGGTCGGCAAGGTTGCGATGAAAGCCCCAGCCCGGGCTGGGCGCCGGAGCTGCGGTCGAGGTGCGCACGCCCAGTACGTCGTCGTACGTGGCAACAGTGAGGTCGACCGGAGCTTCGGCATGGTGCGACACGTCGGCGACGTGTCCGCGGCCTGGCACGATGCGATCGGCGACCAGTGGCTCGTAATGGCCCTCGATCGTGCCGCGGGTTCCTTCGACGTGGAACTTCGGGCGTCGAATCGCGCACACGTCGCTCTGGCGGAAGGTGGCCTCGCGGCCGTCGTCCCACTGCATCCACAACGACAGCTGATCGGCGTTGGTGGTGTCGTGCCAGACGCGGGTGTGGGCGCTGCACAACACTCGGGCAGGCGACGATCCGTAGAGCTGCAGGATCCAGTCGATGTGATGCGAGCCCCAGTCGTAGATCGCGCCGCCCGAGATCGATTCCTCCGAGTGCCAGGCTCGACAGGGATGCTCGAAGCCGCCGACGAACGTCTCGGTGTTGAACACCTCGCCGATCTCGCCTCGGTCGATGACGTGTCGCAACGCGAGCCAGTCACGGTCCCACCGGCGGCTCTGGTGCACGGTGACGACCCGGTCGTGTTCGGCAGCGGTCGCAATGATGAGGTCGGCATCGGCTCGGCGCAGACACATCGGCTTCTCGATCACGACGTGCTTGCCCGCTCGCAGCAAGGCGAGCGCGAGTTCTGCGTGCAGGACCGGAGGTGTCGCAATGATCGCGATGTCCACCGCCGAATCGTTGGCCAGGGAATCGGCCGAGTCGTGAGCGACGAGGTCGGGGAAGTCGGCACGCGCGGCCATCAAACGATCGCTGACGGAATCGGCTGCTGCAACCAGAGCCAGACCGTCGGTCTCGGTTGCGGCGAGACCGTGGAGGTACCCCATGGCACCGAATGGGCCATATCCGACGACGCCGACACCGAAGTCGGTGGTCCGAGCCGTCGTCGGCGGTGCGAGGAGACGACCGATGAACGGTGCGAGGGTCCGATGTCGGCCGAGGGCGTCGAGGTCGGCGATGCCAGTGGTGACGATCCGGCCGGCGCCGACTCGCCTCACGGTGATGGTCGGGTGGTGGACGAAACGCACGCTGGTGGTCGCAGCGACCTCGATACCGCCGTCGATGGGCGCCAAGGTGCGAAGCCGTGTGGTGATGGGAACCTCGCCGTCGAGACGGCTGGCCGCCGTGTCGTCGGCGAGCGTGACGAACCATTCGGTGCTCGGCAGATCGGAGGCGACCGCGACTCCGGCGATCGACGCCGCGAGTTCGTCGTCGGGCTCGAGCGCGAGCAAGACGCTGCCACCCGACTCGGCAGTACGGGTCACCTGCGCCGCGCGTTGCTCGTCGAGGCGTCCCGTCACCAGCAGCGTGTCGTTCCAGGGGAGAGCGGACATCGGAACGACCCTACTCAGCAGCCCGGATGTGTGCCCGACAGTGCTCGAAATACCTGCTCAGCGAGAAATTCGAGCTCGACTGTATTTGCGACCAGGTCGCAACTACCATCTGACTCATGCCGACGAAGAAGACAGGTGTGGTGACCCCGTTGATCGTGGCGGCGGCGTTCTCGCTCGTTGCCGCTGCGTGCGGAAGCGAATCGGAATCCGGCGATGGGAGTTCCGCTGACTCGACGTCGGGGTCGGAGTCAGGGTCAGAACCGGAGTTCCAGGTGGTCACGACGGTGGCGCCGATCACGTCGATCGCCGCCAACGTCATCGGCGACTGCGCCGAGATCGTCGGCATCGTTCCGGAGGGCACCAATTCACATACGTTCGAGCCGCCCCCGTCTGCGGCCGAATTGATGACCACCGCTGACGTGGTGTTCATCAACGGCCTGCAACTGGAGGAGCCGACCAAGGCGCTTGCCGAGGCGAACGTGGCCGACGATGTGCAGATCATCGAGCTCGGCGATCTGACGATCACCCCCGAGCAGTACAAGTACGACTTCTCGTTCCCGGAGGACGGTGGCAAGCCGAACCCGCACCTGTGGACCGATCCGACGTTGGTCAAGGTGTACGCCGACCTCATCCGCAACACGATGGTCGCCGAACTTCCCGAGTGCACCGAGCAGATGAATGCCAACTTCGATGAGTTCGTGATCCTTGTCGACGAGTTCGACGCAGCGATCCGCGAGGCATTCGACACCATCCCCGAGGACCAGCGCAAGCTCGTCACCTACCACGACGCCTACGCCTACTTCGCAGAGACCTATGGCTGGAACGTGATCGGCGCGGTCCAGCCGGCCGACTTCGGTGATCCGACTCCTGCTGACGTGGTGAACCTCATCGAGCAGATCGAAGCCGAGCAGGTATCGGCCATCTTCGGGTCGGAGGTGTTCCCGTCACCGATTCTCGAGCAGATCGCCGACGAGACGGGCGCCGTCTACGTCGACGACCTCCGCGACGACGATCTCCCTGATGCTCCTGGCGACCCGGATCACTCATGGCTCGGGCTGATGAAATTCAACTTCATCACGATGACCGAAGCGCTCGGTGGCGATGCCAGTGCGCTGCGCGACTTCGCGGTCCGCAACGTCGCCCGCGACAACGCTGAGTACCCGCAGTGATCGGTTCGTGACGCAATCGTGACCACCACCGCCGAGGTTGCAGGGGGCTTGATCGTCGTCGACGATCTCACGGTCAGCTACAACGGCGGCGCGCCGGTGCTGATCGACGTCGACCTCACGATCGAGCCGGGCGACCTCGTCGGCATCGTCGGGCCATCGGGGTCCGGCAAGTCGACGTTGCTCAAAGCGATGCTCGGCACCGTTGCCCCGGTCGCAGGAAGCGTGCGGCGGACGCCCGGTCTTGCCGTTGGCCTGGTCCCGCAGGTGGAGACGATCGACTAGAACTTCCCGGTCACCGTCGCAGAGTGCGTCGGTATGGCGAGGGCTCGCGGGCTGCGACTGCCGTGGATGTCGCGGTCCGAACGCACCGAGATCGGCGATGTGCTCGATCGGTTGGGGATGCATGGCCTCGGTGGCCGACACATCCGCGAGCTGTCTGGCGGCCAGCAACAACGGGTGTTCCTCGCCCGCGCCCTGTTCACCAACGCTGAGGTGATCTTTCTCGACGAGCCCACGTCCGGCCTCGACGTACGAACGCGACATGACGTCCTGCACCTCCTCGACGACCTGAATCGGGACGGACTGACCATCGTGCTGACCACCCACGACCTCAACGGCATCGCCGCACACCTGCCAACGGTGGTGTGTCTCAACCGGTCGGTCATCGGTGCCGGCAGCCCCGACGAGGTGCTGGTGCCCGAGGTGCTCGAGCGCACGTACGGTTCGCCGATGGAGGTACTCGAGCACGGCGGGATGCGCGTGGTGGTCGATGCGCCGATCGACGCCAACGTGATGCCGCTGCGGCGGTCGTCGGGCGGCGGAGGAGCGTCGGCGTGAGTTGGGACGAACTGTTGCGACCGTTCGAGTTCGAGTTCTTCCGGAACGGCATCTACGTTGCCACGATCGCCGGCGCGCTGTGCGGTGTCGTCGGGTGCTACGTCGTGCTCCGCAACATGAGCTACATCGGCCACGGCCTGTCGCACTCGATTTTCGGCGGCTACGCCGTGGCCGGCCTCGCTGGAATCAATCTCTTCCTCGGTGCCGGCATCTGGGGCGTGATCACCGCATTGGCGGTCGGCGGGATCGTCCGCCGGCGCCCGATCGGGTCGGACGCAGCGATCGGGGTGGTCACGACGGCCTCGTTCGCGCTGGGCCTTGCCCTCGTGCAGTTGTACGGGTCACCGGGCCGCAATGCCGACGCGCTCCTGTTCGGCAATGTGCTGGGCGTCACCACTGCTGACGTCTGGCTGATCGTCGGTGTCGCACTGGCGACCGCAGCGATCGTGTTCTTCTTCTACCGTCAGCTGCTGTTCACCACCTTCGATTCGCAAGTCGCTGCCGCGACCGGCGTGCGCACCGCATGGATCGATGCATTGCTGATGATCGTGCTGTCGGCGACCGTGTTGGCGACGATGAACGTGATGGGCGTCACCCTGATCGCTGCAACGCTGGTCGTCCCGGCGGTGGTGGCGCGGATGCTCACCGACAGCTTCGGCAAGATGTTGGCGCTGTCCGGGGTGATCGGCGCGGTCAGTGGGTTCGTCGGCATGAACGCCAGCTACCACCTCGATGTCGCCTCGGGCCCGACGATCGTGCTGACGTCGGCGTGCTTCTTCATCGTCGCCTACGTGTTCGGCGGCCGCTTCCGGCGCCGCGCCGGCACCGTCGCACACGCCCACTGAGGTTGTTCAGGCGGCTTGGAGTGCGGCCATCACGGCAGCCCACCGGTCCGGGTCGCTGGCGTATGGCGCGTAGAAGCTGATGCGCTGGATCACGTCTCCATAGCGCTGCGACAGCTCTGGTGCGATGTCCTCGGGCGAACCCACGACGGCGAACGCGTTGAGGATCTCGTCATCGATGAGGGTGCCCATCTTCGCCCACTCGCCCTGCTTCGACAGCGCGTTCAGTTCGTCCTGGAGGCCGCCCCAGCCATGGATCTCCAGCACGTTGCGGTACGCCGGCGTCGAGCCGTAAAACGCGATCTGCTGACGTGTGCCGGTCGCGGCGGCTTCGAGCTCCTCGTCGTTGTTGCCGGTCACGACGAAGGACGGGCCCATGATTTCGAAGCCCTCCATCGTCTTGCCGACCTTCGCCCGGCCCCGCTCGAGCGCAGGGATGGTCACCTCGCGCAGGTATTTCTCGGTCGTGAAGCCGTGGCAGAGGAAGCCGTCGCAGACCTCACCAGCGACCTCGGTCATCAGCTCGCCGACGCCGGCGAGGAACACCTTCGGCGGTCCGAAGCCGTCGAGGTCGGACGCCGAGGGAGTGAAGAACGGCGTCATCAGAGTGTGGGTGTAGAAGTCGCCGCGGAAGTCGAGCTTCTCGCCGGTCAGCCACGTATTCCAGATCGCCCGCATCGCGAGCACCATCTCGCGCATGCGAGCCGCAGGATGGCTCCACTCCATCGAGAACCGTTTGGTGATGTGCGGCTTGATCTGGCTGCCCAGGCCCAAGATGAAGCGGCCTTGTGAGTAGGCCTGGAGGTCCCACGCGGTATTGGCGAGCGTCATCGGGCTGCGAGCAAACGCCACCGCGATCGAGGTGCCGATCTCCAATCGCTCCGTGTGCTCGGCTGCCAGGAGCAAGGGGAGGAACGGGTCGTGCGACGTCTCCGCCGTCCACGCTCCCGAGTATCCGGCCGCCTCGACCTCCTGGGCGTTCTGAGCGACGCTGCGCAGGTCCATTCCGATGTTGCCGTCAACTTTCATGGCGCCGACCGTAGCCCGCTCGACGTCGTGCGCTCCCGACCGGAACCGGCCGGTGCGGCCGGGTGAACTGGCTCGCTTGCCGCGGGTCGGGGAGTTCAGTCCTGGTCGCGGAGGAAGGCCTGGATCTCGTCGGCGAGTTCGTCGCCGGAGCGAAGCTCCATCGCCGGCCCCGGCGTGGCGTCACCTTCGATGGACGCGTCGTAGAGCTCCTCGAGCTGGCGCAACATGCCGAGATGCTCGGAGTTGCCGTCGATCGACGCGTCGATGCGGTCGCGTTGCGGACCGACGGCGGCGCGCAGATCGGTGGCGCTCACCTCGATGCCGGTCACCTCGGTCAGTCCGTCGAGCAGCGCGACCGAGGCCGCCGGATATGGCATGGCCGCGACGTAATGCGGCACTTGGACCCAGATGCCGAGGGTGGGGATTCTCCGGGCGTGGAGCGCGTGTTCGAGTGCGGCAGCCATGCCCGCGGGCACGTCGACCGAACTGCGCGCAAAGGTCACGTTGGCGAGCACTTCGGTCGACGGGGACGTACACGACAGGCGGGGCGTCCGGGTGTGCGGCGCAGCGAACGGATACGCGCCGAACGACAACATCTTGGTGACGCCGAGTTCGACCGAGATGTCGCTGATCGCCCGGGCGAAGTGATGCCACGCCATGTCGGGCTCGGGTCCGCTCAGCACGAGCACATCGCGCCCTGAAGACGAGCGACCGGCGCGCAGCTCGATCGTCGACCAGATCAGGTCGGTGTTGACGCCGTCGCGCAGCTCCATCAGGGGGCGGCGCGCGCGGAAGTCGATGAAGGTGTCGTCGTCGAACCGCAGAATGGGGCTGGTCTCGCACTCCTGCGACAACGCCTGCGCTGCAGCCTCGGCGGCGCCGGCAGCGTCGATCCATCCGGTGAGCATCACGACCAGCACCGGTTCGTGGAGCATCGGCTCGTCGACCAGCCATTCGTACGCTCCCTGTGGGTCGATCACGCCAACGACTCCAGGTACTTCTCGGCCGATGCGGCGGCTTGCTCGACTTGGAGCTTGAACGGAGCGAGTTCCTCGGGCGGACGATCGCCGAGCGCACCGCCGAGGTACCGCGAGTACACGCCTTCGATGATGCATGCGAGCTTCCAGAACGCGAACGCCACGTAGAAGTCGAGCTGCGAGATGTCGCGGCCCGACACCTCGGCGTAGCGCTCGGCGAGCGGACGTCGATCCCAGAACCCGGGCGCCGACGTCGACGTGCCGCTCCATGCGCCGGCGGCATCATTCGGGCCGTTCCAGTACACCTGGAGCAGCCCGACGTCGGCGAGCGGGTCGCCGAGCGTGCAGATCTCCCAGTCGAGCACGGCGATGACATTGCCGTCGCTGTCGACCATGGAGTTGTCGAGGCGGTAGTCGCCGTGGACCAATGTGGCAGGTCCCTGTTCGGGGATGCGCGACAGCAGCCCTTCGTAGACGCGGTCGACCGCAGCCAGCTCGCGGGTCTTGCCCTGGTTCCACTGCCCATACCAGCGCTTGAGCTGGCGTTCGATGTAGCCCTCGTGACGTCCGAGTTGGTCGAGCCCGACCGAGGCGAGGTCGACGGCGTGGATTGCGGCCATCGTGTCGACGATCGACCGGCTGGCATTCGACCGTGCCGCTTCGGAGAGCGTGCGCTCGGCGGTCTCGCGATCGCGCAGCACGTGGCCGTCGACGAAGCGCATCACGTAGAAAGGCGCGCCATTGACGGCGAGGTCGTCGCAGAATCCTTCAACTGGCGGCACGGGCACAGCGGTGCCCTGCAGCGCCGACAGGATCCGGTGCTCGCGGCCCATGTCGTGGGCGCTTGCGAGCACATGGCCGAGTGGCGGTCGGCGCAGCACCAGCTTGGGGCCACTCGCCCCGGTGACGGCGAACGTGAGGTTCGAATGCCCGCCGGCGATCACGTCGAATCGGAACGGGCCGACCGCGCCGTCCACGTTGGCCTCGAGCCATGACGTGACCGGCTCGATGTCGATTCCCGGTATCTCGTTCATGTGGTCACGCATCCAGTCATGTGCGTTCCGAGGGTAGTCACGTGGTTGCTCCCGGTCGCCATCATGCACGGCCGGTATCGTTGAGGCCATGGCAGCCATCGACGTCACCGACGCCACGTTCCAGACCGAGGTCATCGAAAAGTCCCAGGAGGTGGCGGTTGTCGTCGACCTCTGGGCGCCGTGGTGTGGTCCATGCAAGACACTCGGCCCGATCATCGAGACCGTCATCGACGCGACCGATGGCAAGGTCGTGCTCGCCAAGGTCAACGTCGACGAGAATCCGGGGATCGCGCAGGCATTCCAGGCTCAGTCGATTCCGGCCGTCTACGCCCTCAAGGGCGGCGAGGTCGTCGACGGGTTCATCGGTGCCTATCCCGAGCACGAGGTGCAGCGCTTCGTCGACGCGCTCCAGCCGACGGACGAGCAGGTAGCGGTCAAAGAGCTCCTCGAGGCCGGCGATGAGGCGAGCCTGCGTCTCGCGCTGTCGATGGAGCCGGCGAACGAGGACGCAATCGTTGCGCTCGCCGAGCTGCTGATCGCCGACGGGAACAACGAAGAAGCGCTCGCGCTGCTGGGCAGGATCCCCGAATCGGATCGCACCCGCCACGTTGCCGCCCTCGCTCGGGTGGGCGAGCCCCCCGACGACGACTTCGACGCGCAGCTGACGGCGTTGCTCGACCAGGTCAAGGACGACGACGACGCCCGCCAGCAATACGTCGATCTGCTCGAGTTGATGGGTCCGAGCGACCCTCGTACGGCCGAGTATCGCCGGCAACTCACATCGCGGCTGTACTGACCCGCTCGGGCGCGCCGTGCCCGAAGAACGCGGCCAGCCGCGCCTGGAACTCGCCGACCACGTCGGCGTAGCGCGACCGCACGTTCGTTGCCGTGGCGTCTGGGGCGAGTTCGACCGGAAGCTGCGGTTCGACGCGGAGGAACTGTTGCGTCGCGGCAAGCGCGACGAACGTGTCCGCAAGCGCGCGGTCGGTGTCGGAGTCCAACCGAGCGGCGGCATGGTCGAGCCCTCGGCGATGGAGGTCGGCTCGGCTCCGGAGTTCGCCGAGATCCCAGAGCCGGGCAACGAGGTCGATCTCGTCGCCGGCGACCACCGGTCCCCGGGTGATCAGGGCATCGGGGAGGTCGGTGGCGATCGCGGTGTTCGCCGGACGAAGCCACAGGTCGGGGCGGAGTTCACCCAGCCGTGAGCCGATGGCGCGAGAGCGGAAGTCGCGACGCTCGGCCATCGTGCGACGTTCGGACACCACCGCAACCGACCACCAAGTTCCGTCCCACCCGGGCGGTGGGTCTCGACGCCCGGCATCTTGTTGCATCTGGCGTTCGACGAGGCGACCCGCGAGGCGATAGACCCCGTCGTCGTTGACGAGATCGCCGACGGCGACCATCCGTGAGAGTGCAGTTCGCACCGTGCCGTCGGCGAGATCGAACAGCGACGTGAAATCGAGAATGCGGCCCACGGGCATCTGTGGTGGGTGTGAGCCCAGGAGCACCGACAACACGATCGAGCGCGCGTTCAGCGGGTCGAGGACCGACGCCGGAACAGTCGGGTTGGCACGCATGGTGTTCGCCACGAACGAAGAGTGTAACATTTGAACATGACGTCGATCGTGCACGCTTCGGACCAGGTGGTTCCGCTGGTCGCGGGGTCGATGGTGCCTGATCCGTCGGTGCTCCCCGAGGTCCTGCCGACCGATCGCCTCAACGAGCGAGCCAAGCCGCGGCCACCGCTGCGTGGCGAACTCCGCCACGTGTCCAACAGCCGCAACGCGATCACCGTGCTGTCAGCATTGTTCCAGTCGTTCGGTGTCGTGATCGCTGCGGCGTGGATCAACACGTGGTGGTCGTACCTGTTGGCGTTCGTGCTGATGGCACGTGGTCACGTGTGCTTGAACATCCTCGCTCACGAGGCTGCGCACCGGTTGCTGTTCACGAACCGGCGGATGAACGACGGCGTCGGCCGATGGCTGCTCGGCTATCCGACCTACCAGGCGATGTTGGCGTACCGACGAGTCCACTTCGCGCATCATCGCGACGAGATGGGCCCGGACGAGCCGGATCTCGCGCTCTACGCCGGGTATCCGATCCCACGCGACTCGTGGCGTCGCAAGTTGCGTCGAGATGCCCGTGGAAACAGCGCCTACAAGAACTTCCGCGGGCTGTTCTTCTCGTTGCGTCGTGGCCAGGCCGAGGCCAGGTGCATCATCGGGGTCCACGTCGTGATGCTCGGCGCGTCGATCGCATTCATGCGTCCGCTCGCCTACGTCGTGTGGATCCTGTCGTGGTCGACGCTGTGGAAGGTGTCGAACCGGCTCCGCTCGATCGCCGAGCACGGCGGCATGGTCCGCTCGCGCGACCGGCGCCTCACGACGCATGTGATCCGCCAGAGCCGCATCGCCCGGTACTGGATGGTTCCCTACAACACCGGCTGGCACCTCGCTCACCATGTCGACATGGGGGTGCCATGGCGCAACCTGCCCCGTCTGCACGGCGAACTGGTGCGATCGGGATGGGTCACCGAGGCCATCGAGTACCCGAGCTATCGCGCATTCTGGCGCGCGGCCTCCTCTGGGGCTCCTCGCTGACCCATCCAGTCAGTCCGCGATGAGCGAAGCGACCGCATACGGCGGTTTCGCTCATCTCATCGGCGATGCGGGCGGACCTGCGGCGGGCCGACCGTAGGTTCAGCACGACCGACTCCCCCTGAGGCATCTGCGTGGTCTGCGCCGGTTCGAGGAGGTCGATCGTTGGAACCATTGTCGAGGCCGACGCCGCCTCGGTCGCTCGCTGCACGCGCCCGTGCTTGGGTCGACTGGTTCGGGATCGGACGACTCGTCGCCACCTCGGTCGCGACGCTCATCGTGTGCGCTGGCGCCGTGTGGTTGGTGCGCACACCGCCGCCGGCAACCGAGGCATCGCTCCCGCGGGCATCATCAACCAGCGTCGCGGCCGATCGCACGGATCCGCTCGATGCTCCTGCTTCGACGATGCCGCCTGTCGTGCTGGTCCACATTGCCGGAGCGGTGGTCGCGCCGGGTGTCTACGAACTGTCGGCTGGTGCGCGCGTCCGCGATGCCGTCGTGGCTGCAGGCGGTCCGACCGATGCCGCCGACTGGAATGCCCTGAATCTCGCCGCCGAGGTCGCCGACGGTGTGAAGGTCTACGTGCCGGCGACTGGCGAAGAGGTGCCGCCGTCGCTCACCGTCCCGGCGGCCGCTCCGGCCGGGCAGACCTTCGGCGGATCGATCGACGTCAACGAGGCGACAGCCGACCAACTCGACGCGCTCCCGGGCGTCGGCCCGGCGACGGCAACAGCGATCGTTGCCGAACGCGTGCGCAACGGGCCGTTCGTCGACGTCGATGACCTCGACCGTGTTCCCGGAATCGGGCCTGCGAAGCTCGAAGCGCTGCGCGACTTGGTGACGACGTGAGGGCAGCGATCAGACGAGTGAGTCGGAGATCGACAGCGCGGCGACGACCAGCGCTGTGCCGGCGCCGACCCACACCCCCGCGCACATCCACGCGTAGTGACGCCAGAAATCCGACCAGGTCGCCATTGGGTTCCGGGTGGCGCGCCGGGCAGCGAGGAACCCGATGAGCAGCCACATCACCCCCGACGCGGCGACCGCAATCGGATACAACCCACGATCGCCGAATGGTGCGCCCGCAGCCAGCAGCGCCGGGGCCGCGAAGACCCCGCCGATCAGCCCGACAGCGCCGCTCCACGCAGTGTCGAACAACCGCAGCGAGAGGAAGGCGATGGCGCCGACGATCGACGGCACGATCAGCGCTGCGCACGGCCCCCACGTGCGCAGACGCGACCGATACCACCGCGGCCCCTCGACGAGCGGGGCGCCGGGCGGTGGCTGAGACGGCGCTGGGCGGGCGCCGGGGGGAACCGGGGTGAACGAGGTCACGAACCCCCGAGGTTATGGCACCGAGGCCCGCTCGGGGCGGCGACCCGGCCTGGCCGTGCCAACGGTCACCGACGCTGCGGTCGTAGCGCTCGCCGTCGTGGTCGTCGTGTCCGTCCGAGTCGGCTCGCCGGTGACTGCGGTGATGCTGGCGCTGGTCGTGGGAGGCGTCGCCGCACTGCCGGCGCGTTCACCGCCGATGGTGCTGGTGGCGGTACTGCTGGCAGTCGGCGGGGCTGTGCGGTCGCAGCACGAATGGTCCGGTCTCGTCCCCGACGTGCTCGGCCCGTACGCGGGGTGGGTACGGCTGATCGACGACCCGCAGCCGTACTCGACGAGCACGCGCGTGATCGTCGAGGTCGATCACGAGCGCTTCGAGATCTGGTCGCGCGGACGGGCCCAGCAGCAACGCATCCAGTCGTGGCGTGGCGGCGAGCGGATCATGGTGATGGGGGAACGCACGCCGCTCGAGCCCGAACGAGCACAACGAGTGGCATGGCAGCACGTGGTCGGCGAGTTCGATCTCGCATGGGCGAGCGACGTCGATGCCGGCGGACCACTCGCCCGCGCGTCGAACCGCATCCGAGCCACGATCGAACGTGCGGCCGAGGCGCTCCCTGACCCGTACGGCGCGCTCTATCGCGGTCTCGTGATCGGCGACGATCGCGACCAGCCACGCGACATGATCGAGCGATTCCGTGCGAGCGGATTGTCGCACTTGACCGCGGTATCCGGCCAGAACGTGGCGTTTGTGCTGGCGGCGTGCGGGCCGCTGCTGGTGCGGATGCGGCCGTTGCCTCGGTGGGCACTGACCGTTGCCCTGATCGCGTGGTTCGTGGCGCTCACTCGCTTCGAGCCGTCGATCCTCCGCGCCGGGGTGATGGCGGGGCTGTCGGCGACTGCCTACGCGACCGGGCGCGAGCGAAGCCCCGTGAGGATCTTGGCGCTGGCGGTCATCGCGCTCGTCCTGCTCGACCCGTTGTTGGCCTGGTCGATCGGGTTCTGGCTGTCGGTCGGAGCGACCGCCGGCGTCTGCACGGTCGGTCCGTGGCTTGCGTGCCGCCTCTCGGTGTTCGGGCCGCTCGCCCTCCCACTCGGAATCACACTGGGAGCGCAGCTCGGCGTCGTACTTCCGAGCGTCCTGGTGTTCGGCCGGCTGCCGCTGGTCAGCGTTGTCGCCAACGTGCTCGCCGTTCCGGTCGCAGGGTTCGTGATGCTCTACGGGTTGCCGGCCGGCCTCGTCGTGGGCGCGATCCCGGCGCTGGCCCCCGCTGCGATGTTCCCCGCTCGCGTCGGAACCCGCTGGGTCGACACCGTCGCGGGCGTGGGCGCTCGGCTCGAACCCGACCCGCCGTGGTCATGGGTCGGCTGGGCGGTGATTGCGATCGTCACGTGTTGGGTGGTTTGTCGCGGTCCCGTCGAGACGCGATAAGAATCGAGGTCTCCATGGCAACCCATCTCCTCAGCGGCAACGACGAGTCGGTGCTGCGCTCAGCAGTGCACGAACTCGTCGACGAGCTCGTCGGTGACGGCGACCGGGCGATGATGGTCGACGAATTCGATGGAGACGAGTACGAGCTCCGGTTGGTCGTCGACGCCGCCCAGACCCCGTCGTTCCTGACCGACAAGCGAGTGGTCGTCGCTCGTGGCGTCGATCGGTTCACTGCTGACGACCTGGCGCCGCTGCTCGGCTATCTCGCAGATCCGCTCGACTCATCCGATCTGGTGATCGTCATCAACAGCGGGAGCGTTCCGAAGAAGCTCGGCGACGCCGTCAAGGCGATCGGGACGGTCAGCAACACGTCGCCGCCGTCGCGGCCGAAGGACCGCCAGGAGTGGATCTCCGAGCACATCAAGGAGGCGGGGCTGCGCATCAGACCCGACGCGGCAGCCCAACTCGCTGGTTGGCTCGGCGAGGACGCGGGGCGCCTCGACGGCATCCTCGCCACGCTCACCAGTACCTACGGCGCCGGCGACGTGCTCACGTTCGCCGAGATCGAGCCGTTCCTCGGCGACGCCGGGGGAGTGCCGCCGTGGGACTTCACCGATGCGATCGATGCCGGTGACACCACCAAGGCCCTGACGTTGCTCGGGCGGATGATGCACGCCGGCGGTCGGCACCCCTTGCAGATCATGGCGATCTTGCACAGCCACTACGCGAACGTTGCCAAGCTCGACGGTGCTGACGCCCGCAGTGAACAAGATGCCATGGCGGCCACCGGCATCAAGTCGCCGTATCCGGCGAAGAAGGCGCTCGCCAACTATCGGCGTCTCGGACCAGCCTCGACCAAACGGGCGATCGAGTTGCTCGCCCAGGCCGATCTCGACCTTCGCGGCGACAAGGATCTCGAACCCGAGCTGGTGATGGAAGTGCTCGTCGCCCGCCTCTCCAAGCTCCGCCGCTGACGTCAGGTCAGTGAGGACCGAGGAGTTCGTCGAGCCTCTCGACGGCGGGGGCGTAGTTCGTCAGGTACCGGCCGAGGTGTTCCGTCGCTTCGGTGTCGACGCCGATCCGCCGCTTCGCAACCGACGAGAAGGGATCGAGCCGGCAGGTCTCCAGCCACGTGCGGATCTCGGGGTGGCGATCCCAGGTCGTTCGCGTGGCGAGCTCCTGCTGGAACATGCGCACGTAGTCCAGCGGCACTTCGGGCGGCTCGATCGGTCGGCAGAGCTCGTTCTTCACATCGTCGTCGTCGTAGCTCGCCTCGACGTGCGCAACGAACGCCGCGCTGAACGTCGGTTGGCACGTGCGGATCCACTGCGGTGTGATGTGGTCGCCGTCGAAGATCGGTGTGGACGGCCGCCGGGGAATGCCCTGCGATGAGCAGTCGATGTACAGCGCATCTGCCGTGGTGGCCACCGTGCCGTGCTCGAGCACGATCTCGTCGGTCGTGAGTCGCGTGACCCGGCCGAGTCGCACCACGTCGGTGATCAGTCGCAGTTGTTCGATCTCGCCAGGGCTGATGACTGCGCAGTGGTAGGCCTCAGGAGTGACCGAGGTGTCGATGCGGGTCAGGAACTCGCGCTCCTCGAGGCCCAACAGGATGTCGTCGACGGTTTGGGCGATGGCGACTGCCTCGACCTGATCGGCGATGCCCTTGCAGACCGCGGCGAAGTACTCGTCACCCGGTTGGTATGTGCGTCGGTCGAGCAGCCACGAGTCTCGCGGCACGATCCAGCGGATGCGGTTCGGGTGCGTGCCGTTGTCGAGGAGCCAGATGCAGGCGTCCATTGCGGTCTTGCCGGCACCGACGACGACGTACTGGGCGCGGCCCGCACCGCTCGTCGGCAGTTCATTCGGCGGCACGCAGGTCACGCCGGAGTCGACGTCGTAGGACGGAGCGTTGACCGATGGGATGCGCATCTGGGAGTAGGTGGCGTCGACGATCTTGCGGGCGGTGGCCTCCGTGGCGTCGCCGGACATCAGCGAGCGGATGGTGCCGTCGTCGACCACCTCGCTCATCGGGAACCACTGGACTCGCCCGGACGGAAGAAACCGCTGTTGCATCGTCAGGTCGAAGTGGCTCAGCACCTCCTGGCCCGATGCGAGCTCGAACATGTCGCGGTTGTGTCCGACCTCGTCCTTGGCGCCCGTACCGAGCGGGCGTGAGCTCACCCCGTAGAAACTCGATGGCTGGTGCAAGCGGACGAACGGATAAGCGTCGTTCCAATGGCCGCCCGGCCGATGCCGACGGTCGACCAGGGCGATCGTCGCGTCGGTCTCGGACAGCACGGTGTCGGCGAACGCCATCCCGACGGCCCCCGCTCCGACGATCAGGTAGTCAACTTCGGTGGTGTTGGTCATCTGGCTCCCCTGCCGTCCGCTCCACCGGAACGTACAGCATCACCACGACCCGAAAAACCGAAAAACGCCTGGAAGTTGCGCTCGGGCGCACATCCAGGCGGATTTCCGGATCGAGTGAGGTCAGCCGGCGGCGTTGACCTTCTTCATCATGCGGCTCTTCTTGCGAGCGGCGGCGTTCTTGTGGATGATGCCCTTGGAGGCGGCCGAGTCGATGCGCTTCACGGCGGCGCGGACGGCCTCGTCGCCGTCGTCGGTGCCGAGCGTGCTCTCGACGCGCTTGGTGCGAGTCTTGAGTTCCGCCTTCACCGCCTTGTTGCGCTCGTGACGCTTGTCGTTGGTGATGTTGCGCTTCTTCTGGCTCTTGATGTTGGCCATGGCCGTGGAACCTTGCTCTCTTGGCGTGTGTGCGGTGTACTGCGTCGACTGGTCTGCGCAGCGGGGCCCGGTGCCCGCGCTGAACAGCCATGGGACTCTATCGGGAGGCCCTCCTGAGCGGCAACGTGCCCAGATAGCGTTGGCTCGGACATGGATCTGGCCCGCATCCGCAACTTCTCGATCATCGCGCACATCGACCACGGCAAGTCGACCCTGTCCGATCGGATTCTCGAGATCACCGGCGCGGTCGACGCCCGTGACATGCGTTCGCAGTATCTCGACTCGATGGACCTCGAGCGGGAGCGCGGCATCACGATCAAGGCGCAGAACGTTCGGGTCGACTGGAAGGGCCATGTCTTCCACCTGATCGACACGCCCGGCCACGTCGACTTCGGCTACGAGGTCAGCCGCAGCCTTGCTGCCTGTGAGGGCGTGGTGCTCGTCGTCGACGCAGCACAGGGGATCGAGGCCCAGACACTGGCCAACTGCTACCTGGCGCTCGAGAACGACCTCGAGATCGTCGCTGCACTCAACAAGATCGACCTCCCGGCGGCCGACCCCGATCGCTACGCAGGTGAGATCGAGAAGATCCTGGGGATCCCCGCCGACGAGATCATCCGGATGTCGGCCAAGACGGGCGACGGCGTCCCCGATCTGCTCGACGCCGTGATCGAACGCATCCCTGCCCCGAGCGGCGATGCCGACGCACCGCTGCAGGGCCTGATCTTCGACTCGCAGTTCGACCAGTACCGCGGCGTCGTGTCGAGCATCAGGATCATGCAGGGAACGATGAACTCGGGCTCGAAGCTCACGTTCATCCAGGCCGGCGCGAACCACGAGGCAATCGAGATCGGCGTCCGAAAGCCGGTCCCCACACCGGTGAAGGAGCTCGGCCCGGGCGAGGTCGGCTACCTGATCGCCGGGATCAAGGACGTCGGCGATGCCCGCTCGGGCGAGACAGTCACGACCGCCTCGGGCGGTTCCGCTGATGCGCTTCCCGGCTATCGCGACCCCAAGCCGATGGTGTTCTCGGGGCTGTTCCCGATCGACGGCGACGACTTCGAGAACCTGCGCGAGTCGCTCGAGAAACTCAAACTCAACGACGCATCGATCACCTACACGCCCGAGTCGTCGGGTGCCCTCGGGTTCGGTTTCCGCTGTGGCTTCCTCGGGCTGCTGCACATGGAGATCGTCAAGGAGCGCCTCGAGCGCGAATTCGGCCTGGCGCTGATCGCCACGGCGCCCAGCGTCGAGTACCGCCTGACGCGCACCGATGGCACGATCGAGCTGGTCGACAACCCGGCCGACATGCCCGAGGCGCAGCGCATCGCCACGATCGAGGAACCGTTCTTCAAGATCTCGATCATCAGCCCGACCGACTACACCGGCGCGCTGATGGACCTGTGTCAGAGCCGACGCGGCGAGATGAAGAAGATGGATTACCTGTCGCCGGAACGGGTCGAGCTCGTCTACGAGGTCCCGCTCGCCGAGGTGGTCATCGACTTCTTCGACCAGATGAAGTCGCGCACGAAGGGGTACGCCAGCCTCGACTACGAGCTCTCCGGCTATCGGCCATCGCAGCTGGTCAAGGTCGACCTGCTCCTCAACGGTCTGCCCGCAGATGCGTTCAGCACGATCGTGCACCGCGATTCCGCCTACCAGTACGGGGCGCGGATGTGCGAGAAGCTCAAGGAGCTGATCCCGCGGCAGATGTTCGACGTCCCGATCCAGGCGGCGATCGGCGGCAAGGTCATCGCTCGCGAGACGGTGAAGGCCAAGCGTAAGGACGTGCTCGCCAAGTGTTACGGCGGTGACATCACCCGCAAGCGCAAACTGCTCGAGAAGCAGAAGGAGGGCAAGAAGAAGATGAAGTCGATCGGCCGTGTCGAAGTGCCCGGCGACGTCTTCATCAACGCCCTCAAACTCGACGACTGATCACCGCAGGGTCAGACCCGCGATGCAACGGATCACTCGGCGACGAACAGACCGGCGGGCAGATCGGGGCAGTTGTCGATCGTGGGGAGCGCGGCCACGTTCTCGTCCGTCGCGTCGTTCGGCTCGGCGAGTGCCTGGGTTTCCTCGGAGCAGGCGTCGGTGCTCCCGGTCCACCATCGTCGCTGCCACACGAAGCGACCACGCTGACGCAACGAGAACCGGCACCGGCAACGTTCGGTCGTGCGCGCGCTCCTTCGGGCGGTAACGATGGGTGGCTGATGTCGTCGACCTTCCGCTCGCTGAATTACTACAACGCGCGGTTGTTCTTCTCCGGACTGGCAGTGTCGAACGTCGGCACCTGGTTGCAGATGACGGCGATGTCGTTGCTCGTCTATCGGCTCACCGGCGAGGCGACGACGGTCGGTGTCACGCTCGCACTGCAGATGCTGCCGATGCTGCTGCTCGGCGCGTGGGCCGGCGTGATCGCAGATGGGCGCGACCGTCGCACGATGGCGATCGTGACGCAGAGCGCGTTGGCGGCACAGGCGTTGGTGCTCGGCGCGATCGACCTGGCCGGCTGGGCGACCCTGCCGGTCGTCTACGCGTTGTCGCTGGTGCTCGGCATCGTCAACGCGTTCGACAATCCGGCCCGGCGTGGGTTGGTCACCGAACTGGTCCCGACGGTCGACATCCCCAACGCGACGTCGCTGAACACGGCGGTGATGACGGGATCGCGCATCTTCGGCCCGGCACTGGCGGGTGTCCTCGTCACGACCATCGGCACCGCTTGGTGCTTCCTCCTGAACGGCGTCACGTTCTTCGCGATCATCTTCTCGCTGATGGCGATCCGCCGCGATGAGATGTTCCCGGTCGAGCGACGGCCGAAGGGAGGTAAGCCGATCCGTGAGGCCCTGTCATTCGTTGTTCGTCAACGGGATCTGCTGATCATCTACTCGCTGCTGGTGATTGTCTCGATGGTGGCGTTCAACCAGGGAACGGTGTTCCCGAAGCTTGCCGACGTTCGTTGGGGCGGAGAGGAGTCGTATGGGTTCATCCTCGCGGTGATGTCGGTCGGGTCGCTGACCGGGTCGCTACTGACCGCCCGACAACACGTCGTCACCATGCGATGGTTCTTCGGCTCGATCGTGGTGATGGCGCTTGCAGGTATCGGACTCGCCTGGGCGCCGAACCTCTGGGCTGCCTATGCGTGGTGCGTGCCGTTCGGGATCGGTGGTGCGGCGTTCATCACTGGCGCCAACGCGATCACCCAGCAAGAGTGCCCACCGGACATGCGCAGTCGCCTGTTGGCGTTGCAGGCGGTCGCGTTCCTTGGCTCGACTCCGATCGGAGGCCCGATCACCGGGTTGATCGCCGACAACATCTCGCCGGAGTGGGCGCTTGCGTACAGCAGCGTGATCAGCTTGGTGTGCGTCACGGTCGCAGCCAGGTACTGGCGAGCCGGAAACCGCACCGCCGCACGCGAACTCACGCCCACGGCCTGAGCGGGGCGCGATGCTGGAGTTGTGGGTCGTCGAGCGAGGGTCCTGATCACGGCAGCCTTCGTCGGCGTGCTCGTCGCGCCGGTGGTGCTGAACGAGGACGGGTTTCCGTTGTCGACGTACCCGATGTACTCGCGTTCTCGCGGCGCTGTTGTCACGTTCGTCACGGCCCAAGGGATCGATGCGAACGGGGAGACCACCGCGCTCACGTTGGAGGTGATCGGTGACAGTGACGACCCGCTGATCGTGGCTGGAGAGCTTCGCGATGCGATTCGTGACGGTCGTGCGCAACAGCGATGCGATGAGATCGCAGCGCGTGCCGCTGACTGGGGCCGTCTGCCACCGCGGACCGCGGCGATCGAGGTGGTCACCGAACGCCATGACGTTGTCGCCCAGGTCGAAGGAACGCCGAGCGTTCTCGCGCGGACAGTGCACGCCGCTTGCGAGGTGCAGCGATGATTGCCGATGTCGAGCCGACGCGCTGCGTGCCGATCATCGATGCGGTCGCGCCACCCGAACGATTGGCGATGCTGCGAGTCCTCACGGGCATGTTCGCTGTGGTCTACCTCCTCGTTCGGCTCCCGGTGTTCCTGCAGCTCGGCGATCGTCGCTCGGGCTTCGACGGCGTTGGCATTGCGGCGCTGCTCGCCCGCCCCGTGTCGAGCACCGTTGTCGACATCGTCATTGCCGTGACGGCGCTTGCCGGCGCTGGTTTCGTGCTCGGCTGGCGGTTTCGGTTCAGTGGCCCGATGTTCGCACTGGGGATGCTTGCGCTCGGCTCCTATCGAGGTTCATGGGGGCAGCTCCTGCACTTCGAGAATCTGATGGTGCTGTATCTCCTGATCATCTCGTTGGCGCCGGCGGCCGACTCGTGGTCGATGGACGCTCGACGTCGCGGCGGTCGCGGCGGTCGCGGCGCTCGCGATGACGCAGGACTCGAGTCGCCGGCGTACGGGTTCCCGATCGCACTGGCATCGCTCGTGCTCGTCATCACCTACGTGATTGCCGGTGTGGCGAAACTTCGCTACGGCGGGCCCGAGTGGGTGTTCGGCGACACGCTGCGCAACCACGTCGCGTATGCCGCAGCACGCCTCGACCTCCTCGGTGGCTCACCGTCACCGCTCGCAGGGTGGGCCGTTCGGCTCGACGGGATCTGGCCGCTCGTCGCCGCCGGCACGATCGTCATCGAACTCGCTGCGCCCATTGCGTTGCTGGGTGGCCGGCTCCGGACCACCTGGGTGCTCGCAGCGTGGCTGATGCACATCGGCGTGCTCGCGTTCATGCTGATCGGGTTCCCGTTCCCGTTGTTCCTGGTCGCCTTCGCTCCGCTGTACCGGATCGAGCGGTTGTGGCTCGGCCGCCCCTCGTGGGCGATGCGATCGTCGGATCAGGTTGCCGAGCGGACTGCTTCGGCGACGCGGTGACCCCAGGCGGTCGCCCGAGCCACCTCGCCGGCCTCGAGGTGATTCGATCTGTCGACGAAGAAGCTCTCGGCGTCGACGACGAGTTCGAACCCGTGTGAGCTGAGCCGCTTCGCGATTCCCTTCGAGGCCTGGCCGGTGAGCAGCTTGGAACCGTGGACACGTGTGTCGAACGCAGCGGCGAGGCGGTCTGCGCCAAACGTGTCGGCCAGGCCGTTGAACCAGTCGCGAAGTCCCTCACCGTACGCATCCGGGTCCAACTCGAGATCGTCGTCCTTGGCTGCCATGTCTTCAGCACCCGCTCGGCTGCGCTCGCTCGACATGCCGTGGACATGCGTCGGTCCGCCCACGACCACGACATCGGCCGCTTCGAGCTGTTCCGGTGTTGCGTCGTGCACGGGGATCACCGTTGCCTCGAAGACCGCTTCGATCCCTTCGGCGATGTGCTCAGCGACCGCATGGGTGTTCCCGAACATCGACTCGTAGATGACGACGGCGCGCATCACGACCTCCTCCTCTCGCCCGGCGCACCCGGGCTCCGATTCGATCATGTTCCCTTCGCCCGGCCGCGCGCACGGGCCCTTGGTCACGGAGACACGATCAGCGGAGGAACGTGTCGCGATGAGCGAGATCGCCGTCTGCGGTCGCTTCGCTCATCGGTGATCGGGAGGAACGGTGATACTGGGGCGATGCGTGCCACCACGGAACAACTCGAGGCGCTGATCGACCACGTCGCTTCGGGACCGTCCGACGTCGGGACGGTCGACCTGGTGGTGGCCCGGCCGGCGACGGGAGAACGATTCGTGCTCGAGACCGCCGAGCTGCGACCTGGCGTCGGCCTGGTGGGCGACAACTACCTGGAACGCGGAAGCTCCAAGCCGGGCGGAGGCCCAGCCGACCCGCTCGGTGAACTCAACGTGATGTCGACGCGAGCACTCGAAGCCGTTGCGGGAGCGGACCGGCAACGGTGGCCGCTCGCCGGCGACCAGCTGATCGTCGACTTCGACCTGTCCGAAGCGAACTGCCCGGCTGGGACACGCATCGCCGTCGGCACGGCGATGATCGAGGTGACGACGAAGCCGCACAACGGTTGCGCGAAGTTCGCCGACCGATATGGCATCGACGCTGCCCGCTGGGTCAACTCTCGCCGCGATCTGCGCCTCCGCGGCATCTGCGCGATCGTCGTGGTCGCTGGAGCGGTGGCCCCGGGCGACACCGTTCGCAAGGCCTGATCGTCCATTCACACGGTCCGCTGATTCGTGTCCCGAGTGGACGGAGGCGATCGGTGGTAGCACGCTGGGCCTCGTGACCAACCGATCGATCATCTGGTTCAGGCGCGACCTCAGGTTGACCGACAATCCCGCGCTCTTGGCGGCGGGCGCGGACGGCCAGGAGGTCGTTCCGGTCTTCGTGGTCGACCCCGCGTTTGCGACGTCCGGCGCCCCGCGGCTCGCCTACCTCTACGACTGTCTGCGGTCGCTCGATGCCTCGATACGAGAGCGGTCCGGATCCGGGCTGGTGATCCGCCACGGCGACCCGGTCGACGTGGTCGCGCAGTTGGCGACGGAGGTCGGCGCCGACGCGGTGTTCGTCGCTCGGGACTACGCGCCCTATGGACGACGCCGCGACGAGTTGACCGCCGCGGCATTGCGTGAATCGGGCCGTCATCTGAAGGGCGTCGGGTCGCCGTACGCGGTCGGCCCGGGCACGGTGACCAAGGACGACGGCAGCCCGTACGCGGTGTTCACTCCGTTCTCGAAGGTGTGGCGTCGGGTGGGATGGGACCTCCCGGTCGATGCTCCGGCCAACGACTTCCGCTGGGCAGACCACGATGCGGCGGGCATCGAGTCGGAGCTACTCGGCGGTCGCCCCGATCCCGGCATCGAACTCCCGCCGGCCGGCGAAGACGCGGCCGACGAGCTGTGGTCGTCGTTCTGTCCGGCCGGCGTCGACGGCTACCCCGACCGCCGCGACCTGCCGGCTGTCGATGGCACGAGCACGTTGTCGCCGGCACTGAAGTGGGGAACGATCCATCCCCGCCAACTCCTTGCCGACCTCGATGCGTCGGGCGCCGGCCCCAAGGGCCACACCGTGTTCTCCAGCGAGTTGGCGTGGCGTGAGTTCTACGCCGACGTGTTGTTCCAGCGACCCCGAACGGCGTGGGAGAACTTGAACCCGAAGATGGATGCGATGCCGGTCGACACCGACGCGGCCGCTCGGAAACGATTCGATCGGTGGACGGTGGGGGAGACGGGGTTCGGAATCGTCGACGCCGGCATGCGTCAGCTGGCGGCGACCGGATGGATGCACAATCGCGTCCGCATGATCGTGGCGAGCTTCCTGGTGAAGGATCTCCACCTGCCGTGGCAGTGGGGTGCTCGGTGGTTCATGCAGCGTCTGATCGACGGTGATCTCGCATCGAACAACCACGGCTGGCAATGGGCCGCAGGGACCGGCACCGACGCTGCACCGTATTTCCGGGTCTTCAATCCGCACCTACAGCAGGAGCGGTACGACCCCGACGGCTCGTACGTGGCTCGCTGGGTGCCGACGCCGGTCGAGCCGATGCTCGATCACAAGGCCGAACGCGATGAAGCTCTCCGCCGCCTGAAGACGCTCGGCTGACCGCGGCGCTCCCGAGCCTGGCTGCGGGAACGACCGGCTGGCAGTCTGTAGTCTGGAGTGCCAGATGTTGGACGACCGCAAGACCGCCATCTTGAGCGCCGTGGTGCAGGAGTACATCGCCACGGCTCAGCCCGTCGGCTCGGGCCACATCGCCGAGGCGCCGACGGTCAAGGTGTCCTCCGCCACGGTCCGCAACGAGATGGCCCACCTCGAACACGAGGGCTACCTGGTGCAACCGCACACCTCGGCTGGGCGGATCCCGACCGACAAGGGGTACCGATACTTCGTCGACCATCTCACGCAGCCAGGCCGCCTCGACAATGCGACCACCCGCCAGGTCGGCGAGTTCTTCTCCGCGGCACACGGACGGCTCGAGGAAATGCTCCACCAGACGTCGAATCTGCTCGCTGCGCTCACGAAGAACGCCGGTGTTGTCGTCGGCCCTCGTGCCGAAGCGGTTCCGGTTCGCCGCGTGCAGTACGTGTCGCTCTCGTCGACGGCCGCCACGGTGATCGTCGTCTTTGCCAACGGAACAGTCGAGAACGTGCCGATCGAACTCGTCGACGGCGACGACGACCTCAAGCTCTCTGCTGCGGGCGCGCATCTGTCGGCGGCGCTCGACGGCCGCGTCCTCGGCGCCGTCACCACGTTGACCGATACCGGCGACGCCGTCGTCGACCGGTTGTGTCGTGATGCGTTCGATGCGCTGCATGCGACCGCCAGTCCCGACCTGGTTTTCACTGGGGGAGCAGCAGCGGTCGCGAATGCGTTCGACGCCGTCGAAGTGGTCCGGTCGGTGCTGGCCACGCTCGAGCAGCAGTTCGTGGTCGTCACCCTGGTGAGCGACATCGTCGACCGCGGGATGTCGGTGGCGATCGGCGTCGAGCACGGCGTCGAACCGCTGTCGGCGTGTTCGGTGGTGGTCGCCCCGGTGGTCGTCGACGGTGAACATCTCGGCTCGGTCGGGGTGCTCGGGCCGACCCGGATGAACTACCCGCAGGCGCTCGCAACGGTCGAAGTCGTGAGCGAGCAACTCGGCCACCGCATCGAAGAAGGCTGAGTCCGAGTGCCCAAATCACGGCATGATGGGGCCTTCCATGGCTGACTACTACGAACTTCTCGGTGTGTCGCGCGCCGCCACGGCCGACGAGATCAAGAAGGCGTATCGCCAGCGCGCTCGCGAGTTCCATCCCGACGCGAACCCCGATGACGCGTCGGCCGCCGAGCAGTTCAAGAAGGTGGCACAGGCCTACCAGGTGCTTTCCGACGACCAGCAGCGCGCCCGCTACGACCGTTATGGCGAGCAAGGCGTCGGCGGTGCCGGCGGAGGTCCGTCGGCCGAGGACCTGTTCGGCGGCGGCCTGGGCGACATCTTCGAGACGTTCTTCGGCGGAGGAGGCGGGAGCCCTTTCGGCGGCGGACGTTCCCGTGGGCCGTCCGGGCCACCTCGCGGCCAGGACCTCGAAGTGATCGCCGACATCTCGTTCGAACAGGCGGTGTTCGGCGACGAGATCGACGTTGCGTTGAAACTCCCCACCCGATGCGGCGACTGCGACGGCTCGGGAGCGGGCGAAGGCACCCAGCCCGTTGCCTGTAGTGACTGTGGAGGCAGCGGCCAGGTTCAACGCGTCCGCCAGAGCCTGCTCGGCCAGATGGTCACCGCCAGCCCGTGCGGCCGCTGTGGCGGGCTCGGCCAGATCGTCACCACTCCGTGCCCCACGTGTCGTGGCGAGGGCCGGGTCACCTCCGACAAGAACTATCAGGTCGACGTGCCCGCTGGTGTCGACTCCGGCTCGACGCTGCGTCTCTCCGGCCGCGGCGCTGTCGGCCCGCGGGGTGGGGGAGCGGGCGATCTGTACGTCCACTTGCGTGTCGCCCCGCACGAGCGGTTCGTCCGTGACGACCACGATCTCGTCACCGAGGTCCCGATCTCGATCGCCCAAGCCGCGCTTGGTACCCAGATCGATCTCGAGACGCTCGATGGCAGCGAGCACCTCATCGTTCCACCCGGCACCCAACCCGGCCGCGAGTTCGTGCTTCGCCAGCGCGGCGTCCCTCACCTGCGTGGCCGCGGCCGCGGCGACTTGCGTGCTCGTGTTCGTGTCGACATCCCCACGAAGCTGACCGATGACGAGGTCGACTTGCTGACCCGCTACGCCGAAGGGCGCGGCGAAACGGTCGGCAACGGCAAGGAAGGCCTATTCTCGCGGATCAAGTCGGCGTTCTCCTGAGGCACGAGCGCTGATGGTCAGCCCGGATCGATCCGCCCTGCGATCGACGAGCGCACATGTCCTCGTCGATGCCGACCTGCTCGGTGCCGGCGGCTCGATCTCGATCGACGACGACACCGAGCATCATCTCCGCCGGGTGCTGCGTCTGCGTGACGGCGAGGCCGTCAGCGTCACCGATGGCGAGGGGCGATGGTGTCTTGCGACGGTGATGCTCGATGGAGCGGCGCTCCGTCTCGACACGACCTCGCCCGTGGTCGTCGAGCCGACCGCGACGAGGACGATCAGCGTCGCGGCTGCCATGCCGAAGGGTGAGCGCCTCGACTGGATGGTGCAGAAGGTGACCGAGCTCGGTGTCGACCACCTCGCGTTGCTCCACGCTGACCGTTCGGTGGTGCGTTGGAAGCCCGATCGCGCCGAGCACCAGCTCGCTCGGCTGCGACGCGTCGCAGACGAGGCGCTCCGCCAGAGTCGGCGGGTTTTCCGCCTGGTGATCGACGCCCCGGTCGCCGCAGTCGACGTACTCGGCGACTACGTGGTGGCCGAGCCCGGCGGTCGGGTGCTGACTGCCGCCGACACCGCCGTCGCCGTCGGACCTGAAGGCGGTTGGGGCGAGGCGGAACTCGCTGCCGCCCGGGATCGGATCGATTTGGGTCCGACGATCCTGCGCACGGAGACCGCCGCCGTGGCGGTTTCCGCACTCTGCGTGGCATTCGAACGCTGACGGTCTATGCTTTCGGTCGTTACCCCTGGGTAACGACCGGATCGGCAGGCGGGCGCCACCGATGAAACGAACAGCAAGGCGGGAACTGACATGACGATGATCGACGATGATGCTCCTTCGGCCTACAGCCAGCAGGTGGGTGAGCGGCTGCGCGTAATTCGCAAACAGAAGCGGATGTCGCTGCAGGAGGTCGAGGCGCAGTCGAACCAGGAGTTCAAGGCGTCGGTGCTCGGTGCCTACGAACGTGGCGAGCGGGCGCTCTCGGTGCCCCGGCTCGATCGGCTGTCGCAGTTCTATGCGGTCCCGGTCGAGCAGTTGTTGCCCCGCGAGGTCACCGGCACCGAGGCTGCCGCGGCCATTGCGTCGCCGGTCAACAAGAAGCTGGCGATCGACGTCGCCAAGCTGGTGCAACTCAAGGGCTCGCCGTTCGAAATGCTCGCCCGCTACCTCAAGCTGATCCAGGTGCAACGACAGGACTTCAACGGCCGCGTCATCACCGTTCGCGGCGACGACACCCGCTCGATTGCGGCGATGCTCGACGTGCCGGTCGATCAGGTAGCCGAGCGCCTCGCTGCGCTCGACCTGCTCTTCGTCCCGGCCGGCTGACGGTCCGCGACGGTGAACCGTCCTCGCCCGGGTTGACTGGAGCGATGGCCGACCGCATGCAGAACTTCGGCGTGTACGTCCACATCCCGTTCTGCGCGTCGAAGTGCGAGTACTGCGCGTTCGCCACGTGGACCGATCGAAGTCATCTGATCGGTGCCTATCTGCAAGCACTGGGCACCGAGATCGACCGAGCGGTGGCCGAGGGGATGCCCGCCGCCTCCACGATCTTCGTCGGCGGGGGAACACCGACGCTCGTCGCACCCGACGCTCTGGCAGCCGTGATTGCGGCGATTCCGACACGGGGAGACGCCGAGATCACCGTCGAGTGCAACCCCGACGACGTGACCGTCGACATGCTGCGCTCCTACCGGGGCGCCGGGGTCAACCGAGTGAGCTTGGGCGTGCAGTCGATGTCGGCGCACGTACTGGTGGCCCTCGGCCGGACACACGATCGCGAAAACGTGGCCCGTGCGGTCGATGCGATCACGGCCGCGGCGATGCCGTCGTTCAATCTCGACCTCATCTACGGCGCCGTGGGCGAGACGGTCGACGACTGGCGCACGACCGTGGAGTCGGCGCTGGCGTTCGACCCCCCACACGTCTCGGCCTACGGATTGACCGTCGAGGCGGGTACGCCGCTCGCCGCCCAGCCGGACCGGTACCCCGACGACGATGATCAGGCCGACAAGTACGAACTCGTCGATGATCTCCTGGTCGGCGCGGGGCTTGCCAACTACGAGGTGTCGAACTGGGCGCAGCCCGGCCATGAGTCGCGCCATAATCTTCTGTACTGGAATCAAGACGACTATCGGGGTTTCGGCTGCGCAGCGCACTCCCACCGCGCCGGACGGCGCTGGTGGAACCTGCGGACCCCCGATCGTTACATCGAGGCCATCGCTCGAGGGGCCTCGGTCGAGGCGTCGTCAGAGACCCTCGATGCCGACACCCGCCGGTTCGAGGCACTCCAACTCGCGCTGCGGACCCGCGATGGCGTGCCGCGCGATGCCTTCCCGACCGAGACTCTCGCACTGCTCGAGGGCATGGTGATCGCTCATCCGGACGACAGTGATCGCGTGGTACTCACCCGGGCCGGCAGATTGATGGCCAACGACATCTCGTTGAGATTCAGTTGACTCGGTGGGTTCTCGCTGGACCGAGCTTCTACGCGATGTTGAGATGTCCCTGTCGACCAGCGGACCCGTGGACGACGATCACGGGCCGTGGTCTACTGATCGTCCCGTTTCCACACATCGCTCAGGTTCCGGGGTTCCACGCCGATGAGTGCTGGAGACGACCGTCAAGAAGGTGACCGATTGATGCCCGCAGCGACCACATTTCTACGCACACCGCTGGTGATCACCGCCGGCGATCTGGTCGCGGGCCCCGTTCACGCCACCTTCCGCGACGGCGACCGCGCATCGCTCCTGCACAGCTACTTGGTCCTGGTCCGCCAGCTGCGCGGCCAGCAGCGCGAACCCTCGATCACCTTGCGCAGCGACGACATCTGTGCGATCGCCGACCACCTGGGCGTCAGCGAGCAGCGCGTGCTCGACGATCTCCTCGACCGGATGGGGGCCACGCGAGCGCAACGCAAGGCGCTGCTCGCACTGTTCGCGCTGGGTGCGTTGTCGATCGTCGCCACGGGATCGATCGCCATCGATCTCACGCCGACGGGGGCATTTGCTGAGGGCGCGAGCGACGTCGCGCCGGTGATCGAGATCGTCGAGGATGACGCGACGTCGGAGTTGTTCAGCGCCGATGACGAATTCACCAATGACTCACCGGTGGTGGCCGCTGAGACCGGGTCTCCCGATCCAGTCCCTGAGCCCGAGCTCGCCGTCGCGATCGGTGGCGCCGAGTGGGAGCTCATGGTCTCGGTCGAACAGCTTGCACACGCACTGTCGGTGCCGTCGGTGGCCGATCTCGGCGTCGGCGCTGCCGAGGCCGTCGCTCTCGCCGAGGGTGTGGGTGTTGCTGATGATGGTTCGGTGGTGGCGGTTGCGCCTCCTCCGGTGCCGATGCCCGAGGGTGTGGGTGTTGCTGATGATGGTTCGGTCGTGGCGGTAGTGCCTCCTCCGGTGCCGATGCCCGAGGGCGTGGGTGTTGCCGATGATGGTTCGGTGGTGGCGGTTGCTCCGCCTCCGGTTCCCTGATCGGCGCACCACGCTCAGCGTTGCGGACGCACAGACGGGAACAGGTCGGGGAAGACCCTGGCAACCTTGGCGGTGAGGTAGTCGCCGTACGTCCCCTGCCAGGCGGTGACATCGGCGCCATCCCAACGTCGCGAGGCTGCCAATGGCGACGCGTCGAGCGGCAGCGTCGGCACGGTCGCATCCCAGGACGGGTCGAAGAAGTAGGGGAAGGACAACCGGCCCTGGCCCGATGTGTTGCGTACCCGATGCGGTGTTGATCGATATCGCCCGCCTGTGAGCCGTTCGAGCATGTCGCCCAGATTGCAGACGATCACGCCGGGTGCGGGCTCGACGTCGATCCATTCGCCCTCGAGCGCCCGCACTTGCAGACCGCCGAGCTGGTCCTGGGCCAGCAACGTGAGCAAGCCGTAGTCGGTGTGCTCGCCGACGCCCCAGGCGTCGGTGTCGGTGCCTGTCTCGTCCGGCGGGTAGTGGAAGATGCGGAACAGAATGGTCGGGTCGGCGGTGAGATGTCGATCGAACCAGTCGCCTGGCAGCCCCAGGCCCAGTGCGATGCCGCGCATCACGGCGTCGGCGACCGGGTGCAGTGCGTCGAGCCATTCGAGTACGGCCATCCGCAGGTTGTCGTTGTCCGCCGGGAACTGGTTCTGGCCGTGCAATGCGACCGACGCGAGCACTCGTGGATGTCCGGGCGGGTGTTCACTCCCGAAGTACACGCCCTCCTTGCGGTCGGGCACACCGGAGGTGAGCTCACCGCCCACCGGGAACCAGCCCCGCCAGGCCGCGCCAGCATGCTCCATGGCGATCTGGTGCTTCATGTCGTCGGGCCGGTCGAAGAACTCGTGTGATGCCGCCTCCAGTCGCGACTGCAGCTCGATGGGAACACCGTGCCCGACGATCGCGAAGAAGCCCACCGACCGACACGCAGTATCGATGGCGTTCGCGACCTCGCCGAGTGCTGAAACAGTGGTGTGAGGGTCGAGCAGCGCTGCCACGTCGATCACCGGCAACGAGTCGCTGGACGGCGATGTGGCGCTCACGTCGGGCAACGTACCGCTGTGAGCACGGCATTCGCGATGCCGTAGCGTGGCCCGCCATGCATCGCAGGCTGATTGCGTTCGGTGTCCTGGTGGTCGCCGTTGTGCTCGTGGTGGTGCTTGGAGGATGGGAGTGGCTGACCGAAGACGGCAACGTCGAAGACCTGCTCACGGATACCGGGATTGTTGGGCCCCTCATCTTCGTGCTCGTGATGTGGCTGACGCAGCCCTTGGGAGTTCCCGGTTTCGTGTACATGGTGCCGGCTGGAATCGTGTGGCCCGACCCGCTTGCTGTTGCCCTGGCATGGATCGGCAACATGGGCGCGAGCTACATCGCCTTCGTGTTCGCCCGGTGGTTCGCACGGGACTGGGTGCAAGCGCGTATCCCCGCAGGCATGCATCGATACGACCGGCAGTTGGCCGAGGGTGGTGTCTGGCCCGTGATCCTCCTGCGGCTCGTGTTCGGCCAGCTCCCCCCGGCCGACTGGTTGCTCGGCGTCAGCAGGGTGAGTACCAAGAACTTCTTGATCGGCACCGGGGTCGGCATCATTCCCGGCGTTGTGCTGTTCGTCGTGGCCGGAGGCGGCATGTTCGACTACCTCACGGAGATGTCGACGGGTACTCGTCGGATCCTGATTGGAACCGTCGTCCTTCTCGTCGTGGTTCGCCGAGTTCATCTCCGTCGCCGACGCGCTGCAACGGCGACGCAGTAGCGATGCTGGTGTTGTTCGGTATCAACGCTGCGGCGATATGATTCGGCTTCCCATCGCCCCAGCTCGGGGTCGAGGGCGCGTAGCTCAGTTGGTTAGAGCGCTACCATGACACGGTAGAGGTCCCGGGTTCGAGTCCCGTCGTGCCCACCCAGAAGCCCTGGTGAGGAGCAATCCGACCGGGGTTTCTTCGCGCCTGAGACGAGGTTGGCGGCCTGCGTTCGGCGGTTGCTCCGAGCCGGTCGGGCTGTTCTCGATTCGTCCCGCCGGCAATGTCGATGGCCTCGTCCGGCAGCGCTCGGTGCGGCATCCGCAATCGGGACGCATGCGGGCTGACAGTTATGGTCACGTCGATGGAGACACCGAAGACGCTCTATGCGGACACCGGCGATGTCAGCATTGCCTATCAGGTGTTGGGTGAGGGGCCGATCGACATCGTGTACATGCCCGGCTGGGTCTCCAACCTCGAGGTGACGTGGGAGGACCCGTCGTTCGCTCGGATGCTGCGACACATCGCGTCGTTCTCGCGGCTGATCTTGTTCGACAAGCGCGGGACCGGGCTGTCGGATCAGGTGTCGCTCCATGACCTTCCGACCATCGAGACGCGTATGGACGACGTTCGCGCCGTCATGGACGCTGCGGGATCCGAGTCGGCGACGCTGCTCGGCCACTCGGAGGGCGGCAGCATGTCCATGGTTTTCGCGGCGACACACCCGGATCGCACGGACGGACTGGTGCTCGTGGGCAGCTACGCATCGCGGATCCCCTCGTCTGACTACCCGTGGGCGCCGGATCCTGCTGACCGAGAGGCCGAGGTGGCCCTGGTCGAACAGACGTGGGGCGACCCTGATCACATCCCGCCGTGGGTTGCCCCGAGTCGGATGTCCGACCCGGCATTCGTCGAGTGGATGGGGCGCTACATGCGATTGTCCGCGAGTCCTCGTGCTGCAGCGGCGCTGCTGCGCATGAATACACAGGTCGATACTCGTCACGTGCTGCCGACGATCTCGGTACCGACGTTGTGCCTCTACCGCACGGGTGACCAGGACGTGAAGGTCGAGGAGGGCCGCTGGATCGCCGAAAGAATCGAGGGGGCGAAGTTCGTGGAGATCGACGGGTCCGATCACTTCTTCAGCGGTGACGGATCGGATGCGATTCTCGCCGAGCTGGAGGAGTTCGTCACTGGTTCGCGTGGTGCTCGTTCACCCGAGCGCGTCTTGGCAACCGTGCTGTTCACCGACATCGTGGGGTCGACGGAGCGCGCCGCGCAGCTCGGCGACCGCGCCTGGACCGAGTTGCTCGAACGTCACAACGACGCGGTGCGCAGTCAGGTAGCGCGATTCCGCGGTCGCGAAGTCGACACCCAGGGCGATGGGTTCCTGGCAACGTTCGATGGGCCGGGCCGCGCAATCGCCGCTGCTCAGGCGATCGGTCAGGCACTCTCCCCGATCGGTGTCGAGGTGCGCGCCGGTCTGCACACCGGTGAGATCGAACTCCTGGGTGACGACGTCGCCGGGCTCGCAGTGCACATCGGGGCTCGGGTCGCCTCGCTTGCCGGTCCCGGTGAGGTGTTGGTGTCGCGCACCGTCAAGGATCTCGTGACCGGCTCGGGCACCGAATTCGAGTCGCGTGGCCTCCACGTGCTCAAGGGCGTGCCCGACGAATGGCAGATCTACGCAGTGATCTGACCCGGCGGGGTCGATGTTCGGACTCCGTTCCGCGACCGTCGCCATGAGTCGATGCTCAGCGACCCATGACTGTACGTTTGGTTCCCGAGTGCCAGGTCCATGACACGGTAGAGGTCCCGGGTTCGAGTCCCGTCGTGCCCACCACGCAAGCCCTGGTCAGGTGTAATCCGCCGGGGCTTCGTCGCGTTCTCGAGGCGAGTGCCTGGCGCCTCATCCATGGCGGGCGGGTGCTGGCGGTGGCCGCTGCCATCGAGGTGCAGTCAGATGGGGCGCTGCCGGTGCGGATGGGGGTGGGCTAGGTTGCGACTCCCCGACCCGTCCGCTGTCGAACCTGTGAGGGCTCCGTGAACCCATCGAGAGAGCTTGAAGCTGTCGTCCGGAGATTCTTGGACGCACGGGTCGGCCTGGATATCGATGCTATGAAGGCGCTGAACTCAAAGTCGGAGTTCCTACGTCAGATTGGAAGCGACCGAAACGAGTGGAGACAGGGCTTCGACGCCACGGTTCAGGCGTGGATTGACAATCAGTTTCAGGACTCCTGGCGAGTGACGGAGGCCTCGCTTCTGCGGATAGAGGCCTACGAAAACGGGGAGACCGGGTGGGCCGCCGTTGAGCAGGAACGGACCCTTGTCAATGGGCAGGTCTTCGTGTTCCGTATCACGATGGTCTTCGTTCTCGAGGACTATGCGTGGAAACTGATCCAGATTCACTTTTCGATCCCTGTCGCCGACGAACAGGTGCTCGGGGTCAGTCTGACCTCAACGCTCGACAACCTGTTGACCTCCATCGACACCGACGCCGAACGCGACGGCGACCTTGACGGAACCGTTGGCACTGCATCATTGGTGTTCACCGACGTCGTCGGGTCAACGTCGCTTTCTCAGTCAATGGGCGACCGGGCTTGGTCGGAGCTCATCACCGACCACTTCTCGGCTGTAGAGGACATCGTGGTCCAAAACGGAGGAGCGGTGATCAAGACGCTCGGCGACGGAGGCATGTACGTCTTTTCCGCTGGCACGGCGGCGCTTCGAGCCGCGATCGCAATGCAGCAATCGGCAATCGGCGCCCCAGGCCCACATTTCGACCTCCGAATCGGGATCCACACCGGTGACGTGGTGAGAACCGCATCCGACTATCTGGGTCTCACGGTGAACAAGGCGGCTCGGGTCGCCGCAGCAGCAGAGGGCGGCCAGATACTCGTCTCAGCGTCAACGGTTGACATGATCAACGACGCCGAGTTCGATTTTGGAGTGCCAATCGTTGCCGAACTCAAAGGCATCGCAGGGACGCACGAGCTTCGTCCGCTCAACTGGAACTAGGCCGGTCTTTGGGCCGATCCTGGTGTGTGGCACACGACCCGCCTGGCCGCTGCGGGCGACGGTCGGACGCGACCCATGGATGTACGTTCGCTTCCCGAGTGCCAGGTCCATGACACGGTAGAGGTCCCGGTTCGAGTCCCGTCGTGCCCACTCAGAAGCCCTGGTGCGGAGCAATCCGACCGGGGCTTCGTCGCGGTTCCGGGCAGTCGATGTGTCTACACATCGAGCAACCCGGCGCCGGATTCTCCCGACTCCTCGCTCACGGTGGTTGCCTGAGACCGGTAGCTGAGGGTGACGTCGCGGGCACGCTCCATGCTGTGGGGGTGCCCGGTGACGGCTTCGAGGAAGTCGTCACGACTCACTGCCAGCAGCTCTGCGTCGGTGACGCAGATCACCGTAGCGGTCCGAGGGATGTCGTCGAGGAGGGCGACTTCTCCGCACGACATGCCCGGACCGAGTTCGACGAGATCGCCACTGTCGGTATGAACGGCGAGCATCCCAGTGACCACCAGGTAGTAGCTGTCCCCCACGTCGCCGCTCCTGATCAGCGTCGAACCGGCCGGGCGGAGGATCGGCTCGGCGCCCGCCGCCAACCGTTCGAGCGCGCGAACATCGAGTGGCGCGAACAGGGGATCGGCGATCAGGCGGTCGAAGATCTCGGGACTCGGCGGCTCCACGTCGGCGCCTTGGAGCACGAAGAGGGCAGTGGCGAGCAACGCAAGGGCAGTGATCGCCAGACCGAGCGCCAATGTGGCATCCCCGAACTCCTGTGCATTCAGCAGGAACGATCCGAGAGCTGCGCCGATGGCCATCGCGAGCATGTTGAACGACTCCGTCACTCCGAACACTCGGGTGAGCACTTGTTGGGGGGATCGACGCTGGAGTGCAACCGAACCGATCACGGCGACCACTCCGACACCGGCTCCCGCCGCGCCAAGCAGCAGCAATGACGGCAACAACGAATCGACTGCAGCCATCGCCACGAGCGGGACTCCCATCAGCGCCGACGAGATGACCAGGTAGCGCGCCAACTTGGCGCCGTTGATCGAGTGCGCGACGGCGAACAGTCCCAACACCCCTCCCAGGCCGACCGCCGTCGCCAGGAGTCCTGCAGATGTTCCGCCCGGCTCCAGCTTCGTCTCGGCGAAGCTCACCAACGTGACGTCGATGATGCCGATGGCCAGCCAGCCGATGAAGAGCACGATGATGACGGATCGGATGGAACGGTCCTTCCGCACCGCGACAAGGCCGCCGGTGATCTCGGCCCAGAGCGATCCGGCGTTCGTCGCAACGACGACCGACGACGTCACTCGAAGGTTCATCGTCAGGGCGGCGCCGGCGCCCACCATGACTGCTGAGACCGCAAATACGGTCGCCGGGCCGTTCAGCAACAGCAACAGCGCTGCCAGCAGCGGCCCGAGGCCGGAGCCGGCGTTCTTGATGATGCCGACCAGGACGTTCGAATCGACGAGGTCCGCCGGTCGGCGTGCGATCAACGGCAGCAGGGCGCCGACGACCGGTCGGGTGAAGGTGATGACGGCCACGGTGGCACCTGCGAAGACGTATGTCGCCGCCGTCCAGCCCGCCCACATGGATACCGCGGTGCTGGCCATCGCGATCGTCTGTGCGCCGTATCCCCACCAGAGTGCTCGGTCGGGCTGGAAGCGGTCGCCGGCGTAGGCCGCGAATGGAGCGGTGACAACCGCCAGAGTCAGCGTCGCGGTGGCGACGATGCCCGCTTCGCCGACGCCCCCGCGTTCGAAAGCCCAGATCAGCATCGCGAGCCAGGTGGCCGACTCGGCGAGGGTGAAGCCGACCAGCGACCACTCGACTCGGGCAAGCTGAGGGTCTGCAGCTACGCGCCTGATGGCGTCCAGTCGGGTACTCACGAGTGCAGAATCATCGCACGTCGACCCGGTCGCCACGAAGTGGCCGCGAGTGAGAGCAACGCGGGGTCGCGACGCCGGGGTCGACTACGAGACAGCCCACGACACGGACCGGCCGGTGGCTAGCGCCCTGCGATCGAGGAGGCGGCCCCTGTTGCAGGGTCATCGTGGTCACCTGTGGCAGAATTCGACGATGGCGTCGAGCGGGCCGCAGCGGCCGACGAGCGCGGAGCGATGGGCCGAGGCCGCCCATCGGGCGATCGAGGCCAGTGGGCCGGCTGGGCTGAGCGACCTGCTCGCCGAAGAGTTCGTTCAGGAGTCGCATCGAAGTGGGCCGATCGAGATCCGACGCGAGGGGTTGCTCGGAACGGTGCAGATGATGAAGGAGATGGGCCTACACGTCGCTGGTGAACCGGTTGCCGTCGCCGGCGATCTCCACCTCCTGATGCACCGGCGTTACCTCCACGAACGCGAAACGGTCGAGCTGCTGGCGATCAGTGCGTGGAACGCCGACGGTCGCCTGGTCCGATTGGTCGAATACGACGCGAGGGCGCTCGACGAGGCGCTCGTGGCGCTCGCCGAACTCTCGGGAGAGCCCATCGTCCGTCTCGACGATTCGGGCTGAGGGGCCGGCGACCGGCTTGGCGCGCTGGCACTGGTGGAGCGTGACCGGGCTCTCCTGGAACCGGAGGAGGACTTCACCGCTGACCTGGTCGAGCTGTTCTTCGACCTCGCCTACGCCTTCGCGTTCAGCCAGTCTGCACCGAGCCGATGCCCTGTCTCCAGCATCACCCCGAGTACGGCAACCCGATCACGGTGCAGTACTTCGTCGATCGGGTCCGCGAGCTGAGGTGATCAGCGGCACGCGCCGGCTCGCGCCGTAAGCTCAGCGTCTCGTGATCCATGCGACAATCCCGTCCTCATCGTGGATGAACCACGCCGTCATGTCGGTGCCAGCATGACCGGCCCGGGTTCATACGTGGTCGGGCTCGACAACGGCGGCACGGCGAACAAGTTCACGGTCATGGATCGCAACGGACGATTCCTGATCGACCGTCTGGTCGAGCTACCGAGTCGTGTCACCGAGGGGCCGGCAGCCGCGATCACCGCACTCCGGTCCGCCTTCGAGGCCGCGGTCGAGATGGCGGGCATCGAGCGTCGAGAGGTGCTCGGGGTGGGCTTCGACACGCCGGGGCCGGCGACGGCACAGGGTGTGATCTCGTCGCGTGGCGGCACCAACTTCGCGCACGACGAGTGGAAGGGCTTCGACTTCCGTACCGCACTCGAGATCGAACTCGGCATGCCGGTCGTCTACAACAACGACGCCAACGCGGCGGCGCTCTATGCTCACCACGAGCACTTCGGGGCGGTCGGCGGAGAACGATCGTCGATCTCGGTGATCGTCGGCACCGGCCTCGGCGGTGGAGTGATCGAAGGTGGTCGGACCGTGAAGGGCGCCGCAGGCATGGCGGGTGAGCTCGGACACGTCCATATCCCGATGGACGGCCTGCTCGACGACGGGCAACCGACGCCGAGGTGCAACTGCGGTTTCGTCGGCGACGCCGAGAGTGTTGCGTCGCTCACGGGTATCCGCAACAGTCTCCTTCCCTACTGGTTGACCCGATTCCCCGACCACGAGCTCGCGGGAGTCGACCCACTCGATGCCGCCAAGCAGGTCAGAGGCTTCGGCGAGCGGGGCGACGACATGGCACTCCACATCTTCGAGCAGCAGGCGATGGCGCTCGGCCGTCTGTTCACGATCGCCGCCAACTTCACCGACCCGGACCTGTACCTGCTCGGCGGCGGCGTGATCGAGGCCCAACCATGGTTCCGGGACTGGTTCCTCGAGCGGGTCGAGGCGCACACGTTGTTGCGCGACGAGCAGCGTGAGGTCGCATCGTTCGCTCTCGTGACCGATCTGGACATGGCCGGTGCCCGCGGATCGGCCATCGCTGCCTTGAGCCTGCTGATGCACCGCTGACTCGATCGTCGCGTGCGCGGTGGCGAAGCCTGCTCGTCGAGCTTCCCGTAGTGATCAGAAGTCGTAGAGCGCTGCGGGGTTGTCGACCAGCACCCGTCGACGGAGCTCATCGGTCGGCAACCAACGATTGCGCAGCGCGACCAATTCGGCCGCAGTCGGTGGGCTCACCTGCCCGGGATGCGGCCAGTTGCTTGCCCACACCAGGCGGTCCGGTGCCCGGGCAGTGAGTACATCGACGAGTCGGGTGACGTCGTCGAAGCCCGGGGGACCGGTCCCGGATGATTCGTAGGGGGCCGACAGCTTCACGGTCGCCCCATGGTCGACCATGGTCAGCAGTGCGCCGAATGCCGGAGTGTCCGGCTCGACCGTCGGCATGAATCGGCCGACATGGTCCACCACGACTCCGACGGGAAGGCGGAGCAGTCGATCGAGCCGGCCGGGGAGCTCACGGCCATCCAGCTGAAGTTGGATGTGCCATCCGAACGCCGCAATGTTGGCAGCAACCGCCTCGAGCATCTCCCACGGGACAGCGCCGCCCGGGAGCATGTGAAATCGCGCGCCGCGCACGCCCAGCTCCGTGAGTCGCGCAAGATCCTCCGGCCGTGCGTTCGGGTCGATCACCACCACACCGCGCGCCGCGTCGCCGAACGTCGCCATGGCATCGAGTTGGCAGCTGTTGTCCAGGCCGTAGGTGGTGGGCTGGACGACGACGATGCGCCCGGTGCCCAGCGAGGCCTGCGCAGTCCGGTAGTCGGCGGGTGTCGCATCCGGTGGACGCAGCATCGACGCCGGTGCCACGGTGCATCGGTGGTCGTAGAAGTGGACGTGCGTGTCGCACGCGGGCTGCATCATCGGCGGGTTCGGTCCCACAAGGCGTGGAGTCGTGTGGCGTGTTCGGCGTTCAACGATCGCGGTGGGACGACGCCGGCCACGATCGCCTCGACCTGCTCGACGCTGCTGGACGCTTGGGCATCGGCATTCTCCGGGGTGAGGCCACCGAGGTGTGGGGTCGCGACGACACCGGGAAGTGCAGCCAACTCGGGGGAGGGCCGTTGATCGGCGGCGCGGCCGACGTCGAGCCCGAGCCCACCCAACTGGCCGGAGCGGACTGCGTCGGCGACGGCAGACTCGTCGAGCAGCTCGCCCCGACTCACGTTGATCAGCAGGGTTCCGCGTCGCATCACCGCGAGCTCCGGTGCCCCGATGAGGTTCTCCGTGTCTGCGGATCCCGGAGCGAGCGGAAACACGGCGTCGGCGACGCACAGCAATTCGTCGAGCCCGACGAAGCTCACACCCTCGACCCGCGGGTCGGCCACGAACGGGTCGTGGACGAGCACCTCCATGCCGACGGCGACGAGCAGCGCAGCCAGGTGGGAGCCGATCGATCCGAAGCCGATGATGCCGGCCGTCCGGCCCTGTAGCTGTCGACCGGGACGCTGTACCGGTGTCCGGCCGGCGGCGAATTCAGCGGACGACACGGTGATGTTGCGCGCCACATCGAGAAGGAGGCCCAGTGCCAACTCCGCTGTCGAGGCAACGAACGTCTTGTCGGCCCGGGCGACCAGGACACCATTGGCCGAGGCCGCGTCGACGTCGATCGTCGATGTGTCGACGGCACATCGCAAGAAGGCAACCAGACTCGGCACCCGCTCGAACAGGACCGCCTCGCCCGGTGTCGATCGGTGGGCGACGATGACGTCGCAGCCCTGTGCGGCGTCGATCAGCGCCTCCGTCGACAGGTCGTGATCGAACGGATTCTGCACGACACCAGCGATCCGGGTGAGCAGCGGGAGCGCCCGTCCGTAGTACGCCTCGCGGTCCTCCGGATTGTGGGTGAGGAACACTCGCACGCGATCGACGCTAGTGCGCGGTCGGCGATGCGTTCCGTCGTTCCGGGCCGACTGCCGACGTCATTCAAGCCCGGTCGTTGGGGCTCTGAGCTCCGAGACGCGCTCTGAGCGTTTCAGCACGGTTGTGCGGCCTGCCGATGTCGGCTTGGAGCGAAGGTCAGGCAGGTCGAGATCCGCGCGAGTTCGAGGCTGCTGGTGGCGGTCGTTGGCCGACCCGCGACTGCACGTTTGGGCTTTGAGTGCCAAGGCCATGAAACGGTAGAGGCCCCGGGTTCGAGTCCCGTCGTGCCCACCACTGGAGCCCTGGTACGGAGCAATCCGACCGGGGCTTCGTCGCGCCAGAGGCCGCGACAATGGGGTGCTCGGCTTGGCCCGAAGCGTGGCGCGCAAACCAGCACGTCGAGCGGCAATGAGCGTGTCGATATCAAGCGCTGTCGATCAACGCTTCGACGCGGCGTTTGCCGCATCATCTACGAAATCGACAACGCCGAGCGGCTGGTGATCGTCTACAGCACCGAGCATCACGCCACGGTCTACTGGCCCCGCTGATCGCCATCCCCCCAAGCTGATCGCCAGCCGGAACGCTCCGACTTTCGCCGCATCGCCGGCGCAATGTTGCGGCCCGCCGCCTGCGTCGACCCGCCCGTCATCCGGGCCCCGATCGGCGGCTGGTGGACGCGGATACGGGTGCTCGACTTGGGCCTGATTGATACTCGAGGGGCGTTGCGGCGGTTGTCGTGGCATTCGGAGCGCCGGTCGGCAGCCTCTTCTTAGGGCCTGTCACCTTCGTGGTTGACCTGATCGCGAATCGAAGCAAGTTGGCACGTCAATGGTCGGTCGGGCCGTACCCCACGACCCGTCGCTTCCGGTCGCGTCTCCCAATCCGTCACCGAGTTCGTCGAAGAGGTCGTCAGCTCCGGCGCAGACGACGACGCACCCTGGGTCGTCTGCGCCCGTGAACCAATCGCCGGACGACGCACCAGCTGAGCGATGCGGCGCGTGACGGACCACATAGAGCACCGCATCATCACTGGTCGCGACTCGTCCGATAGGGGGATCTCGTACGGACGGTTCAGACGACTTCGAACGTCGGTGATCGAGCTTGGCCAAGCCGTCTCAACTGACGGTCGTCAACCGGACATCTGCGGAGGATGACCATGCGTGGGGTCCCGAGTCGACGGACCGCTCTACTTCGCCCCGATACCGGTCGTTCCGGCCCCGCTGACCGCGGGTCGTAGCGTTCTCCGCAGCGCCCGATTCAGATTCCCTGTTGTGCAGCATTCACGCGATGGGATTCCACAAGGCAGCCCGCCCGGCGGACATGCCTGCTGCCTGGCCGTGATCGTTGATCGACACGCCGTAACCGAACGTCACGTCGGGAACCATGCTTACCGTGTTCGAAGCCAGGTCAAGAATCCAAGGGTCGCTACCCGTCTGACCCATGCGGAGAACGACCTGAGCGCTGTCGTTGAGCATCTGCGCGCCTGCTCGGTCAACGGCCAGGACGCTGCTGAGGTCAAGTACCTCTCCGCTCGTCGTGTCCCAGATGAGGGCGCGCATGCTGGGCCCTTGCGCATCGGTGACGTATTGAGCAACGCCCACTATCACCCCTCGATTGTTGATGTCGTTGGCGCTCGCCCATACCAAATGTTCGACTTCGGGTACCTCGAGTTCGGCCATGGTGCCGTCGTCCGGGTCCCAGATGAAGGGTCGGCCGTCAGATGCGCCGACGACTTGGCCGAGGTCGTTGATGCTGTTGGCGGCCGATGACTCTGCGCCATCGAGTGGGCCGATGATGGTTGTCTCGCCCGTCGCTGAGTCCCAGACGAAGCCTCTGGTAATCGGGTTCGGTTCACAATCGTCGCCACAGTCCGGCCACTCGATGTTGACGCTGCCCACAACCTCGCCGAACTCGTTGAGGTCCCGCACCTGAAAGCCCTCATCGAACGGAGGAACGACTTCAATCGATGAACCCGCCACTGGATCGACGACAAATGCCTGCGGCTGCGCGCTCACAAGGATCTGGCCAGCGTCGTTGACGCGGTGAGCTATTGACTGCTGTGTGTCGACCCGCAGGCTCAGATAGCCGTCGAGGCGTTGCGGCCCGCTCGTCGGGTCCGGCCACCAGACGGCGTATTGCTCAAAGGTCCCGACGTAACTGAACCCTACGATCACCTCGGAGTTGTTGATGTCGACTGCCATCGACTTCGAACCCCCCGGAAGCGTGCCGAGGTCGACAGGTGCTGCGTAGCGAACGGTCACGGCAGCCGGTGGCCGGATTGTGTTCTCGGTGGTCGTGCCGTCCACTGCGGTCTCCGCAGCCGGTGGCGTCGCAGGCGGCACTGTGATCTCGATCGCGGTGGACTCCGGCACGGTGGAAGTGGACACTGGGATCGGTGCACTGCTGGATGCACTCGTGTCCTCGGTGGAGCGCGTGTTGCCACTGCCGCCGCAGCTCGCAACGAAGAGCACCCCCATCAGGACCGGAATGGCGAATCCGCGCATCACGCTGACCTCCACACCCATCGCGCGACCAACCGGCCGGAAGTGCAACAGGCCAATGTCACATCAGCACCGCCGCCCGACACCAAACCGAGCAGCGCCCCCGATAGTCGCAGGCCGCGACGTGTCCGATAGGGGGATCTCGTACGAAGGTTCAGACGACTTCGAACGTCGGTGATCGAGCTCGGCCAAGCCGTCTCAACTGACGTCCTTCAGCGGACGGGTGCGTTGGTGGCACACGTGGATGTGGTCCGCGAGCGGTCGCTATGCGGCTGTGAATCGGGATGTCGTCGCAGCCGAACGTTTCCCGTCACGGAGCATGTGTTCGATGGTCTACCTTGTGGTCGAGTTGGCATGCAGGATCTTCCTGCTGACCGAGCGACTTCGCTCACCCTGATCGACGCCGTGCGGGATCGACCGACCAGACGGGGGCATTGACATGAAGTCATCACGAGCCGGACTCGACACCATCATGGAGTCTGAGGTCGCCACGCTCAGCGGAACCGTGTGGGGCGAGATGGCGGTCAACATCAACCGTTTCGAGCCCGGATGCGACCTGTCCGCCATGATCGCTCAGCTTTCGACCGGTTCGTGTCAGGTGCCGCACTGGGGCTACGTGATCGAGGGGTCGTTGACAATCGGGTATCTCGATGGGTCTACCGAGTCGGTCGCCGCTGGCGAAGTCTTCTATATGCCGCCGGGCCACAACAGTGTCCTGACCGAGACCGGTTGTCTGATCGCTGAGTTCAGTCCTGCAGCGGAGATGGCAGCTCTCCAGGAGGAATTGGGAGCCCTGCTCGCTGAGTAGCGAGAGCGAGCGTTGCGCTCTGGCGATCTGGTAGAGGGTCCTCCACCGGACAGTCACTCACCTGGCGGTAGGGGACGTTCTCCGCTGGGCGCCGGGCACGCTGACGATGAGATGACGGACCGACGACCCCTCGGGGTCGCCATCGGAGATGGCAACTAGGCTCCCGAGATGTCGTCTCAACGATCGGGGACCGTTGTCGAGATCGCCGCCGCGGTCGCAGCAGGTGAGATGACTGCCTCGGACGTGATCGGCGATGCGATCGACCGGTTGCGTTCGGCCGACGGCACCCTCCACGTCGTGGCCCACGCGATGTTCGAGACTGCGCTGGAGCAGGCGAGGTCGGCTGACGACGCCGTAGCGCGGGGCGACTCGCTGGGACCGTTACACGGCGTCCCGATCGGACTGAAGGATTTGTACGATGTTGCCGGCGTCCCCACGGCGGCCGGGTCGACGATCCTTGGAGACACCGTCGCCGACACCACGTCGACCGCGGTGCAGAACCTGGAGGCAGCCGGCGCCATCGTCGTGGCCAAGACCACGATGACCGAGTTCGCCGGCGCAACGCACAACGATGCGCTTCCCATGCCGGTGAACCCATACGACCCGACTCGCTCACCGGCGGGATCGAGCAGCGGGTCAGCGGTTGCGGTCGCCGCCGGGTTGCTCCCTGCTGCCCTCGGCAGCGACACCGTGACGTCCATCCGCATGCCCGCCGCGTGGAACGGTTGCGTGGGATTCAAGCCGTCCTACGGCCGGGTCAGCCGTCACGGCGTGTTCCCGCTGGCCGCCACGTACGACCACTGTGGCCCGCTCACCAGGACCGTCGCCGACGCCGACCTCGTTGCGCGGGTCATGGCCGGCCACGATCCACTCGACGTGACGTCGCGGTCCGATCCGTACGGGGATCCGCTGGACGGTGTGGCCGGGATGCGGGTCGGGTGGGACGAGGTGTTCGCGACAGAGCGTGTGAGTTCCGATGTCGCGGAGACGAGCCGTGCTGCGATCGATGCTTTGGCGACTGCCGGAGCCGAGATCGTCGACGTCACCATTCCGTTGCGAGCCGAGGCGGAAGGCCACTATTACACCCTGCTTCGAGCGGAGATCGCGGCTGCGCACCGCGGTCTGTGGCCCGCTCGCCGTGATGACTACACGACAAGTTTCGCCGGCATCCTGTCGGCCGCCGATGATGTGCACCGTGATGACGTCGTGGATGCGCACGAGTTCCGGATCGGCTTCCGACACGCCATCGACCGGCTCTTCGAAAACGTTGACGCGCTTGTCATGCCGACGATCGCCGTAAATGCGTTCCCACTCGGTCCCCCGGGACAGGGGACGTTCGACGAGGGCACGATTGCGTTCCTCTCGTTCACCTGGCTGTGGAACCTCTGTGGAGCGCCTGCCTTGTCGGTGCCCTGGGGCCTCGACGGCGAGGGGCTGCCCAATAGCGTCCAACTCATCGCCGCGCCCGGCGCAGATCCCACCGCCATCGCCATCGCCGCCGCGACCGAGGCCGCCGCACCGGACCTGCCAGCCCCGCCACTTCTGAGCTGAGCGGTCATCATCGGCATGAATCGGCATGGGCGACCGCCTCGAAACCCGTAACGAGCACTGCAAGGGCATCCCCGAGGTGCCGCTACGCCGCGATGTATGTGGTACTGAGACAGGCGGGTCCGACGGGTCGGGCTGAGACCCGCAAGCAATGTCCGATAGGGGGGATGCTTATCGGACGGTGTGTTCGCTCCTAGGTCGCTACGGCACCTGCGGTGCGGCGCGGATCGGCGCGATTTCGTCCGCGATTACGAGCGGGGCCCGGCGTGCGGTTGCCGGTCGGAAGTGCCTGATTGATGATGGAAGAGACGTTGCGGAGGCTTCGATCTCGGACGGGCCTGGTTGTTCGTTGGAGCTGCTGATATGTCGGGTTCGATGCTGAACGGCTTCACTGGCCCCGAGATCCGCCGTCGCCAATCAAGAACGCGTGGCTCGGGAGCGTGCGGAGCGCGGGCTCGGACCCGGATGTCGCCGTGTGCGCACTCGGAGTTGTCGATCGCGACGGCGGTGTGTTGACCGACCTGGTGTTTGGCACGGTCCGACCTGCGGTCGTGGACGTATGGCGGTCAGTCGACGCTGAGTTCTCCCATCAGCGACCACTCGTCCGTGCCCTCGATGGTGGTATTGATGATGTGGGGCGTCTCGGCGAGGGCTTGTGGCATGTCTTGCATGGCCCGCTTGAAATGAAGGCTGTTGACGTGAGGCTCCGCTCCGCCGTCCTGAAAGGCCTCGACGAGCACGAACTCGTTGGAGTCATCCGAGCTACGGGACCACTCGAACCAGAGGTTCGCGGGCTCGGCACGGGTGGCCAGCGTGAAGTCACTGACGAGATCGAGCCACCGTTCGGCCCAGTCCGGCTTGGTCTTGAACTTGACCACGATCAAGATCATTAGCCGCTCCCGGTATGCCTACCATCTGCAGCCATCAGACCAGGGAGTCCTTGTCGGCGTCCGGGTTCAACACGAATGAGGCAGGAGCGGACTCGTGGTACGTCGCCCCGAAGCCTGCGAGGATCTCTTTCGATGCGTCATTGGGGTCGCCGAAGCACCGGCAGGTGATCGTGTCACATGCCGCGACGATCGCGCCGAGCGGCGCTTGGCCCTTCTCATTGGCAAGGTGCGCCGCAAACGCATCATCGTTCGCGTAGATCTCTGTCCACTCCGACACATTGGGCGATGGGTACTCAGCGTGATAAGCGATCACACCAGGATGCTCCAGCATCACAGCGCAGAGGGTTTCCTGATTCGCATTGAAGTCGGCCTCCTGGCCATCCTTGATATCCCACCGGATCTTCAGCATGATCGCCATGATGATCTCCATTTCTGTCACGTTCGCAGTGAGGCCGGTCCCCACCCAGACGCCACCCTAGGTGACCCACCGAGATCGGCGCTCCGGTGTCCTCGAAGTGCCGGTTGGGACACTCGATAACGACGAGCGATCACCCGCTCTTGTTGCACAGCCGACCCGCACGGTGCGACCCATATCGCGCACCGCATGATCAGTGGTCGCAACGTGTCCGAAGGGGGAGCCACGCGAACGATTCCGTGATCGTCGATGCCTCGGATGCCAATCGGTGATCCCGTCTCAACTGACGGTCCTCAACCGGACGGTTCTTGCTCAGGATCCTTCTATATCTGTCAAGCAGTCATTTTCGGGCTCTGGTGCTCGAGGAGTCGCCAGACGTTTCGTGCGATGTAGCGCTTGAGGCAGCGTCGGATTTCGCGGTCGGTCTTGCCCTCGGCTCGGCGTCTCGCGATGTAGGCCTTGGTGGGTTCGTGATGGTGCATGCGAACGAGAGCGACCATGTGGCAGGCCCGGTTGAGCTTGCGGTCGCCGTATCTGTTGAGACGATGTCGGTCCTGGCTCTGCCCCGAATTCGCCGGCACCGGAGCGACGCCCCCGAGTCGGGCGTAGGCCGCTTCGGAACGGCAACGACCGGGGTGTGACCACGCGATGATGAACATCGCAGCGGTCACGTAGCCGACACCAGGTTCGGCAACGAGCTGCGGAGCTACGTCGTCGATGAGTTGCTTCATCGCTGCGTCGTGGACCTCGATCTCGTCATTGAAGTGCTGGATGCGACGAGCGACGACGCGCATCGTGTTGCGGACGCATTGCTCAGCAATCGGCCGGCTCGCGGTGGTTCTGAACGCGGCGCATCGTTTGATCAACACGGTCGTGGTAAGACCGCGCAATTCGCTGCGAAGCCCGTCGGGTGATGTGAGCACCAGGGCCTTGAGCTCGTTGATCGCAGCCGTGCGGGCCCTGACGACTCCGTCGCGGGTCACGGTGTGCACACGCAGGGCTTCTCGGTGACCGTCATGGGTGCGTGGTGTGTGCAGCCGGTGCCTGCCGAGGGCTTCGCGTGCTGCTCGGA